>CAZCZY010000063.1:0-11342 GCA_964503525.1 uncultured Candidatus Saccharibacteria bacterium
ACCGTTGATTTTGCGGTGATGTATGTACCGAGTGAGGCGATTTACTACGAGATCGTGCAGCGTACCGAAGAGGTAATGGATTACGCTGCCGAGCGACGCGTGTACCTCGTCTCGCCCAACACGTTTTACTATTTTCTAAAAGTAATCTTGATCGGACTAGAGGGCGCGCGGATGGAAGAGCTCTCGCGGCAAGTTTTGCAATTGTTACGAACAGTACAAAAAGACTCGGCCGCATTTGGGGAGGAGCTATCCGTGTTGTCACGACACGTAACCAACGCAAAAAATGCGGCTGACCGCGTGGGGACCAAATTTGAACGATTGTCCGGTAAACTCGATGACGTCAACCTGCTTGAGACAAAACCAACTGGCGTGTTACCGGACACGACTGTTCCGCAGAGTGCTTCGTCCAAAAAGAATATTGAGCAACTAGAAATTACGCTGTAGCCGTGGCGCAGCAGACGTTGGTAAAAGCAGATCGTCCCACAATGCAGAAACGGCCAGCTGCACAGTCGAGGGCGGCTGCTCCGACGGGAAGTCGTTCGCTCGGGCATTTGACGCCAGCACAGCGAGAAGCGGTCATGCACAGCGCAGGACCGCTGTTGATTATTGCCGGTGCCGGTACCGGCAAGACGACGGTCATTACAGAGCGCCTGGCGCATCTGCTTACAGTGGGTGGCCTGCGCGGCGACCAAGTTCTCGCGATGACATTTAGCAACAAGGCAACCGATGAAATGGAGTCACGCCTCGATCACTTGATGCCCCTCGGGTACGAACAACCGTGGATTAACACGTTTCATGCTTTTGGCGAGCGCGTTTTGCGTGAGAATTCTCTGGCGATTGGTATCAGCCCTGATTTTGAAGTGCTCTCCCCGGCACAACAGCAAATGCTCGTGCGAAAAAATCTTTTTGCCTTTGATCTCGATTTTTATCGACCGCTCGGAAATCCTAGTAAGTTTGTCGCGGCATTGGTTCGTCACTTTAGCCGAGCCAAGGATGAAGCCGTCTCTCCAGAAAAGTATCTGCAGTGGGCCGAGAAAAATCTTAAGCGTGTTGAGTCACTCGAGCACAAGGCGGACTCAAAAGTTGCTGCAGAGAGTGACTTTGACCAAGCTGCGGCAATGGAAGAGGCGCGTCGACAACTTGAAGTTGCTAAGGCGTTTACGACTTATCAAAAGTTGTTACACGAGTCGGGCCGGATTGATATTGCTGATCTCATTACGCTGACGCTCGAACTTTTTCGTCGACGTCCGTCTGTACTTGCCAAGTACCGACGCCAGTTTAAGGCAATCCTTGTCGATGAGTTCCAAGATACGAACTTTGCGCAATACCAGCTTATCCGTGAGCTCGCACCGTCACCGACAAACAAACCGGATGTACAAGAAAGTAAAGGCCCAAACCTTACCGTGGTAGCCGATGATGATCAGGCCATTTATCGCTGGCGCGGTGCTTCCGTCGCTAACGTTTTGCTGTTTCAAAAGCATTACCCGAGCGCCAAAAAGATTGCACTCGTTGATAATTTTCGTTCGACACAAAATATTCTCGATTGTGCGTACACTGCCATCCAGTTTAATAACCCCAATCGACTCGAGTTACAGCTTGGCATCAACAAGCGGTTAACGGGTGCCCGTGGCGCTGGTCCGAAGCCAACCCATCATCACGCGGCCACACGTGAGGACGAAGTGCAGTTTATCGTGCGTGAGATGGTCCAACGGCAGCAAAAGGGAAGCGCATGGTCGGATATGGCGGTATTAGTGCGCTCTAACGCAGCGGCCGAACCAGTTATTGCGGCGCTCGCCGCAAATCAGATTCCATTTCAGTTTATGGCGATCAAGGGATTATTTGCTCGTCCAGAAATTCTCGACCTGATGGCGTTCTTGCGAGTAGTTGCTGATTTTCGCGATTCGATCTCATTGTACCGGCTTTTAACCACCGCACATTTTGCAATCGAACCTCGAGATCTGGTCACGCTCTTACATTTTTCGCGTCGCCACAATCAATCACTCTATGAAACAATAGAGCGCTCGGTTGAGTTACCGGCGCTTGACGAAGTTGAACAAGAAGGCGAGGCGGTCCATGCCCCCGAGCAAAAAGAGCCTTCGAAGACCCAGCCTGAAACTCCTCAGCCATTAATTTCTGGCGAATCGCAAAAAAAGCTAAGACAACTAGTCGCCACACTTAAGAAATACCTTACGCTTGCACAAGAAAAATCAGTGGGTCAATTGATCTTTGCTTATGTAGAAGACATCAAACTGCTAGAAAATCTTCTCAAGCACGAAACTGCAGAAAATACCGAGACAATACTCAACATTAATCAATTTTTCCGACGCCTCTTACAATTTGAACGCGAGAGTCTTGAGAAAGATGTTCGTGCCTGGATTGAGCACTTTGACTTACTCGTAGAAGCAGGAGAAAATCCACTTCCTGCTGATGTTGAGGCGACCCCAGACGCAGTAAAAATTTTGACGATCCATGCAGCCAAAGGTCTGGAGTTTCCGATTGTCTTTGTCTTTAATCTGACCGAGCTGCATTTTCCATCTATCACACGCCGAGATCCAATCGAGCTACCGATCGAGTTAGTCATGGGCGAACAAGTATTACCCGATCTCGACGACAAGCAACTTCACCTCGCGGAAGAGCGCCGATTATTTTACGTTGCCTGCACGCGCGCGCGCGATGAGTTAATACTGACGAGTTGTGTCGACGATGGCGGAGCGCGCAAACGCAAACCCTCTCGTTTTTTAGCGGAAGCCGGTGTTGCTGCTTTGCGTCCTGGTGCGCCATCCACAACAATCGAGATACAACGCGAAGTGGCCAAGCCGAGCAAGGTATCGTCCTTTAAACTGCCACTGCCAAAACGCTTTTCATACACGCAACTGACCGTCTTTGATACCTGCCCGCTGCAATATAAATTTGCGCACATGTACAAGATTCCGTCGCTTGGAAGCCCAACGTTCTCATACGGAAAAAGTATGCACGAGGCAATGGCAGCATTCTATCGTCTTGTGCAAGCCGATCAGCCGCTGCCAACCAAGGACAAATTGCTTGAGCTACTGGACCAATACTGGCTCTCAGAATGGTATGACTCCAAACGTCACGAACAAGAGCGAAAAGCAGCAGCACGCGAGGCGTTATCTCGCTACTACGACGACAACAGCGCAACGCTAGCCCCCGCTTTTTGGATCGAGCGCGACTACAATCTCAAGATCGGACCGCATGTCCTCAATGGTCGCGTTGATCGCGCCGATACGTTACCTGACGGCACGCTCGAAATTATTGATTATAAAACCGGTTCGCTTAAGAAAGAATCCGCGCTCAAAAAAAATAATCAGCTCGCGCTGTATGCCCTCGCGGCTAAAAAAGTTTTTGGCCGAACAGCCAGCAAGTTAACCTGGTACTTTCTCGACGAAGGAAAAAAAGTTACCACCAGCCGCACAGATGACGAGCTCACTAAGCTGGAGGCGGATGTCCAAGAAAAAATCGGCGAGATAATTAAGAGCGATTTTGTCCCGACGCCATCTTTTGCCTGTAAGTTTTGCGACTTCAAAAATATTTGCGAAGCAGGACAGGCAAGTGGTTTTGTTTCGTAGCATCTCAGCGCAGGGAGTGTGGAATAACTAATCAAAAAAGGCTCGGAGATCACCCGAGCCTTTTTGCTTTCTCAAACACTATGTGTGAGCAGATTTAGTAGAGACTCTCAACCGAGGCTTTGACGGAGTCGGGGATCGGGACAATTCCACCGTACACAAATCCGCCGCTGATCGTTCCTGCATTGCCGCTGACATAAGAATTGGTCGCACTGGGTACTCCAGTTTTTCGAACCAAAACAATCGGACAATTTTTAGAGCCCGCATGTTTGCCGCCAGCCAGTGCATCGGGGAAGTTCTCACCGGTTGCGACACCGACACAGGCAGGCGCCAACGCGCCAACATAAAACTCATTGTTGATTGCTGCAGCTGTTGAGTACCGGTCCAAACCAGACAGGCGCTTGGCTGTGCCAATGATTGCGTCGGCGTCTAAGAAGACTTGGTTGCTCAACGCCGCAGTCCCCCCCGTTAAATAGACGGTTGAGAGGGTCGCAGATTTTGCTGACAGGTAGTCTTCTATCATTTGATCGAGTTCGCTACCGCCGGTCAATAGGATCGAAATGTTTTTTGAATTGACTGACGTTGAAGACCCAGGACCAGAAGCTGCTAACGCATCCGGGAAGTTGGTCGACAAACTGATAAACGCTCGGTCGGCTGTGCCGAGTCCTTTGCTTGTTCGTATCGTGTCCATTTCTTCCGCAATCAATTTACTCGTTTGAACGCGATTGCCACCGCCGATGCGCTTAACCGCAATGTCTGGTCGCAAGCCCTTGATGGCTGTCTCAACATCGGCCGAAACCGAGGCGTCGCCACCCAGCAAATACACGTCAATATCACCCAAATCAGTTTGCAAAACACGCGTAATCTCTCCGCCCGTCGCAGATGGCAACGACGAGCCACGTGTCAACAACAATGGCCCTCCGAGCAAGCCACTAAGCGGACCGCCAGGCAAGGCATCTGCAAAAACTTCACCGGATGCTACAACCAAACTTTCTACTGAGGCCGGTGTAAATTTATTTTGAGAAATTACTGCTGCGGTTCCGTAGCGATCAGAACCTGACAATCGCACCAATGGACCGTCGCCGCTAAAATCCAATGAGATCGAACGTATATACGGCGACAAGCCACTGGCCGCACCAGTGCCAGTGCCGAGGGTTGCTTTATATTGCACGTAGCGTTTGCCATCGAGATTGAGATTAGTTTGTTCGAGACCATTTACAATGCGTGACTCAATCGATAGACCCGTATAGTACGAACCTCCTGATCCATCCGGTCCAGTAAAGGTCTGGCTTGTGACATCTGCCTGCGCTGCGGCGCCACGCCACTGAAATTTGAGTTCGTTGGCTGCCCCGCCGGCAACGCCACCACCTGGAAGTAATCGGTCAGCTAAAAAGTTTCCTGGGTTTACTGAGCTGTCACCGAGGTCCAGGATCCGTGACGTAAAGGTGCCGGTTGCATCAAAGCGTTTGTTCCATGTAACACCACTATCAAGCGAGGCCGCAGAAAACCACTGGTCAATGCCGCCTGTGTCACGCCAAAAGGAAATAAAATCCCCGGCATCATTTACAATTACGGACGGTGTATCAGAAGTAGTCGCGGTAAACGGTAGGACAAAACTGTTTGTTTGCCACGTCGAACTGCCAGCGGGTAAATAGTTATACGTTACGTCATCACCCGGGGCAATTTCAGAATGCACTAAAACCGCATTGCCAAATGCGTCGACAGCAATATCTGGCCAGAGGACGTCACCCACGCAGGCAGCAACACAGCCGAGCGGAGTGGTAGTAAAAGTCGTACCGTTGTCAGTTGAAACAGAAATATTTGTGCGGAAACTGGTCGTATCTTTTTGACTATAGACAATAAAAACTTTTTTGCTGGCACCTGCGGTGGTGGGATCCAGTGCGATGTTCGGGTCGAGGCTGGGTTTGATATCTGGGCTGCTATCGGCGGTATCGACTCTAACTGATACGGCAGGTGGTGAAGAGATGCTGTCCGTTGGAGAAAACTTCACCAAAAAAATGGAGCGGTCACGGTTGACGATCGGGCTAGTTGCAAAGCGCGCGTCTTCGTAAGCCACATAAACTGTGTTGTCGGGAGCTACCGCAAGTGCCGGCGATGCAGAAAGACCATTGGCTCCAGCCGCCACGTTGTCATCAATCCGTAAATCTTGGCAGGGGCTGGTGCCACTGTCACAAGGAGTGCCCGAACGATCCGCGTCAAAAATAAAATCGCCGGTGGCTGAGGTTCGATCCGCCTTACTGAAATACAATTTGTACTCAAAGGCTACCGATGTGTCGTTACCCCAAACGACGTACATATCATTGGTCGTGGGTGACAACTCGACTCTAGGACCTCCACGAATAGTGCCGACTTGATTGGCGGCGCCTTGTCCCACCGTCGCCAATTTATTGACGCGGCGAATACCCGTCCACGACGCGCCGCTGGTCCCCGGCGTCATAGAAGTTGTATATACATGAGAGTCCGTAACAACTCCGGGCGAACCAACGTCAGTGATGTCATCCAAGAAAACTACGTATGCGCGCGGGGGAGAAACAGAATCATCTACAGCAATGTCAGGTAAAAATGCTCCGGGTTGGCCATCAGTAGAATTTAATGGGAGAAGTGTGGGTTCATCGACGCCGGGTGTCGCAAGATCTCCATCCCAATTGACACCGCCATCGCGTGATCCAGCAAAGTAGACGCGTGCATCGGTGCCTAAAAATCCGGTAAATACCGCATAAATATTTCCGAACTTGTCAGTGTCAGCTCGAGCAGCGATGCCGTCGGAAAACCCGAGCGACAGGGCGTCATTACTTCCATCGATTTCTTCGTCGTAACTGCCTACAGTACTCGTGCTGAGCCGAATCTCCCCATCATCGCGCGTTATGACGGTTGTACCCGCGGCGGTACCCGCGCCGAACTGGGCCGCGGTGTCATCAGTCACCGTTGCCGCTGATGCAGTTCCGGGTGTAAATGAAAAAATGAGCGCGCCACTTAATATGATGCGCGCGGCGATAGTTTTGGCAGTTTTCATTGAGGGAGAGCTTTAATTAGTTATTAACGTTACCGCCGATAGTACCACAGCGAGTTGTTCGGGCGTTGTCAAGGAAGCACAATCCCGTTACATTTATATAGATGAAGCGCTATGTGCTTGGATTATTAGTGGCAGCAGTCTTGTCGGCGGCGGCCCTTGCGGTCGTGATTTACTTTTTAAATCCGTTTTCTACGGGTTGGCTCGGACCGACCCTGTTTTTAACGAGTCTCTATTTTGCCGTCGCAAGCTTGACGACGCTCCTTGGGTTTGTGGTTCGGGTATTACGCAGTCGCAAAGAAGTAATTTTTGCACATCTGAGCACAGCGTTTAGACAAGGGCTGTTGTTATCGCTCGTGTTGGTGGGTTCGCTCGTGCTGCAACAATATCGTATCTTTAATATATGGAGTGCGTTACTGTTTGTTGCAGCTGTGGTATTGGTCGAACTGGCATTTCAGAGCCACGCCAGTACGGTGCACCTGCGACAAGCCGCCGCGCCACCGTCAATTCTAAATGGGCAAACGGGACGATATGGTAAAGGTCTTGGCAAATTGTCTGACAAGTCGACCGTGCCAGCATTGAGTGATGTTCGTCCCGCAACTGGTCCCAAACCTCTCGTCACACGATTTTCTCCAAAGCCACCCCTTCGCACGTCGGGCCCATCGCTTGAAAAAATTGTTCCACCCAAAAAAACTGTATGATCAACGCTGTAAGTGACCATCAAGTATGAAAAACGAAGTTCCAAAAAATCTAACTCAGTTGACCGATATCTCGGCGCTAGAAAAAACTGTCCAGAAAATTCTTAGCACTGCGGCAACTCCTGACCAACTTGAAAAAGTTCGGGTCGAATATTTGGGACGCAAAGGTGTGATCCCGTTGGCTTTGCGCAATCTTAAGGACCTCACGACCGAACAAAAACGCGAACTTGGACCAGCGCTTAACACATTGCGAGACTCACTCGACAAACAAATTACTGAGCGACAATCCGATGTTCGGCGAGAAGAGCTTGGAAAAGTGGTTGAGCGCGAGACATTTGATGTAACCGAGCCTGTGGCGCCACGGCCGCTCGGGCACCTTCATCCGACGGAGCAAGTCCGCCGGGAAGTAGAAGATATTTTTCGATCAATGGGTTTTGAAGTAGTGCGCGGACAAGAGGTAGACGACGAGTTGAATAACTTTGAGCTGTTAAATATACCGGGGCATCATCCCGCTCGCGATATGTACCAAACATTTTGGTTAAAGCAGCAAGAGAAATTTAAAGAAAGCTCGGTCCAGGCAAGCAATAATCGCTTACTTTTGCGCACGCACACATCCAACATGCAGGTACGGGCGATGCGCTCACGCAAGCCGCCGTTCCGTGTTGTAAATATCGGACGGGTCTATCGCTATGAGGCAACTGACAAAACCCATGACAATACTTTTCATCAGATCGAGGGTTTTATCGTGGATGAGACAACTTCCATTGCGGACTTGCAGGGCGTGCTGCATACGTTGTATGAGACAATATTTGGGCAATCTTTAAAAACGCGATTGCGCCCATCGTATTTTCCTTTTACCGAACCCAGTGTCGAACTCGATATCTCGTGTACTTTTTGTACGGGCAAGGGCTGCTCAGTTTGTAAAAAAACTGGTTGGCTCGAGGCAGGTGGTGCGGGGATGATCCATCCCAATGTACTCAAGAATGGCGGCCTCAATCCGGCCAAGTATCAGGGTTTTGCATTTGGTATGGGGCTTGATCGCATTACGATGTTCAAATATGGCATTGACGATTTGCGTTGGTTGATGTCGGGCGATTTACGCTTCTTGGAACAATTTTAGCTCAGCATGAACACGATTTAGCATGAAACTTAGCTACAACTGGCTCAAAGAATTTGTCCCACTCGACGTGACGCCACAGACCCTGGCCGAACAATTCACCATGAAAGCGGCTGAAGTTGAAGGCGTGCAGTTGCTCGGACAAGACATGCAGAAAGTTGTTGTTGGTGAGATTTTAGAAATTCGTCCGCATCCCCGGTCAACTAAGTTACAACTCACAAAAGTTTCGGTGGGCTCGGATACACTGGAGATTGTTTGCGGTGCAAAAAATATTCGTGTTGGGCAAAAAGTGCCGACGGCCTTGATTGGGTCAAGCTTGCCGGGTGGCGTTGCGATTGCGGCACGTGAGATTCAAGGCGTTAAGTCCGAAGGCATGCTGGCGTCAGCAGCGGAACTGGGCTTGTCGGCCGATGCCGCTGGAATCTTAATTTTGCCTGCAGAGGCGGCCGTCGGCACGGATGTTCGTGCCGTCCTTGGATTGGATGACGCGATTTTGGATGTAAATGTTTTAGCGGATCGCTCGTACCTGCTGTCACATCTTGGAGCGGCGCGCGATATTGGTGCGATGCGACGGCAGTCCTTACTCATTGAAAATTATGGCCGAACTGGAGCTGATCTCATCACCAATAGCGCGCAAAAAAATTCTGGGAGCATACAAATCATTGATCCGGCTCTCTGCCCGCGCTATTCGATGATCATGTTGTCCAACCTGCGGATCGCACCTTCGCCTGCGTGGCTCAGCGCACGCTTGCAAAGTCTTGGGGTTCGTCCCGTAAATAATTTAGTAGATCTCACCAACTACGTCATGCTCGAGGTCGGCCAACCGCTGCATGCTTTTGATCAAGCCAAACTAACCAGTCATAAGATGATTGTGCGACCGGCCAAACCGGGCGAAAAAATTACAACAATTGATGGTGTCGTGCGCGAGCTCACGGAAGATATGTTGGTGGTCGCCGATCAGTCAAAGCCGCTCGCCATTGCGGGTGTCATGGGCGGCAAAGAGAGCGAAATTGCGACGCAGACATCGGGCGCATTGATCGAATCGGCCAATTTTGACGCCAAGTCGATCCGTAAAACTGCTCAAGCGCTCAAATTGCGAAGCGACGCGTCCATGCGGTTTGAACGCGGCGTTGATCCTAACTTAACTGCGGTCGCGCTCGCTCGACTCGTTGAGCTGCTGCCTAAAGCTGGCCTCGTCGATGCTACCACCAGTACGATAATCGACAGTTACCCGGCACCGCTTGTCCGGCAGCCGATCCGTTTTCAACCTACGTATGTTAAACGTCTGTGCGGTGTGGATGTTCTCTTAAGCGAACAAATCCGTATATTGCAAGATCTTGGCTTGATCATAGATGACAGAAATTATCAAACTGACGGTGAGCTTTTGGTAACACCACCGTCATTCCGTGCGGATATAAATGTAGCAGCCGATCTCGTTGAGGAAATTATTCGCTTGTTTGGCCTAGAGAAAGTTCCGCGCTCGCTGCCTTTGGCAAAATTAATACCACAACCGTTTGATAGCGATCGCCATTGGTCGCGCAAAATAAAAAATATATTACGCGGCGCAGGTTTTACGGAAGTAGAAACGTATAGTTTTGCTGACGCAAAAGTTTTACAGGCTCTCAAATTTGACCCGCGAGAGAATATCGCATTAGAAAATCCGATGTCGCCGGAGCAAGCCTATTTGCGGTCTAGTTTGATTCCTAATGCGCTTGCAATCGTTACAAAAAATATTTCGTATGGACGCGGAGCAATGCGTTTCTTTGAACTGGGCCGGACGTTTAGATTTGTTCGTGGCAAAGAGTACGCGCATGAGCCGTTGATGCTTTCGGTCGTGGAAGTATCGGCGAGTGGCCGCACTGACTCAACCAAGTCCGGCGACGTTCAAGAGCCAGTCGAGTGGCGTCACCTCGCACAAGTGCTCGAGTCGATTTTGTTTCATTTTGGATTGGACACAAGCACACTCAAGCGCAAACCATTTACCGCCAATCCCGCATTTCATGATGGCCGCACCGCTTTGCTCGAGATTGGTGGCGAGGACATCGGCTTTTTAGCTGAAGTTCATCCGTTGGCACTTGATGAGCTCGGAATTAATCGACGCGTTGCATTGATCGATTTAGAATTTGATAAATTAATGCGACTTGCTCGCGGCGAACGACAATTTCAGCCCATACCAAAATATCCGGCGGTTGTTCGAGACTTGTCGTTGATCGTAGACGAAAAACTGCCAGCACAAGATGTCATCGCGCAATTGAAAAAATCGGGCGGGGATTTGCTGCGCGATGTGCAATTCTTTGATCGCTTTACGGGCAAGGGGATTGCAGCAGGAAAAAAGAGCTACGCTTTTCATTTGGTTTTTCAGTCTGACCAAAAAACGCTCGACGAAATCGCTGTCAATACAGCCCTCGCGGCAATTACAAAAGCGCTCGCACAAAAGAATATTTTAGTCCGCACGTAGCTGTATATTTTTGCTGCTTACGTTCAGGTACATTTGCTTGCGGTTTGTGCCAAAAAGAGTTACTCTAAGGGCCTAATTTAGCGCGAAAAACGCCATTATTATGGCTAATTTGCGAGCTTTTTATGGCAAAATCCTCCTCGAACAACAAGCAAAAAAAGACCGTCGAAGCGGCCAAGAAATACGGCGCTGAGTCCATTCAGGTATTGACTGGCCTTGACCCGGTGCGCAAGCGGCCCGGGATGTATATCGGCTCGACCGGCATCGAGGGCTTGCATCATTTGGTGTGGGAAGTTGTCGACAACTCGATTGACGAGGCCATGGCTGGGTATGCCACGGATATCATCATTACGCTGTTGCCAAAAAACAAGGTTTCTGTCGAGGACAATGGACGCGGAATTCCAGTCGAAAAACATAAGGCCACAAAAAAATCTACGCTCGAGACGGTACTCACGGT
>CAZCZY010000064.1:0-8870 GCA_964503525.1 uncultured Candidatus Saccharibacteria bacterium
CTAAAGAGCGGCGGAGCGTCAGTGATAGCGACGGGAAAAAGACCCAAGCTTGCTGTAGATCTTGATTTCATCAATGGACCATCAACAATTAAGAATGGATTTGTGCATGTCGTATCAAGCCAATCATTTAGAAAAACCAAAAACAGTGAATATATGGCGAATACACCAGTCACGATTTTGTTAACGGTGCCAGTGACGCCCCAGGATCTTACCGTGCCAATTGATATACAAACTTAATAAAGACAGTTTATGGTGCGCCCGGCAGGATTTGAACCTGCGACCTTCGGCTCCGGAGGCCGACGCTCTATCCCCTGAGCTACGGACGCATGATTGCCCTAGTCAAACGTAATTTACATTCTACGTCAACGAGGTCACAAACTTTTCACGCTCCGGGAGCTATATTCTTATTCGATGCTGGCAACAAAACTTGATTATTCAAAACTGTCTCTTCCACAGCTTGATGAGCTAGCGAAGTACTATGAGAACCGCGCACTTTTTAATCTTGATTTTAAAAAGGGTAGCAAGCGGAAAGAGCAAGATGAAAAGTCGGCGCTTTCCATCGCAAAATTTATTACGAAAAGATTTCCTAAATCTCCGTCTGGCTGGCTGCTCATGGGTAATCTGTGCGAATCTAATGAAGTTGTTCGTGCCGTCACTTTTTATAAAAAAGCTTTGCGTCTATCTCCAAAAGAAAACAGCAGCTATTTTTATAGGGTAATTAGTCGCGCGTATGAACAGGGCGGTGATCACGCCAAGGCCGAGCAATGGCAAGTCAAAGCAATCCTACTTAAGGAATAGGAGTTCAGCTAGCGAACCTTTTTACTAAACGCTACTGCGTTTTTGCGGGGACCAAAGTAATTCTTGAGTTCGCCGTTAATCTCAAAACCCATTTTTAGCAAGAATTTTTCGCTGGGCTTGAATTGCTTACCCGCTGGGAGTAAGTGCCACACGACTGTGCCGCTCGCAAGCGCGCGTTCTGCCGTAGTATAAAGTTTTTCGCCCAGGCCATGTCTGCCAAAGTTGCGATCTACCGCCATTAGACTGAGCCACACGTTGGGCCTTTTTCCTTGCCTGATTATGATTCCGCCAAGCAAGCGTTTGCTGGATCGAATGCCCATTTTGACAAGGGCATGTTGTTCGCGGTCTCGCAAATACTCTTTGGTTAACCACGGCTCCATCGGGTAATGGACTTTTGTGATCAAGAGTAATTCCTCAAGGTCGCGTCTTTTTAATGTGATGACTTCGGTGTCTAGTTGCATGCAGAAATGATATCACGCCTTGATTTTGAGGTGCGAACATGGTATTAGGCGTCTATGTGCGGACGATATGCATTAGCGTGTGAGCCAGAAAAAGTCGCAGTTCGTTTATCAGTGGCCACACCCGTTAAATTTTTGCCGAACACAAACGCAGCACCGAGTCAGCGTTTGCCAGTCATACTTAATACATCCCCAAATCGGATGACGCTTGGCACGTGGGGACTGGAAGCACCGTGGAAACAAGGGCTCATTATTAACGCGCGGCGAGAAAGTTTGGAAACAAAAAGATTATTTTCCGACTCTTTTGCTAAGCGGCGGTGCTTGATCCCGGCGGACGCCTTTTACGAATGGAAAAAAACAGGATCGCGCTCTATCCCACACAAATTCTCTCTAAAAGACTCCAATCCCTTTGCATTTGCCGGGCTCTGGGAGGGCACACCCGATAATGCTCGCTTTGCCATCATCACGGTCGAACCAAACGACCTGGTAGTCAAAGTACATAACAGGATGCCAGCTATTGTTCGTCCCGGTAGGGAAAAAGATTGGCTCGCCGAGAATTTCTCTGCTGCAAAGTTGCTTAATCAACTCACTCCGTTTCCAGCTACTCTCATGCAGGTCGAGCCGATACAACCTCTGGGTCGACCTAGATAAATCTAGAGGCTGCGGATCTTTTGCACAGTTTTTGTGATTTTTTTGCCATAATTTAATGATTATTTAAGGTTTGTTTTGCCATGGTGCTATGCAATAATCATTAACGTGAAAAAAGTCATGCAGAACACAAAAGGTATTAGCCGAACAACGGTCGACGAATTTGCCAGAATAGTCAATGCGTCAGTCCAAAAAACGCAAGATGTCCTTTCTGAAAAAATTGTCGAGGCTCGGACAGAGCTCAAGAAAGATATCTCTGAGGTAAAGGATGATGTCTCTGAGCTTAAGAAAGACGTTAGCAGTCTAGATAATCGTCTTGGCCGCATTGAGCGACAATTCAATGGCCAGATTGACGATTATTCGCATACAAAAAAGCGCGTTACCCGAGTGGAGAGCCACTTGGGACTTAAACCGCTGGTGCTTGCTAGAAGAGGGCAGGCGTGATAGTCTAGGGCGACTCAAAAAGGCCTGCCGTTACAGTGCTAGGCCCTCATTTAAGCCGTAGAAATAAGCCGTAGAAAGTTCGCATAGAAAAATGCTCGCAAAGACCAAGAAACAGACGTTAATCAAGAAGTATAAGACCCACGAAAAAGACACCGGTTCTCCCGAAGTCCAAGTGGCGATCTTAAGCGAAAAAATCAAAGACTTAACCCGACACCTCGGCGATCATCGCAAGGACGTCTCGAGCCGTCGCGGGTTATTACAAATGGTTAACAAACGCCGCAAGCTATTGAATTACCTCGAAAAAGAGGACGAGCGGCGCTTTAAAAAAGTGCTTAAGTCATTGGGCTTAAAGCGCAAAGAAGGAGAATAAAGTGGTTAGACGAAGCAGAGTAAGGCGAGGCTCAAGTTCCCGTCGAGTTGGCGAGAGTACTTTACCGCGTACCCCTGTAGTTGATGCACCATCGATCCCGACTCGAGCCAGCGCGCAGCCTCGTGTCAGTGCGCCTCCTCGCGTTAGTCCACCCCCAGCCAGTACTCGACCGTATGCGGAGAGGGGCTCCAAAGTCCTTGCGGAAAAACATTTGGTACCCCGCTACCCCGATCAACGCGTCGGAATTTTTATCGATGTATCTAATATGTATTGGGCAGTGCGCCGGTACAATGCGTCACTAAACTTTAAAAGCGTTCGAGAATCAGCTGTGGGCGACCGAAAACTGATCCGCGCCTTGGCCTATGCGGTGCAAAGTGGTGGCGCCGACGAAGAAAAGTTTTTTGAGGCGCTTACCAAAGCGGGTTTTGAAGTTAAACTCAAAGAATTGCAAGTTTTTTCGGGTGGAAAAAAGAAAGCCGACTGGGATGTGGGACTCGCCATGGACATGGTCCGACTTGCACCCTTGATCGACGTGGCCGTATTGGTCTCGGGTGATGGCGACTATGTGCCTGTGGTCGAATACTTGCAAAACAGTGGCCACTTGGTAGAAGTTATGGCGTTTAGAGAGGGAGTTTCGGCTAAGTTGGTCGAGCGGGCCGATGCGTTCTTGGACTTAAGTAAGGATACTCGTCGCTTTCTCATTAGGTGAGCAGGCGAGGAGGATTCTTAACAACTAATTACCGTAGTAGCAGATTTATTGTTCGTTATTGATTCGCGTTAGTCGTTCGAGCCAAAGTGTTTTACGCACTGGCCGCAAGAACGAACCCGAGAATGAATAACGAACCGACACACCTGCACGCGGTTTACAGAAAGGTTTGCACAAATGCAACCACAAACATTTACGTTAGATCTCGCCGGTAAAACTATTACTGTCGAGATAGGCAAGCTTGCCCCGCAAGCAAACGGCGCGTGTACCGTTCGACTCGGTGACACGATCGTCTTAGCAACCGCCGTCATGAATAAACAACCCCGTCCTGGCATAGATTTTTTGCCATTGATGGTGGATTACGAAGAGCGCTTGTACGCCTCGGGCAAGATCAAGGGCAGCCGTTTTATTAAGCGTGAAGGCCGTCCAACCGACGAAGCGATCTTGACATCGCGGCTGATCGATCGTGGGCTGCGCCCGCTTTTTGATAAGGATATTCGGACGGATATTCAGGTGACCGTGACGGTATTGTCATATGACAGCGTCAACGCGGCTGAAATCCCAGCGATGCTTGGTGCTTCGATTGCACTGATGATCAGCGATATTCCATTTGCCGGTCCGGTTTCTGGTGTTCGTGTCGGACAAATGACCACAGATGGTAAGCCTGACGCAGAGTTTGTTCTCAATCCCACGCACGAACAAATTGATAAGTCCGCGCTCGACCTCGTCATTTCTGCCCGCGAAGATAAAATAATGATGGCCGAGGCCGGTGCCAAGGAAGTTCCTGAAGATCGCGTTTTGGCAGCGACACGTTTTGCGGTTGAGCACTGTCAAAAACTTAACGCCTTCCAAAACGAAATTGCCGCGGCCGTTAAGCCCGTCAAGCTCGAGATGGCTATGGCAGCATCTGATCCAGAGATTAAACAACGCGTGTCGGACCTTCTTGGTGAGCGCATGCACGCTATTATTCAAAAAATGGGTAAAGCCGATCGCAACGCTGACCTCAAGAAAATGAAAGATGAGGTCATTGAGACGATACGTACCGAGGCCCTCGAGAAAGCGCAAGATCATGAGCTCGGTACATTTACCGTTGCCAATGACTTTTTAGGAAAAGAAGCAGTGGCCAAAGAAGTCGAGCAAAAAATATCGGTTGCAAAGGGATATTTCGAAAAGTTGTGGGAAGGCGCTCTGCGAAGTTACATTCTTACGCACCGTGAACGGATCGGCGGTCGCGGCATTGAAGAAATTCGCAAACTCGCTGTCGAAGTAGGCTTGTTCCCGCGCACACACGGATCGGCTTTCTTTGAACGAGGTGAGACGCAGGCCGTAACACTCTGCACCTTGGGCTCGCCCGGCAAAGAGCAAATTTTAGATGGTATGGAAGAGGAAGAAAAAAAGCGCTACATGCACCATTACAATTTTCCCGGTTTTTCAACCGGTGAAGCCAAGCCGGTGCGCTCCCCGGGTCGTCGAGAAATTGGTCATGGCGCCTTGGCTGAACGCGCGCTGCAGCCGGTACTGCCGGCGCAAGATAAATTTGCCTATACCATTAGACTGGTGACAGAAATCTTGTCGTCCTCGGGCTCGACGTCAATGGCGGCAACCTGTGGTTCGAGCCTGGCACTAATGGATGCGGGTGTACCAATTGCCAAACCAGTTGCGGGTGTAGCCATGGGCATGATGACTGACCCAGAAAATCGCTACGGGCATTATGAAGTGCTAACCGATTTGCAAGATGCTGAAGATTTTGCCGGAGATATGGACTTTAAGATTGCGGGTACTCGCGACGGCATTACCGCGATTCAAATGGACACAAAAATTCAGGGGCTATCGCTCGAGATGGTAGAAAAAGTGCTTGCGCAGGCGTTTAAAGGACGAATGGAAATTCTTGATGCCATGGTGGCGGTGATTGCCGAGCCACGCAAAGAAATGTCATCGTATGCACCACGACTTGAGAGCTTTAAGATCGAACAAGATAAAATTCGCGTCGTGATTGGTAAGGGTGGCGAGACCATCAATAAGATTATCGACGAAACGGGTGTCGAAATTGACATTGATGATGATGGCACGGTGACGGTTGCTGCAGTTGAGGGCGAAGCAATGAAAAAAGCGGTGGAGTGGATCAAGATGCTTATTCACGATCCAAAACCTGGTGAAAAATACCAGGCCAAGATTACGCGCTTTATGGATTTTGGTGCCTTTGCGGAGATTACGCCCGGAAAAGAAGGCATGATTCATGTTTCTGAACTGGCCGAACAACGTGTCGATCACCCGAGCGACGTCGTCAAAATCGGCGATGTCATCCCAGTCGTTGTCAAAGAAATTGATCACATGGGTCGCATTAACCTGTCGCACTTGGCGGCAATTGGTAAGAGTCGCCCACCTTCTGATCGCCCACCGCGTGACGGTGGATTCCGTGGCGGCCATGGTGGTCGCGGCGGAGGTAGGTCTAGTGGTGGTGGGGGTAGGTACTAACTTCAATAGTAGTGGCTCGCGAGGTTCGTGACATCCGACCACTCTCAGAGCGAGAACGCACCGCGAGAAAATCGCTGCGTTCTCGCTCACGCAATCAGCGAATTTTTATTGCCCTGGCAGCGCTTGCCGGCGTCGCCTTGTTTTTGAGTATCGTGGTGGGCTGGTGGATTGGGAGTCGCTAAATGGCACGCTATTCTTCTGAGTTTATTGGCCTGGATCTTGAGGCGACAGATTTGTCGACGGATTCTGGCCGCATCTTAGAAGTCGGGGCGGTCAAATTTATAAACGGTCGCGAAGTTGCCAAGTTTCAGAGCTTGATCGATCCAGGCCAGCCCATTCCCCCGATCATCACCTCGATTACGGGCATTCGCGAACAGGACGTATTGGGCAAACCAAAATTTGATGCGGTTCGGGACCAATTAGCAGAGTTTGTTGGTACGGCACCAATCGTTGGGCACAATATTGCTTTTGATATTTCTTTTTTGAAGGCGCAAGGGCTCGCGTTGAAAAATGCTACGTATGATACGTGGAAGCTGGCCACGATATTAGTTCCGCACGCTGGCTCTCACTCGCTCGAGTCGCTAGCGCATGAGATAGGTTTAAAACATCCAAATGCTCACCGCGCCCTGGACGACGCACGAGTTGGTGCTGAGCTTTTTATGTATCTAACAGAGCGACTGGGTGACGTGACACCGGCAGTTGCAAGGCAAATGGTAGCGCTTGCGCGACAACATGCCTATTCAATGGGGCCGGTATTCTTAGAAGTTTTTGGTGAAAAGGCGAGCGCTGCAGCAAAACCCAAGCGACGTAGTGCAAAGAAAGGTATTGGGACAGCGCAACTGGCATTGCCACTGAATTCCAATGAAAAAATGATTGGCGCATGGGAGTTAGCGACCAAGGCCACGAAGAAATCTCAGAAAGGCATATCGGTACCCCTAGAGGATTTACAAAATGTGTTTGCGGAGCATGTTGTCCCTATGACGAAGGGTTTTGAGCTGCGGGCCGAACAGGTTGAGGCAGCACGAATCATTCGGGAAGGTTGTAAGTCGCTCGTCCCAGCCGTTGTTGAGATAGGCTCAGGGATAGGTCGACGTGAAGCTGCAATTGTCGCAGCGCTCTCCCTGGACACAAATTCTGCTTATGCGGTAGCTACTAATCATGAGCTTTCTGTAGTGGCGCAGAGCGCGTCTAATATTGCCATCGCTTTGGGCAGCCCCGAGATCGCCGTGCTTGATCAGCCGGGAGGGTATATTTCGCTAACGGCGCTAGAAAAATTCCTTAGCCACCCCAGCCTCTCAGAGACAGATATGCAATTTGCGATGAAGGTGTTGGCCTGGCTCCCTGGGACAACGACCGGCAGACTCACCGAGCTTGCCCTGGTCTGGGAAGAAAAATTACTCATGCCAGAAATATCGGCGCGGCTGCATGACTGCGGCAAAGATCGTGACCCGCAGCAGTGTTCGTACTGTGCGGCATTGGAGAATGCGCAGCGCGCCAAGCTCATTGTAATGACGCACGCCACCATGCTGTGGACCCTAGAGAATCCAGATCTGTTCTCAGTTACGGCACTTATTATTGATGATGCAGAACAGCTAGAGGAAAATGCCACAAACGTTTTTGGTACCGTATTGCACCAGAATACCTTTGAGCGATTAGTCGATCGGACCGAACAACTCGCAGGTGATACCAAGCTCATCGAAGACTGGCGTAATCAACTCGCCCTTGTTTCTGGTGTTATTGGTCTCTTTGTAGAACGACTCGCACGTGAGATTGCCTGGGATGGTGGGCGTACCGTAGTCATTAATACAACCCTCGCCAAAGACCCAGGGTGGGAAAAACTCAAGGGTAGTCTGCAGTCACTGGCATCACGCCTTAGTACACTTGCGCAAACTCAAGCGGCACTGGCTGAGGGTGTTCGGCAAATAAAATCTCAGATTGAGAAGGTCTTAGTTTCTGATCCGCAACATGATGTCATCCAAGTTGGACTTAATGACCGCTTGGAGTTTGTCTTTAGAATCCAGCCGATAGAAATCAGCAACGTACTGAGCAAAAAACTTTTTCAAACAGGGGCAAAAAATGAGCAGCAGCGCGCGGTGGTATTGGTTGGTCCACGGCTTCGAGTCGCTGGTGCATTTTTGTATGTCAAAAGGAGATTGGGAATACCAGACACCGCGCGCGAACACACTGTTGCTGCTCTTCCATCTTCCGAGCGAGCCGCGGTCATTACAATTACCGACACCCCTGACCCAATGGGTCCCGGATGGAGTGAGGCGGTGTCTCAGGTTGCGAGCACACTGGTATCAACACTTGGTGGGAGAATACTGGTGCTCTTTTCTAACAAGAGTCAGGTGCTGACGGTACACCACTTACTCGAAGCACAACTTGCGGGTAGCGGTACCAAGCTTTTGGCACAAGGGCTAAGTGGTGGACGTGGCAAGACCCTGAATGCCCTGGTCCGAAACGAAAAATGTGTACTGATGGGCAGCTTCACATTTACCGACAGGCTCAAATTTACCCATGGCTTTAATGCCATCGTTATTTGTAAGCTTCCATTTGCTGCACCGGGTGATCCACTGCGAACCGCCCGTGGTGCGCGAGTAGGTTCCAGCTTTATGGAGCTCGAGCTTCCTCGCGTTGCCCTCAAAGTGCGTGAACAATTTGATCGACTCTTGGCTACCAAGAAGGACCGCGGCGTACTCGTCGTACTCGATACAAAGTTTCAAAAAAGCTATGGCAAGGTTCTCTTGGATACGCTACCGAGCGTGCCTTTGATTGCGATCGAGCTCAGCAAACTCGCCAAAGAGGTTGCAATCTACCGACGCACTCCTGGCACGACAAAGAGTAGCCCAAAGAAGTAGGGGCTGTAGCCCACGCAGCAGACTGTGGAAAACAACGCGGGGGCATCATTTGCCCCGTGTTGAAAACTTTTTGTGTTCTTGCGAGGGACCCATTTGTGTGGCTTAACTAAGTC
>CAZCZY010000065.1:0-10144 GCA_964503525.1 uncultured Candidatus Saccharibacteria bacterium
CCCGATCACCATGGCGGCGCTCGCCGCTACTAGGATTGCCAAATAATTGATTTCTACGTTCATTAGGGTAGTTTTTAAGGACTAACATCGCTAGTATATCCTGCCCCAATGACACAGCAAGACAGCCCCAAAAAGACAGAAAGTCCCAAGAATCGGACCATTGATGATGTAAAAATCGAGAAGCTTATTTTTGGGGGCCAAGGGTTGGCACGAACAGAACACGGCGCCGTCTTTGCCTGGAACGCGCTACCTGGCGAAAACGTCAGCGTGCGGGTTACCAAAAAAAGAAAAGGGGTACTCGAGGGCGTGGCCACTACGTTTGCAGCACCGTCGAGTGACCGCATGCCTCCGCGCGAGGATCATTTTTTATCATGTAGTCCCTGGCAAATTTTGTCGCCGTCTGCAGAACTTCAGTGGAAGCTCGCGATAGCCCGAGAGACCTACCAAAAAATTGGACACATTCCCGAAAAGTCTCCGCTGATGCAGGCGCTGGGAATCGCGACGCACGGCAGCGAGTACCGCTACCGCAATAAAATGGAATACAGTTTTGTGGATACGGAGGCGGGGGTTTCGCTCGCGTTTTATGATCGCGGTCTCCATACACGAACACCAATCGACGAGTGCCTACTTGCAACGCCAGAAATTACCAAGGCTGCGACTGCCATAGTGGGCTGGCTTCGTGACAAAAAAATTGTTGCGCAGGATCTCAAAAGTTTAATTTTGCGATCGGGTGACGCTGGCGCTCTCAGCCGCACTGGCGAGACAGGCGATGTCAAAGTGATTGTCGGACTTTTTTGCACACGAGATCTTAAATTGGATGCACAGGACGTTGCCAATCAGCTGCAGGACGTGGCAGGACAGAAAATCTTGCATGGTTTGCATATTTTCTATTCGCGACCAGAACATCCAGCTGCATCTGCAGACAAATTATTATCGTCGCATGGAGCAAGCAGTCTTAGGCAGACTGTTGGCCTTGCAGGGAATGGCGGGGCACTAACACTTGAGTACGGACTCCTCAGTTTTTTTCAGGTAAACGTTCCTGTATTTGAAAAAGCACTGGCCGATATTATTGAGCAAGTGCCCAACGATGCCGACGTCTTAGATTTTTACAGTGGTGTTGGTTCGATTGGAATTGCAGTGGCCACAAAAGCAAAACATGTGACGCTCGTTGACAGCGACGAGCAGGGAATTGATTTTGCAAAAAAGAATCTCGCAACAAATGTGGCGCATACAAACACTACTGCTGCTACGGGAGCCAAAGTTAGCGCACTCGCCGCATCGGCAGAATCAATGACGAGCTTGATCCATCCGGAGCACACTTTGATTGTTGACCCGCCACGGATTGGATTACACAACGGCGTGGTACAGCGCATTTTGGCAGTTCGGCCAAAAAGAGTGGTGTATTTATCCTGCAATCTGAGCACACAGGCGCGAGATATCGGTGCATTAGCCACGGCGTACACGCCTGTCTTTGCGCGCCTCTACAACTTTTTTCCCCGAACGCCTCATATAGAAGGTCTAATGGTGCTCGATTTGGCCGAGTAGTTTACAATAAACCGCATGCCCAGATCGTTTTGGAGCGGAGCAATACAATTTGGCTTGGTATACATTCCCATCAAACTTTTTTCTGCGGTTAAGCACCGCGAAGTTGTTTTTCACGAGGTGCATGACAAAGACGGCAAGCGCATTTTTGAAAAGCGATTTTGCACGGCCGATAACCGCGAGGTGGCCTATGATCACATTGCCAAGGGGTATCAGCTTTCTGCCCGTCGCAGCGTGGTTTTAACTCGTGACGAACTTGAACGCCTCGAACCGCCCGCCGCGCGCAGCATTGCGATTGAGGATTTTGTTAAGCTCGAGGAAATTGATCCAGTTTATTTTTTGAATACCTACTATATTGTGCCGGAGGGTGACGCGCGTCAGGCCTACGCGGTGTTACAGCGTGCCATGACCGACACAAAAAAAGTTGCCATTGGCCGTACGGTAATCCGGCAAAAACAATATCTCGTCGCCCTGCGACCGTATCGCAACCTCATCATGATGGAGACGATGATTTTTGCCGACGAACTTGTGGCAGAAAAAAATGTTATAGCAGTGCTTACGGCCGGCCGCACAAAAATTGGAGCGATAAAAGTTGGCGCGCGCGAAGTTGCGACGGCAAAAAGGGTCATTGCGAGCCTTTCGAGGCCATTTGCGCCGTCCAAGTACCGTGACACCTATCGCGCGCGCGTTTTATCGCTCATAAAAAAGAAATCAAAGGGGCAAGAGATCGCCAAATCTCAACCAATAACCCAGCGAGCGACTCAAGTAGATGAACTTCTCACACAATTACAAGAAAGTATGCAAAAAAGTAACGCGGTTCGGCGCTAAATAACCGGCATGCTTAAGCGAAACACACTTCTCAAATGGATTGCAGCGATAAGTACGGTATTGCTGTTGCTGTTGATCGGCTATGTCGCCTGGCGTGTCTTGATCATGCCGCAAGCTGCAGATGGCGGTGGAACAATTACGGTTTCACCTACAATTGTACCTACTGGCGGTACCGGGCAACAACTTAGCTTTGCGTTTACATCCGACTCCGTAAAAGATTCAGGTAGCATGCGCGTTCTAGTGCCGACGTTACAAGGCTGGTCAGCTCCAAACGGAGTACCAAGCACGGCGGGGTATACCACTGCAACAACTTCTGGGACAATTGGCACCGTAAAGGATACTCTTGAGTCTACCGCTGGCTGGACTGATAACAACGATCACATGGTACTCAGCATTGATACGGCGGATTACCAGACTTTTAGCGGCTCGCTGCTCAACACGATCAATTCTTACGCGACAGCCGGTGAGAAATGGTTTTTTGACGAGGGTGGTGCACAAGATTGGGGTGCTGCAAATGCCGGTGCCAACCTGCGTGTGGCCCAATGGTTTAAACCATCGACTGCAGTGGGTTTAGGTGATTTTACCTGGCAGGTTGATGATACGGCGGGACTCGCTTCGCCGCTTGACTCAGTAAGTCTGCCGCTACTTACAAGTGGTGTCTGGTCCTACAAATCTATTGATCTGGGAGTGGCAACTCGTCCTTCGGTTCTCTCGTATGGTTACGAATACACAACTGATATTGGGGCGATAAATTATAAGACGGACTCGCCCTCTGTACTTTTTGACGCCGCTGAGGTAACAACCAATTGGGATGGCGGCACCGTAAACGTAGGGGTTACTGCATTGGGCATCGGACAACAAGAAGGCAGTTTTTTTATTCGCTGTACGTATGCGGCCCTCGCAGGCACGAACGAAAGATGCCGTCGTTCGACAGCTCCACTCGGTGCTTTTACAATTGGCCCAAATAATACGGTTAGCTTTTGGGCCCGATCCTCCGTTGATACGACTGGTGCCGACCTTGAGTTCATCGACGCGAGCGGTGCCGACCTTACGTCGCCGGACGACACGGTGCTATTGCCAGCACTTACTATGAATGTGTGGACATTTATTACCCTTAACGCCCCAAATTCTGCCAACAATACTGTCCAGTCGTATGGCATTAACCAAGTCAATGATCTCGGGGCTTTTACCCTGGATCTTGATGCATTTGGCAAGCAGATCAATGGCATGAACACCACGACCGGCTGGACGGCACCCTCAACTGCGACAAACATTATTTTATTTGCGGATTCTGTAACCAAAAAAGAAGGGACCAATTCTTTACTCGCAACAGTCGACGTGGCCGCAGTTGCAGGAGACCGTTGGTATAAGACTTTGGGCGCGTCCGAGGATTGGTCGACGTATACAAAAGCAGGTTTTTGGCTTCGATCAACCTTGGCCACATCAGCAGGGGATTTACAGTTTGCGTATGACGATGCTACGGATTTGAGTAGCCCGATCGCGACGTTATCGATTCCGGCGCTCTCCGCAAGTACTTGGACATGGATTGTACTTTCACCCTTGACTGGCGTGCGCTCGACTGTAAATAGTTATGGGATTGTCTATAACACGGACCTCGTTTTTGCTGCGAACATCAATTTCGATTATTTCTTGCTGGGTCCAGGTGTTCCGTCATTCCACTTGTCAATCGGGGGCGTTGAAATCGGCGTTGCGTTTTTGGAGTTAGCTTCTTCCGGAACAGTCTCAATTTTGTATGGATCAGGCGGCGGGGCCAACGGCGCAAACATTCCTGGCACGGCGGGCACCTCGACTTTTTCTTCATATAACCGTGATATGTCTGACGGGACGCTGACGCTGATGGGCGCGTCCCCTCAAGTGACGCGCAATTCCTCACCGGTGATGGGGTCTTTTACAGACTCGCCTGATCCCGTGGTTGAGGGGTACAACATTACTTTTTCTAGTGGAACCTGGACGGATGATAACGTCTCGGAGCAGGTGATGATGTTTGTCTGCAAGACCAATGCTTTGATGAGCAATGCAGTTGGAGGCTGTAGCGGTGGGCAGTGGGGGGGTACCGGTATATATGCGACTACAAATCCACAAAACATTGTGTATGGAGCACTTTTTGCCAATGTTGCTACTAGCCCAAACTCGTATTACATTTTTTTGTGTGACATAAAACAGATTTCTAACTCGTGTTCGGCTGGATCGACGGGGACGTTTACGGTGCAGAATCAATCTTTTTCTTTTTCAACGTCGGCGAGCGCGCTGCACTTTGGAACACTAAATTCTGGAGCGTCTCGGTACGCAAATACAACTACCGGAAGTGGCTCAGAAGTCACCGCGCACACCCTCACAGCCTTGACAAATGCCGCAAGTGGTTATATAATCACTGTTAAGGGTGCAACTTTGACCAGAAGTTCTTTTACGATAAATGCCATAGGAGCCACTAATACTGCCCCGTCCGTAGGAACTGAGCAGTTTGGGATGCGAGGTGTCGTTGTACCGTTTGGGACTGGAACGGTAACGGCTCCGTACGCTGCTGCCGGCTTCGCCTATGCTGCCACTGTATCTACTCCGAGCCAGATTGCTTCCGGTGCTGGTGACTCAGTATCCACAACCTTTAGTTGGAGATACCTTGCAAATATTTCCACCTTAACGGAGAATGGTCTGTATGCGAGTACCCTAACCTTTACTGGTACGCCGCAGTTCTAAAATAAATAAACAATTAACCTCAAACTTCCCATGAGTAAACATCTTCTTAAAGTAGCGCTACGAGCAGTAGTAGCTATTTCTGTATTGGCAGCACTGACCATCCAGGCGGTGCCTAGTGCGCAGGCTGCGGCGGTGACTAGTTTTTCAGATACTCTATCTACAGAGACGATAGGAGCCCTATCTAACCACACGATTAGATTTATAACGCCAACAGGTGTTAATGCGCCATCGGATACTATAGTTATCGAGTTTGATGCAGACTTTACGATGGGAACATTTGCGCTCTTAAACTTTGATTTTGGGCACGCTGCAACATGTGCAGCCACTCCAGTTGACGAAACATTAGCAACAACAGCAGCCCCAGGAGTTTGGGGTGTTGCACAGTCCGGTCTGCTCGTGACATTTACTGCGCCGACGGATGCTGGTGCTACTGAAATTCCTGCCGGAAACTGTGTCACGATTGATATCGGTACTGTAGCTACTTTTCCAACCCCCGGTGTGTTACAAATTACGAACCCAGGAACAGTGCAAACCGCAACTGTTGAAGTGGACACTACAAGCACATTTGGAGATTCAGGAGTTACATCAATCCCAATCATTACAAGCTCTGAAGTTCAAATATCTGCAAATGTAAACCAGTCGATCACTTTCACGATTACTAATCCGGCTCTTGACTTTGGAACTTTGCTAGCTGGCACGACGAAGTATGCAACATCCCCTGGTGGGTCTGGAGGCTCCACATCTAACACTACGATAGCGAATGTAATAACTGTCGGAACAAACGCAACTAGTGGTCTTGTGACGACCGTCGTTGGTGGACCGTTGACAAGTGGAGCAAACACCATTACGTCAATTCCGCTATCAGGTACGCCAACAACTCTTGCTATTGGCAGTGAGCAATTTGGTGTTCGTGTCAATGCGCCAACGCCACCAGTTACTGAACCCTGCGTAGCCGTAGCGCCCTTTGATGGTGCAGCTGGCACAGCGGGTTGGGGGGCAGATACAGTGCAACAGGTTGTTATCAACGCAGTGAATCCTGTCAACGGCCCGTGTGCTGACACGATCTTTAATGCAACCTATGGGGCAAACATTACGACACTAACAGAGCCAGGAGCCTACAGCATGGTTGCCACTTGGGTAACGACAGGTACTTTCTAGTTCTTTAATCTAAATAACGCACACTTATGATAAAAGGAGTTTCAACATCAAAGATACTGCGCGGAGTAGCCCTTGGTTTTCTTGGGATACTACTCGCAGTAGGTACAGTTCCTAACAATGCAAAAGCCCTGACAATCTCCCCGGTATCGATGGAAATTGTTGCAAAGCCTGGAGAAACAGTGCAAGGGACATTAATTGTTTTAGAAAACGAGGGGGCTCAGCCGCGTACCTACACATTCTCTGCTGAAGAATTTACAGCTGGAGATGAAACCGGTAACCCATCATTCATTGCTGACAAGAGTGACATCGGGGGCTGGATTACATCGGACGCAACTGTCACTTTGCAGCCACGCGAGCAAAAAGAAGTATCTTTTACAATCAAGATCCCGCAAAATGCGGCACCAGGTGGTCACTTTGCGGGCCTCTTTTGGACCGCCAGCGGCAGCGAAGGTGGCCAAGTTGCAATTGAAGCCAAGGTTGGCACGTTGGTCTTCCTAACCGTTGAAGGCCAGATTGTTGATCGAGGTACGATTGCTGAGTTTGCGTCCAAAAACGCCGTCAACAGCACATTCCCGGTTGATATGTTTATGCGATTCCAAAACATGGGTAATGATCGCGTAAGTCCAAAAGGGACAGTTACGATCAAGAACATGTTTGGCAGTCAAGTTGGATCGGCTAGCGTCAACGCAGAAGGTGGCAATGTTTTGCCCACGCAAATCAGACGCTTTGATGTACCTGTTGCTACAAACGGCGCAGAACCATCGAGCGGATTCTTTGATGCATTACAGCGACAGCTCGCAGGACCATCAATTGGTCGTTACACAGCAGATGTCACGGTAACGTATGGTTCGACCAATCAAGCCTTGACCGCAAAAACCAGTTTCTGGATGTTTCCTTGGCAGTTACTATTAGTACTGATCATCGTAATCGTCTTGATCGTGCTGATTGTAAAGATGCTTCGTCGGAAGAAATAAGTACGACACTTGTTGAGAAGCCCGGTACACAAAATGTCCGGGCTTCTTCACACTAAGGATATGGCAAGCCAAAAAACTATAAGTTCATCCGTCAAGTCCGTCACTACTCTGGTATTGACGGTTTTGATGTTATGCCTGCCACATATGGGCCGCTCGGCTCCACTGACGACGATCCAAGATTTTGTCTCGACGGCAAAGGCTAGTCTCCCTGCAAACCACACAATATTATTTGTGACTCCATCAGGTGTTGATGCATTCAGCGATACGATCACAATTGGTTTTGCAACCGGTTTTGTACTACCCGCTAACAATCCGCTCAACTTTGATTTAGAAGTTGGTACGACTGGTGACTGTACGACCTCTGCATTTACCGTGCTAAAAGACGTTCAAGCAGCCCCAGGGTTAAGTCCACAATGGGGTGTTGGAACTAGCGCCCAGGCCATAACGTTGACAGCGCCAACCGACGCTGCAGTGGGAGAAATCCCTGCTAATCGTTGTGTTCGTATTAGGATCGGGACGCATGCAATCACTGGTGGCACGGGCATCGCACAAATAGCCAACCCAGGCGCTGTTGGGCAGTACCAGGTTACTTTTAACGGCACCTTTGGTGACGCCGGTCAGGCTGCGGTTTTGATCGTCGCTGATGACGCTGTCAATGTCACCGCGATAGTACAAGAGGCGCTGACGTTTTCTATTTCTGACGCCACAATCGGGTTTGGTAACCTAAGGACTAACGGCCCGCGCTTTGCCTCGCCGAGCGCGGGGGGAAGTGACGTAGAGGTTGTAGCCCATACTATGGATGCCATAACGAGCTCTGCCAATGGATATACGGTTACTGTCTCTGGTACCACGCTTACATCCCTCACTGACTCCATTACCGCCATCGGTGCGGCTGCCGCAGCGTCGACACCGGGGACTGAACAATACGGAATTCGTTTAACGGCATCGGGTGGAAGCGGTTTACCGCAGGCTCCTTTTAATACAGCCAACTACGCCTTTGATCCCACGCAGACGTTAGCCGTGGCCAAGTCAACCACGCCGAGCGTGCTCACACAGTATTCAGTTTTTTATTTGAGCAATATTGCGACTACTACCGATCCCGGTAATTACTCGACAGACATGATCTTTGTCGCCACTGCCAACTTTTAGTTACCGCTAACTTTTAGGTGGCGCTGAAGACTGCATTGCAGACGGGGCAGCGGCCGCGGCTAAAACTTTAGCCCCTGGTTCGAGCGGAATATTTGTGGTGATTACGGCCGAAGCCTGTTGCTGTCGGATCACCCCACCGACGTAATCGCTGATCCCACGTCGTCGCGCACCCGGAAAATGATATCCGGTTTTTGCTGCATCAATCCGATAATCGTTTTTACCGACAAGAAATCCAAAACGTCCAAGGCGGTCGCTGATTTGCGTTTCTAGCAAACGATTGTAGACAGTATCAAATATTCTAACCGCAGCTCGCGGGAGTTTTGCCGTAGTGAGACTATCGTAAACATAACCCCACGGCTTGGCTGCAGGCTTTTGTATGGCTTTACGAAACAAGGCAAATAGCACGATGTTAAACCCGAGTAGACCCACGCTTAGCCAGGTTCGGGAAAGCGCTAGACAGACGACTGATAAACCCAAGCCCCCATACGCTATAAACTTACGACTTGAGTTTATGTTGTGTCGGCGCGTAGCCTTCTTGATCGAGATTGTGTCTTGCGCTGGGTCAATCGGAATGTCAGGCGCAATAAATGACTTTTCTTTGATCTCCACACCGCCGCCGTAATACAGGTTGGTGAATGGTTCGTCCCGTTTGGTACCGGCCAAAAGTTTGGATGGGTAAGTGTAATTGGCTTTTTGGACGACAAGTTTGTGTGGGCCGCTCTCGATGTTGAGGATAATGTAGCGGCCGGTAATATCCGTGACTTTGGTGGCTACCAGTCGCCCGTCCCCTCTATATAAACGAACAATCGCCAGTGGCACCGGTAATTTTGTGAGCGAGTTGTATACGCTTCCCCAAGGCCGTTTACGCACACCCTGCAAGAAAGAGAGCGGATCCAAGATCAACTGCAGCAAGGCCGGAAACACTGACGCCAGCGATGCAAGAATGTTGCCGAGTTGCAGGAGAGTCGCCAGTGGCAAGATAAAGTTATTCGCAAGGCGGCCGGCCCCTCGCATAAAATCGAGGTCGAGTATGCGCTGCCAAGCCAACGCCAATCCAGAAATAGTAGAACCAACGCCGGCGAAAAAGCCTCCGAGGGCGGAGAGCAATACTTGCAGCGTGCCGGGTCGCGCACCTACAAAGCCTTCGCCGATCAACGTTGCGAGAGGCGTTTGGCCGGCTGTGCCGGGGCGAGAACCTGGGCCCGTGCCAGGCGTAAAGGGCGGTACTCCAGGGGTGGTGCCTGGCGCGGTGCCGGGTTGGTTAGAAAAAGGTTGGTTGCCAGGTTGATTTCCGGGTTGAGCCCCTGGTTGATTGGACGGTGGCTGGTTATTACCTATCGCATTGTTAGTCGTTACATTGCCACCGGTCGTGTTATTTGCCGGGGCGTTTCCGGTGGGCTGATTGTTGGCTTGATTATTGAATGCTTGATTGTTGCCCGGCTGATTATTTTGGGGAGGGATGTTGTTCGTGCGGGGTGGTACCACGGCATTAACCAAAACAGCGAGTTTGGCGGCATAACTATCTTGCTGCCCGGCTTGTTGCCCGGCTGTCTCGCGCATGGCGTTGATCGTCAGGATAAACGCCAAAATAGTAGCGACTGGGATCGCAACGCCAGCAAAAACGCGCACTGTTTGGGAAGCTTTATCCATTGGCTAGATTATAGCGGTCCCGTGCCACTTGAGCGAACGCGACTTGTGCATGCCTCTCGCGAGATTCTAGAAGTAGTATCATGCCTGTATCAGCCAAGAATTATTGCAATAACCTCAAAAAATCCTAT
>CAZCZY010000066.1:0-7965 GCA_964503525.1 uncultured Candidatus Saccharibacteria bacterium
GATTCAGCCAAGCGGGTCGCTTCAGGCAAGCCGTTAGATAAAGCAAAGCGGGTTGATCCGGCCGCCGCAGCACTTTTTTTACAAACGTATCTTGATCGTCACGCAGCTGACCAACAACGCAATGGCCGAATTTAGGCAGGATACATTAACGGGCCAGTGGGTCGTGATTAGCCCTGAGCGTGCGCGCCGACCGATCCCACGGCAAAAGCAGCCACGGGTGGCCGCCAGGAAATTTGTGCCGCTGGTGTTACGGCGACTTGCAATTCCAGGTACAAAAAACTTTTTAGAAATACACGATAATGCTTTTCCCGCCGTGAGCCCGTGGCCAAAACGAGTGTCACTCAAGCCACATAAACACGACCAGCATATCGCAGTAGGGGAACAGTTGCTCATCAGATTCAGTCATGATCGCGAACTAATGCAGGCAACGACTGCAGAGCGGCAAGTATTTGCTGCAGCGATTGTTGCAGAATACACTCGCATAGAAAAAAATCGTAGCGTGCGCATGATTGCACTCTTTCGCAATCACGGTGTTGCAGCCGGTGCGACCGTGATCCAACCGCACCATCAACTCTGGTCCCTGCCGATTCCATCCAACAGCCACGAGCAAGAGCTGATCTGGCTTCGCGGACAAAAAACCTGCCCGAGCTGTTCGCTTATTAAAAAAATTGGACCGTGGCTTGTGGCCAGTAACAACAGCGGAAAACTCTTTTGTCCCCCGGCGAGTCATTTTGCGGGGACGATAACGATTGTTCCCAAACGTCATGTGCGCACATTTACGCAGCTCACTCAGCGCGAGCAACTCGCGCTCATAGAATTGGCTGCAACGGGCGTAAAGAAGCTGCGTAAGCGCTTTGGCGACGTGGCCTTCAACGAAGTGTGGCATGAGTATCTCGATAAAACCCAACGTACCCATTTTAGAATCGAAATTTTACCTCGCTTAATGCAGCCCGCGAGTCTAGAATTTGCACATCACCTATTTATTAACCCATTAGTGCCGGAAAAATTAGCCAAGGAGTTGCGATGATTGTTCCCTATAGTAAATTACTGTCTTCAATAAAAATCGGTCGCTGGGCGCTGCCGACTTTTAACACATTCAATATAGAAATGACTCAGGGCATTCTCATGGGTGCCGAAAAAATGCGCGCGCCCATCGTGATAGAAATTTCTGCACGGGCAATTAGTCACGCCGGTGGTACTCCGTTTTTACAATTTGTTCGTGATGCTGCCGACCAATCCAAAATTCCCATTGCGCTGCATTTCGATCACGGCGAGTCATTAGAAAAAATAAAAAAAGTTGCAGACCACTATTTTTCTTCTGTCATGATCGCCTATTCGATGAGCAAGGGCTTGCAAAGGAATATTGTCGTGACGCGAGCGGTAGTGCGTTGGGCACAAAAAAATAAACTAAGCGTCCAGGGGGAGGTCGGCCATATTTCTGGCCCCAAGGACCATTGGCGAACCGTGGCTGCTTGGCTGACCGACCCAGTTGCTGCAGCAGAGTTTGTGCACCATACGGGCGTTTCTTCGCTGGCTATTTCTGTTGGCAACCGGCACGGCATTGCCGCGGGCTCTGTGCAACTTGATTTTGACCGTATCGAGAGTATTCAAGAACACGTTGATGTGCCATTGATTTTGCACGGAGGCTCGGGGCTACGACGGAATGTGTATCCCAAGGTTATTACGTCAGGCATCGCCGCCGTAAATTTTGATACGGACTTACGCTTCGCCTACGCTACGACTTTGCGCCAAAGCTTTACGCAGCAAAAAAACTTGATAGATCCACGGAACGCACTTAGCCTTGCGCGCCAGCGAGTAGCGCAGGTTGTGGCGGATAAAATAAAAATCTGTCGCGCCAGCGGGAAGGGTTAGCCCGTGGAACGCAGCGGAGCGCGATTTGCTACAATACCCACTATGAAAAAGGGGCCGACGTTTGATATCGCAATAAATGGTTTTGGACGAATCGGGCGCGCCCTAACACGCCTTATTCTCGTTGATGCACACACTCCGGTTCGTCTCGTTGCAATTAACACCCATGGCACCGCTGCCGACATCCGTGATGGACTGGTGCATGATTCCGTCTACGGAAATTTTAGCCGGCCAGTTACGGTTTCTGGCAAGTCACTTTTTGTTGGCAGCGGAAAAGATCGACAAGAAATTATTACCTTTAATCAGGACGAACCCAAAGATCTACCCTGGCGTCGGCACCAGATAGATTTAGTGGTAGATTCGACGGGAAAGTTTACTGATGTATCAAAAGCCAAGGCGCACCTCAAAGCGGGTGCCAAACAAGTTTTGATCTCTGCCTGGCCAAGTAAGGGTGCGGCGGAAGTTGTAATTTCGGGGGTTCGGAACTTAAAAAATCCCGCGGCACAAGTGTTAACGCATGGCTCGTGCACCACCAGTGCCGTTGCACCGTTGATCGAAATTTTGCGCACGCATCTTAAGATAGACGACTGGTCTTTGTTTGGCGTGCAGGCGGTGACGCATTCACAAAGCACCGTTGATCGTACGCGCGGCGATGGTCGTAAGCGACGAGCCGCATTGAGTAATATTATTCCAATTCACCTTGATGCCGAGCACGCTGTACCAAAATTATTTCCGAAACTAGCTCAGCACTTTATGGGACAGGGTTTACGGGTGCCGACATCCATAGTGCATTTTGGTTTGTTAACCGTGGTTACAAAACGACCCGTGACAGCGCAAAGCGTCAATACAATTTTACAGCAGGCGGCACGTGGTCCATGGAAAGGTCTGGTTGAATTTACGCGCGAGGAAATCGTTTCTCAGGATATACGGCAGAGCGAAGCAGCCGCGGTTGTTGATGGTGGCATGACGCAAGCAAAGGGGCGGCTGGTACAGATTGGCTTTTGGTACGACAACGAGTGGGCTTTTGCAGCGCGATTACGGGACCTCATAGGCGAGATAGCTCATGCCCGTATCAACAGCTAAAGGGCATAGCGCGCTGGTTATTGGCGGAATTCAGGAGGATGTGCGTTTACTCGTGCCTGGTGTTCGAGTACACGGGGCGACAGAGGGCGCACGCATTTGCCTACCCGCAAAGGAAAAAAATCTAGCGCGCGCTGCAAGTCGAACATTTGGCGGCGGGGGATTAAATGTGGCGTTTGGACTTTCAGGCTTGGGTGTTAGCACAACCTTAGTAGCGGCGGTAGGTGATGACTCAAGTGGGGATCGTGCGATGCGGCGTCTACGTAATAAAAAAGTTACGCCCGTCTTGGCACGAAAAAAAAATCAGACAACCGGACTCTCAATTATTTTACACGCCGAAGAAACGGATGCCATTCTGGAAGATCGCGGTGCTAATAATATTCTTGAGGCAAACGATTTGACGGCAACCTTGAAAAAAAAGTATACGCTAGTATTTATATCGCACCTCTCAGGTGCGGCTGACGATCTGCTTAATGGACCAGCAGGGATAGTACAAAATGCAAAGGCAGACGTATTAATTTGGAATCCTGGCACGACACAACTTGCCAAGGGTGTTCGTCGCTATGGTGGGATACTGAGGGCGCGTCCTATTGTAATACTAAACCAGACAGAATTGATGACGTGGTGTGAGAAGAAAAATCCGACGGCTGCCGATTATCAGTATGCGGCTGGTCAAATATTGCGTTTGGGTGCACAAGCGTTGGCCGTTACACGGGGTGCACATGGCGTGGACCTTTGGGCTGACATTAGTTCGGCGAGCAACAAGGGGCAGCCAACTTTGTGGCATATTCCCGCTGTTAAAACCAAGGTCGTTGATCGTTTGGGCGGCGGAGATGCCTTTGGAAGTGGGTTTGCGGGCTGGTTTGTTCGTACCGAGAATTTATGCGATGCCGCAATAGCGGGGGTTATCAATGCTGCTGGGACACTCACAAAGACAGGTGCAACGGAAGGGTTGCTCGAGTGGCGAGAGCTGTCCACTAAAGTTCGTGCCATGACGAGCTTGACGAACACACGCTAATCCACTTATCCTTATCGACATATGCCAGACCAACTTCCCCCAAGACCACCGACACCCGGCGGAGCAACGATGCCACCCGGCCCGCCAGGTCCAATTGTACCGCCTCGACCGCAGCCACCATTACCGCCTCCACCACCGGCGCCGGTTTCTCGTTCGCAAATTTCTCCTGGCGCAGCTTCTCGCAGTCCGTTTGGAGCACCGCCAGCTCCCCCCGGAATGCCTCGTCCTGGTGCTGCTATGCCAGGCCAAGTACCCCAAGTCCCTGGGAGCCCCATGCCAGGAGGTCCAATGCCGCCGCGTCCTGTAGGTATGCCGGCTGGCGCTTACGGCGCGCCGCGTCCACCTATGCCTGGCGGTCCAGGCGCCCCTAGTGGCGTACCGGCCAAAAAAGGCGGTGGCCGAGTAGTCTTGATTGTTGTGATTATTATTCTTGTAGTGGCCGCGATTGCTGGAGGGGTTTATTTCTTCTTTTTGCGACGACCTGCACCGGTAAACACTGTGACGAACACGCTCAACAACGTGGCCAACACGTTAAACAATATTGCAAACAACAGCGCTAATAATCAGGCGAACACGCTGAACAACACCCTCAATAACACCGCCAACAATACAACTAACAATACGACTGGTACGACGCCAGACATCAGTGATCTTGATCAGGATGGATTAACGGGTACTGCTGAATTGGCCTGCGGCACGGACGAGACTGATCCTGATACTGACAATGATACGTTTGACGATGGGACAGAAGTGGCAAACGGGTATGATCCTGCTACGGCAACTGCAACAAAGCTCGATCCAGTTGGTGCGTGTTCAAAGGCGTATCAGCAGTCGTTGAGTGGTGCGGCGCTGCCAACAACTACTGTATCGTCCAGTGGTGGCAGTGCAGGAGGGTCAACGGGTGACCCCGACAACGATCGACTCTCAAATGACCAAGAAACAGTGTTTGGTACAGATCCGCTCTATGCTGACACTGACGGAGATGGTGTAAAAGATGGTGATGAAGTCCTCGCCGGCACAGATCCAAACGGACCAGGAGTCCTCTAAATCAGTCTGGGAAAAAACGGCTCGCGCAGTTTCACCCGAGTTAGTAAAAAACTTCGGGCTTTTTGGTGCGCAGTTACTGGCAAATCGCGATATGGATACGCGTACTGACGCAGAGCGTTTTCTAAATCCAAAGTACGAACATGTGCGTCGTTTTGGTGGTGGTGTGCCGCTCAAGGATCTTGATGTCGCGACAAATATCGTGTTGCGCGCAGTCAAAGCCAAACAAAAAATCGTACTGTTTGGCGATTACGATGTAGATGGGATTAGCGGGAGCGCATTACTCTACGATGTTTTGCTACAACTAGGCGCCAACGTGAAGACCATTTTGCCGCATCGCGAGCGGGATGGGTACGGGCTGCAAGTTGGTAGTATTCCAGCGATTATGGTCGAAAAGGCGGAGCTGGTTATCACGGTGGACAATGGCATCGTGAGTAATGAGGCGGTGGCAGCATTGCGGCAGCGCGGTCTCGCGGTGGTTATCGTGGATCACCACGAACCGTCGTCAACCTTGCCGGATGCCAATGCAATTCTTAATCCAAAACGCGCGGATGAAGTTGCTGAGTTTAGGAAGCTGTGCGCGGCGGGGGTTGCTTTTAGATTGGCTGAGTCATTACTTACGGCGAGCGGTATACGTGAGGGCCAAGAAAAATGGCTTCTGGACTTAGTTGCCCTCGCAACGGTGTGCGATATGGTGCCGTTGGTAGGAGACAATCGTGCCCTTGTCAGGTTCGGCTTAATGACACTTTCTAAGACGAGACGTAAAGGACTAGCACAACTTCTCGCAAATAGCGGCACAAGGGGCGCTGCTCGCGGTGCACACGCGAGCGTTGATGTCGAGACGCTTGGTTTTAGAATCGGTCCGCGATTAAATGCTGCCGGTCGGCTCGAACATGCCCAACGCGCCTTAGATTTATTGACGGCAGATGATGCTGTATTGATTGGCGATCACGCCACTTGGCTCGAAAAACTTAATCGAGAACGGCAAGTGTTAACAAAACAAGTAGTGGCTGGCGCTCGGATGGCTGCACAGCAAGAACTCGATCAGCCCGCGCTGGTCCTCGCGAGTCCGGAATGGCCCAAGGGTGTTTGTGGTTTGGCGGCCGGCAAGCTGGCGCGAGAGCTTAACCGTCCGGTTTTTGTTTTAGAAGAGGGGACCGTGTGTACGGGGTCTGGCCGCGGCGTCGATGGTATCGACCTCGCCGCGATTATCCACGATATGCCGGAATTGTTTATACGCGCTGGTGGGCATGCCGCCGCGGCCGGCTGCACATTAAAGCGAGAAAATCTGGACACGTTTAGAGAAAGATTGGTGAGCGCAGTCCGTGACATCCGGGGCGATACTATTCCCGCACCTACCATAAAATATGAGGCTGACATACCACTTGCTGAGGTTAATCTTGCGTTGATCGATACGCTCAAACAATTTGAACCATTTGGAATGGGAAACCCCAAGCCCTTGGTTCGTCTAGAAAATTGTCGCGTAGAATCACTTCGCGCGATCGGCGGAGATGGAACACACGCCGCACTTCGTATTTCTCAAGGGACTGCTCGCCGTCGCGCTGTTGCTTTTTCTATGTACGAACGCCTTGCACGACTCGGGCCAGCACCACTCGACTTTTTGGCGCAAGTTCGCGAGAATACTTGGCAAGGAACAACAACAGCAGAATTAGAAATCATTGATGTAGTAAATCATGCCGATCCAAACGCACAAAAAGCTGACACATAACAAGCAGACACATAAAAATCTAATTGTATTCACCGATGGTGGCTCGCGGGGTAATCCGGGTCCTGCGGCATTAGGCGTCGCTATTTTTGATGACACAAAAAAACTCATCGCAAAACATGGGCATTACCTCGGCGAACAAACCAACAACTACGCCGAATACAGCGGCTTGATATTTGCACTCAAAGAGGCCAGGCGACTGGGCGGACAAAATGTGCAGTGTTTTTTAGACAGCGAACTAATCGTGCGACAAATGTCGGGTCAATATCGCGTGCGAAACCAAGACTTGTTGCCATTGTTTGAGGAAGTTAAACGCCTGGCGTGCGATTTTCAAAAGATCACGTTTCAACATGTTCGACGCGAGAAAAATAAAGTCGCGGACGAAATGGTCAACGCGGCACTCGATGCCGAGCAGAATATCATCTAGCCCCCGCAGGCTCATGACGTAGCCTTGACTTTACGCCTTTAGCCTGCTAGCCTCTTCGGTTCGTTCCTTACACATACACGAACAGAAAAGGCAGGTGGCAAGATCAAGATGGAGCACAGGATCATTCCCGGGCTGCGCGTTTTGCTTGAGGCAATGGAGGACTGGGCTGAGGTGCAGACCATAATCCCGGCCAAGATCAGCCCGTGTAGAAGTAGCCGGCCGCTGTGTCTCAGGGTCCAATATAAGACGCACAGCGGCATCAAATGTATCGCACTGTCCAAGTGTTGCGTGCAAGAAGTCTTTATTGCGACAAATCAGCCAGTAAGACTTCGTGCCCGCATCGATGCTCAATTTCCCTTGGCAGCGGCCCTTAAGGAGGCAGCCTAAGATTCATCAAGGTTCGAACGATCCTTTTAAAATACCAGTCCGACGTCGGGGCATAGTGCTCTGAAACAAAGATTGGTCAAACCAAGGAGCGATCCCATGGCAAAAGTGCACCCCTTCAAGAAGCAGGCCGGCATTCAGAACACCTTCATGATGACCGTGCTCGCTGCAGCCGAACAGTTCGGCATTCCGGACGATGAGCTCAATAAGCTCGGCGTCCCTAACCACCCCATCGTGTACGATATGATGAAGCTGCTGGCCAACGCCATGACCCCAAAGCAGGGCCTCCGCGTCATCGTCGACTACGGCAAGTCCCTGGCCGACATGATCGCCGCCGGCAACTACGACTGGAAGGACGACGGCATCAATGCCAAGAACTTCAAGCTCGATAGCACGGGCCAGCAGGAGATCTGGATC
>CAZCZY010000067.1:0-7606 GCA_964503525.1 uncultured Candidatus Saccharibacteria bacterium
GTGTGCCGCTCCATGTACTCAGACATATCCACGCGGATCATGGCGTCTTGATCGCCAAACATGATTTCTGCGAGTGCTTTTGCGAGCTCAGTTTTTCCAACGCCGGTCGGTCCCAAAAATATAAACGAACCAATCGGTCGGCGTGGGTCTTTTAGACCGGCTCGACCACGGCGCACGGCTTGAGCGACAGCGGTGACCGCTTCGTCTTGGCCAATGACGCGCTCATGGAGACGCTCTTCAAGTTTGAGCAATTTCTCGACTTCTTCTTCAGCTAGTTGAGTGACCGGAATCCCGGTCCACTCACTCACGATTTTTTCAACATCGTGGGAGGTGAGGGCGGGCTGACCCTTTGATTTATCTTTTTTCCAGGATTCGGAGAATTGCTTAAGCTCGGCCTCGATAGTCTCAATCTTTTTCCGTAAGGCTGTAGCTTTGCGTTGATTCTTACCTTTTTCTGCGGCCTCGAGCTCATTTTCTAGGCGGCGTTTGGAGCGCTCATGTTCCTTGATTTGCACCGGAGCATTTATAGAAGCGAGCCTGACTTTGGCGGCACCTTCGTCAATGAGGTCAATGGCCTTGTCTGGTAAGAATCGATCAGAAATAAACCGGTCGGATAATGAGGCCGCGGCGATAATAGCCTCGTCCGTGATGCGAACTTTATGATGTGCTTCGTAGCGATCGCGTAGGCCACGCAGAATCTCGATAGTGTCTTCTACTTTCGGTTCTTCTACCAATATCGGTTGAAAACGGCGCTCGAGCGCGGCGTCTTTCTCGATATGTTTTTGATATTCGTTGAGCGTGGTGGCGCCGATGGCTTGTAACTCGCCGCGCGCGAGCGCCGGCTTGAGCATATTGGCGGCATCCACCGCACCTTCGGCTGAACCTGCTCCAATCAAGGTGTGAAGTTCGTCGATAAACAAAATGACTTCTTTTTGCGCTTGCTCAATTTCTTTCATGATTTTTTTGACGCGCTCTTCAAAATCACCACGGTGTTTGGTGCCAGCAATCAAGCCTGACAAATCCAAGGACAACACGCGCTTGTCTTTTAGTGTTTCTGGAATATTGTCCGCAACAATTTTTTGGGCCAGTCCTTCGACGATGGCTGTTTTTCCAACGCCAGGCTCGCCAATTAAAACCGGATTGTTTTTTGTTCGGCGTGAGAGGACCTGGATAACACGCTCAACTTCTTTTGCACGGCCAACGACTGGGTCGAGCTTGCCTTCTTTTGCCATGACGGTGAGATCCCGTGAATATTCATCGAGAACAGGCGTGTTGCTGCGCTTTTTGCGACGCTTGGCACCGGTCCCAATAAAACTAATAACTCCCGCGCGAGCTTTGGTGTGGTCAACGGCGTATTTTGCAAAGACCTGCGCGGCCATACCTTCTCCTTCGCGAATCAGGCCGAGCAAAATGTGTTCTGAGCCGACATAGTTGTGCTCCATGTTGCGCGCCTCGTGGAACGCAAGCTCCAGCACTTTTTTTGCACGAGGCGAAAGGTCAAAGCGATCCACTTCCTGTGTGCCGCGGGTAATATTTTCTTCGACATATGCGCGTAAGTCGTCGGGTTCGATTCCAAAACTCTTAATGATCTTATAGGCCACTTCTTTTTCTTCTAACAACCCCAGCAGGAGGTGCTCGGTATCAATTTGAGGGGACTTAAAGCGTCGCGCAGCCTCTACCGACTTATCGAGCACAAATTTTGCGCGCTCCGAGAAGTAATCAACAATATTGATGCGTTCGTTTTGTGGATGAAAATCCGGAGTGCCGCCACCCAACATTGGCTGTTGTCCAAAAAAACTTTGCATAAAGTTGTCGCCACCAAAAAACATGCGATCTTCGGCGCAGGAGTGACACAAGTGCAAGCGGTGCACTTTTCCGTTAACGGATTGTCTGATTGCGACTGAAGCGGGTCGCTGACCGCACGATTGACAAAGCATGTGTTTAAAATTTCCTTCTTTAGGCTTGGCACTCTCGCTAGTTGAGTGCTAAATGCAGTTTACTTTGGCACGAACCAATGTCAAGGCTCGAACGTCACAATCTTACCATGCAAAGCAAGAGCCGGCGCAACGCAGTGCAGTTGCCGGCGCAACCAAAAGCTCGCTCCAGTGCTGCGCCAGGCACAGAACTTGCGCTCGCATTTGTTTGCGCCGGCCAATCCTGCAAAGTGGGACTGCTCCGCTCTAAATCTATTTTCCGTTGATGACCTTTATGCGCTTGGTCTTGGCCTTGGTCGTCTTTGGCAACAAGACTTTGAGGATGCCGTCTTTGAGTTCGGCCCTGACACGGTCACCATCAACATCGACTGGCAAGATCACTGAGCGTGAAAAATTGCCCCAGTAATTTTCTTGGTAGAAGTAATCCTCAACTTTGGCCTCGGCTGGGTTTTGGCGCGCTCCCCGAATCGTCAACAAATCGTTGTTAAGCGTTATCTCTAAGTCAGCAGAGCGAACCCCCGCAATAGTTGTCAAAACGACAACATCATTGGGAGTTTGATACACATCAATTGTTAATTGACCTTCGTCCTCTGTCTCGACGTCGGTTTTTTCTGTGTCAGTAGCCTCGATTGCCGATGTTTGCTCAATAGCAGGCGCTGCGGCTGTGACGGATTGCATCGCTTGCAATGGAATCGTGGTGTCGGCTCGCATGAGACTTTCTTGCGTGTTCATACCTATATAACGTTGAGAAGTGTTAAGTGCAATTATTATACGAGAGAGTCCTTTGCAGTGCAACTATGGTGCATCGTCATCTATATATAGGACGAACAGGGTGCGCTTTATCCAACTGACGCAGGTGTCGCACACCTTGATCCAAAATCAGGTACAAAATCGCCAGATAAATGAGGATAATTAACAATTTTGCGGGCGTCTCTAGCAAAGCGAAGTAATCATACAGTCCGTGCAGCGCGATGCCGATAGAAAGGCCCGCTAGAATTAGCCAGCCACCCCGTCGCTTAGCAAATTTGGCCAGGCCCAAAAAATAGCCGACGATACCTGAGGCCAGTACGTGTAGAAGCGTCGCGGTGATAAAGCGCAACGGCACAATTGCCGCGCCCTCGCGCAATACGACGAGAATGTTTTCGACCGTGGCAAATCCGAGCGCCACCACGATCATATAGATGACGCCATCTAGGCGTTCGTTAAAGACGCGGTTACGATACACACCCGCCCAGACCCCCAAAAATTTTGCGGTCTCTTCTATAGGTGCGACTACGAACAAGGCACCAATGATGCTCACGGATCCGAGTGGGGCAGAGGCGAAGGGTAAAAATAAATCAACCGTAAATTCTAAAAATAACGTCGGAATCGTAATCAGCGCACCTAGCAAAAAAACCTGCCATAGGAATTTTTTTGGTTCGGGCTGGTTGCGGTCTTGTCGCAAGTACCACCACAACCAAAGTAGCGCGGGAAGTGTTGCGAGAGCGATGCTTAAAATAACTTTGAGAAGTTCCATTACAGAAGAGTTTAGCAGGTGAGACTCCAATCACTGAACGCAGCGGAACAATGCTCTGCGTGGGTGATGCATTTACCCGTTGAACATGCTGCGAACTTACGCCTAAAAAACTTGACATTGGCTAAAAAGCGTGATATACTGCATCGGTAGCTAAAAAGGAGCCTCTGTGGCGCAAAAAACAAACAAAACTTCCCTAAATATTCGGCATGTGGTGCTTTGGCTCGGCCTAGCCGCTGTTTCTATTGGACTGGTCGCCGTTGTTGTTTTTATTGCGACACAGGGGAGGCGACTGCCATCAAGTGCGGCAACTGCAACTTTTACGGAGGATTTTTCGACCACTGCTCTTAGCGATGGCGGTGTAACTAACGCGCAATGGTTGGGCGACGGCGAGGCCTCCTTATATGACGGCTTTTGGACGAACTTTACCAATTTTACAATTGGCTCCGAGCAAATCACGCAAATTATTCCCGAGGGAGAACAGGCGCTTACCTCGATGATGATTCTAAATGGCCAAAATGAACCTTTTGTAGCATTTGCAACTGGAGACTTTTCTACAAACAAAGCGGATATGTGGTTTTCTCGCTGGGACAATACAGATCAAAGGTGGGAACAAATGGATGGAACGATTGGTGCTACCAAAGTTTCTGCTCCAATACCTCCATCTTTTCAGATGACTTTTCGCTATGACGACCAGATGTACCTTGATGCGTCAGGAAACCCAGCAATTTTATTTGAGCGTCGTCCCACCAGCAGCACCTCCATTAAACCAAATGCGGTGCGTTGGTGCCCACTACTAGCGGGTGGTACGTGGGGGAATATGGCATGTAGTGCCGCAGGTCCAGAAGAAGTACCAGGCATTCCAGGTTCGCACACATTAATAATAGACGTGGCGCTCGACAATAGTCGCAATCCAGTTTTGTCTCTCGGCAACGGCAGCCTCTGTGGCACCTGCCAAGATGCTTGGCTCGTTAGATATGACGGGACTGCCTGGGTTACGCCGACGGGTGATCCCGGGGCCGAGCAAATAACGGCAACCGGCGCCAGGCACATGAAACTTGTAGTCATGCCGAGCAATGAACTGTATATTTCGAGACGCCCCGCTCTTTTTTCTGGTACAGGGTTGTCGGGTGTAAAAACGACCATGAATAGTGGCGGTGGGCCAACAGTATTGACTGATTGGCAAGGCAATCCAGGTGAAACGATGATTACTTCTGATGATGTTTTTTCCTTTGAACCTGAGCGCGACCCGTCAGACGGGACGCTGCACGCCATCTGGAGTTCAGGTTCGTTAATAAATCATACTTACTGGGATACCGCTGACGAACAATTTCATAAGCAAGATGGGAGCTTGGGACAAGAAACGATTATTAATAACTCCTTCAGTATTGGTTTTAGAATGGAAATCGAATTCGATCCGACCATGCCGCAAGCACCCAAAGTTGCCAGTACCGGCTCAAATACAAGCGATAATAATTTCTACTTTGCCGAATGGAATCCAACTTCTCAATTATGGGGGTCACACATTGGTCAGCCGACTCCAGAAATAATCCCGGGGGGCCTCTCACTGAACTTACAATTTAATTTTGAGGTTGGGAGCGACGGAATTCCCGTATTTTTGCATAACGTGCTCAATTTTGTTGGTCCCAACGCAACGGGCCAACTTTTTATTACTCGTTGGACCGCAGAGCGAGTCGACGAGACGCGAGATACTCTGCAATCCATCACAGTGGCGAACGCGACCACGCCAATTCGTTCGGCAAAGATTACCTTGAAGGGTGAGAGTCGCGGATTTGCTGGTGCCACCACCGCGCAACCGCCTGTGCCCCTTAACGCACAAGGTAGAAACGCTTTTGTTGATGTGGATTGCTTTATGTCTAATGACAACGGGCTGACTTATTTTGCGGTGACCGTTGGTGAAGAATTTATTTTTCCAACTAACGGCCAAAATTTACGCTGGAAATGCGAAATGACATCCGGAACACTTTTTGATGATCCTGTTCTGGATTTATTGACGATAGAATATGCGACTGATGCAACTGCGGCGGACCTGTCGATAATCAAATTAGTCGATATAAATGGTGATGGAACTTTTACGGACAACGGGCAGAGAGTCACACCGGGACAAACGATCGCCTATGCACTGGATATCACCAACACGGGTGCCGCACCGGCCGACAATGTTGTGGTCACTGATCCCATCCCTACAGGCACAACGTATGTATCGAATTCGACTCGAGTTAATGGCGTAGCCGTCGCCGATATCGCCGGCAATTCGCCCCTTGTGTCCGGTCTAACAGTACCAACGATTCCAGGGGGGACGTTTTTACAAACCGCGTGGGATGGTGGACCTGGCCAGCAAAATTTTACTGACGTCGGCCGCTTCTTAGAACAAAACGCAATGCATTTTAAAGAGTCTGAGTTTTTATCGATACCGACTGACACGATCTATCAGGACGAAGCCTTTGGTAATCCAAATCAGCCCGTACGGCTCAATCAACCTGCGTCCGGAAGTATTGTGCCATCACTCAGCACATCTTTTAACTTACCCAATGGCAATCTCTTTACGGCATGGACAAAATTTGGCGCTACAGCCGAAATTATTGGTAGAATTACTGATCGAAACGGCGAGCATGTCACGCCAGAAATCGTTCTTAGTGACAGCCCGACAATGATCAATCAACGCCCCACAACGGTACGATTAGACAACGGGGATTTTGTGGTCGTCTGGAACCAGGGCTCTACGTTCGCCTTTACAGAAAAAATTGTCGCTCGTGTTTTTGATGCTACCCTCGTGCCAAAAACAGGCGAGATTATCATTGATACTGCGCTCGGCTCTCCTTTTGAAACCTATGTAGATTTAGACAGTCCTTTTGGCTTTTTCTTTACGGCTACAGCAAGGAATCCCGTAGCAACCGACGGCAACAATGTTTTTATCGGTTGGACTGAAGGCGATTTCCGCTTCAGTGCGCCGTGCCAGGTAACGGTCAAGACTGCTGGCTTTACTGGTTTACTCTCTCCAATTTTTCCTGAGACCCAAGTCACGCCATTTTGTGATACCTCACAGTTTTCCGGACCGTCTCTTTCGGTTGCAGGTAGCACGGTCGCGGTGGCGTTCGAGCAAAACTCGAGCTTGCTTGGCCACACGATGACTACAAGTGGCTTGTTGATGCCTGGTCCCGATGTACCGCTTACAACGAGCGCATTTTGTTGCATATTGGGGCAGATGGTTAGTACGGACGCATCATCCTTTGTGGTTAGTTACTGGGAGTCTGTGGGAAGCGGTGCGCTCATGTTAAGAAAAATTGATACCAACTTATCGCCGATAACTAGCGCTGTGCAAATAAATTCTGGTGTCAACGGTGTCAATGTGCCAGCAGCAATCTCGCTAGATCTGGCTGGCGGGCAAATTCTTGCTGCCTGGAGCGAATTTCCACCGCCAACCTTCGCGGGAATTACTAATTTTCGATTTTTTGATTTGTCGCTGGCACCACAAGCTGGCCCGTTCATTCAAAGTCAGGGCGGCCTGCCAAGTTCTGTGAGCGAAGTTGTGCTTGATCCAACCACCCGGCGGATTTGGACGGTGAGTTTTGGGTATGATCCATCCGTCAATTCCTTAGCCGCCCTCGCAAATCTCTTTGCCTACGAACCCCAAACCCACGAGCTAACCAGCTCAGTGTATGACGCCGGTGGGGTTACCGATTGGCAAACACTTGTCACAACACTTGAGCTGCCACCAAATACGGATGTTGATATTTTGGTGCGAGCAGGAAATACGCCCATCCCCAATGGTACCTGGTCGGCGTTTGAGAATGTTCCATATGTACTGGCAGGCTCTAGAGCAGACGGTCCCATACCGGCAAGCGTGCCGTCGACACGTTATTTGCAATATAAACTTGTCTTTGATAACTCTCTCAATCCAAGCACCACGCCGGTTATCAGTGACATCGCGATTGGGCAGGCCGGTGTCACCCGCATTACCTTCCAAGTCCAGGTTAATGCTACGCAAGGCTCGGTCATAAGTAATGCAGCACAAGTCTCAGCATCAAATGCGGCAACTGTCGGGACACCCCCGAGCGCCGTACAAAATACGGTCGGCGCTCCAGCTAGCGTTGTCATCGGCGGCGAAACTCGTATTGACACGGCCATCGACTTGTCC
>CAZCZY010000068.1:0-6981 GCA_964503525.1 uncultured Candidatus Saccharibacteria bacterium
AAAGCCATACTCGTTGTTGGTGCCATAGGTGATATCGGCTGCGTACGCGCCACGCTTTTCTTCAGGTGTTTGTCCGTGCAAGGTTACCCCCACCGAGAGACCTAGAAAATTGTAGACGCCACCCATCCACTCGGCATCGCGCAGGGCCAGGTATTCGTTAACGGTGACGACGTGCACACCTTTGCCGGCGAGCGCGTTTAAGTAGGCGGGTAAAACGGCGACCAATGTTTTTCCTTCTCCAGTTCGCATCTCGGCGATCCGGCCCTGATGCAATACGATCCCGCCGATAATCTGGACGTCAAAGGGCACCATGTCCCATTTGGTTTCTATGTCACGAACCACCCACGATTTGCCGACTAATTTTTCCATGGCAGCGCACACCAACCCAAACGCCTCAGGTAAAATATCGTCAAGCGCCCTGTTGTCTTTTTGTACGCGTTTCTTTAGCTCCTCGGTTTTTGATTTAATCTGTTCGTCCGTGAGTGGCGCAAACTTTTTTTGCCAATCACGAACTTCCCGCACGAGTGGTTCGAGCGCTTTAATAACCCGAACATTGGGGTCACCAAAAACTTTAGTTAGCAGGCCCATACGTTTAATATGCTACTACGATATTTTTGCCTATTAGAACAGCGATTTTGCCACAAAAGGGCAGCAAGATCAATTAGGCGGCAATGCCGATACTGTCACGTTCATCTTCTGGTTTTGGAGCTTTGCCAGCCGCCGTGGGTGTACTCGGACCCGGCTCAGGCGATTCTTCCTTAAGGACCTGCAAAATCACCGGGGCCAAGTCTCCCAGCTCCGCGATCTCGTCAGCGTCAATGTCCGGATTTTCCGAATATTTCTTGTAGACATTGAAAATCAAACGCCGATCCTCAAACTTTTGTGGATCGATCCCGAGGACCTTAAATCTTTCTCCCAAACTTTTTGTAAGCGAACTCGCGGCTGCCTCTATGGCGCGCTCATCCGGTGTTTTTTCCGACGCACCACCTGCAATTGATCTAAGTTCGGGCATGACTGGCTTGGGCCTCCGCTCCTTAGTCTGGCTTCCGCAGCGCTATGCCTGTCACCCGGCGTTCTACTCGCTCTTTATCGCGAAGGTCTTTACCCTTGGTGTTGTGCATAAAGCGCTCCTTATGTTTGAGCAGTTCTTTTTCTAGACGCTCGACAAGCAAATCTACGGCCTCGTAAGGGTGTTCGGCTAGTTCAGAGGCGTACACGGTCTTTTTTGCGACAGCGAGACGCGCCTCAGCGCGATAGACTTTTCCTTTGCGATGGTGGGTGTCGTGCGCAATTTCTAGTTCAGCCGATAGGATCGGCTTTAGAAAGTGTTCTAAGTGCTCGATCTTGTGGCGAAAATAGTCTTCTAGTGCTGGGCTTTTATCGACTTTGGTCCACGTGAGTCTGATTTCCATGGCGCTATTTTAGCAATGGATACGAACTAAATCCAACGAGTTTGATTTCTGGCTCCAATACCAAACCAAAAATGTCTTTTACGGCCTGTTGCATGTCCTGCGCCAGTGTCGCTAATTCCGCCGCTTTGGCCGTTGGCTTGAGAGTAATCAGCGAGAGAGAGTGTCGCGGAGAGACTCCCACCGCACCGCGTACAAATCCTTTGGAAAACGGTGTGTATTCGAGCAAAAATGCAGCCGAAATTTTTACGCGCCCATCCGGTTGCTCCCAATACCACGGCATTAATTTTTTCTTTTTTTCTGGATCTTGATCGGCTGCGTGCATTATTTTTTCGAATTCGCTTTTGGTAACCATCGGGTTTTTGAAAATCGACCCGGCACTTTGCAAACTAAATCTTCCTGGCAACATGACCATGCCTTTTTTCTCGCGAATATCTAAAATAGCGTCACGAACCTCGGACAACGTTGGTGGCGTTGTTCGTCCCTCAAAAATTTTTCCGAGATTAAAGCGATGATCCTTATAGGGGGTTTTTGTCAGCACGGCATTTTTTGGAGCTGTGGAATTGCCGCCTTGTAGCCGTAACGTGATTTCAGTAATAAGGTATTTGCCCGCATCGCGAGTTTTAAAGCGACTGTCTCGGTAGCCAAACCCACAATCTGCCTGCATAAATATGTGCTCCTGCCCTGTTGCAACTTCGACGCACCGACAACTCACCACGACGTCCTGTAGCGTTTGTCCGTACGCACCAATATTTTGTACGAGCGCACCGCCAACCGAACCGGGAATTCCGGATAGGCATTCGATACCCGTCCACCCTTCTGTAACAGCGCGTCGCACTAGTCCATCCCAGGCTTCACCTGCGGCGGCGCTGAGTTCGACCATGTCACTAATTTTTTCGCTGCCATCAATTTTTTTTGCACGAACCCCGCGCAATTGAATCTCAAGCGCCAGTCCCGGCCAGCCTTCGTCACTGATCAACGTGTTGCTGCCCCCACCTAAAATAAACACCGGTTGTTTTTTTTCTTTGGCCCAGGTCAGCGCGTGCGTTAGTTCGTCAATCAGTGTGACCGTAGCAAAATATCTAGCTGGCCCACCAACTTTGTAGGTGGTGTAGGGAGCGAGCGAAACATTTTCTTTAATTTCTAACCGCACAGCTTTTGGCACTACGTTGGGCTATTTTTTGAGGGACTTGAGAATTCTTGGCGCGAGTTCTGTCACATTGCCAGCTCCGATAGTCATGAGCACGTCCCCACGTTTAACGCCTTGCACCGCTGCCTTTAGCGCGCCATCCATGTCCTTTGCCGCCACAGCCGGCGTCCCTGCACGTTTGACCGCACGCGCCAAGCTCCCACTATTAAAACGCACCCGAATCTTGGCATCATTTTCGCGGCCGGCCACAAAAAATACCGGTGGAACCACGACGCGATCAGCAAGTTGCAGCGCCGCCACAAATTCATCAAAAAAATCCCGCAGCCGGCCGTAAAAGTGCGGTTGAAATATTGCCGTGATACGTTTTTTTCCAAAGCGTGCGCGAGCTGCCGACAAGGTTGCGCGCAATTCCGTTGGGTGGTGGGCATAATCGTCGATAACCGTCACGCCTCCGAGTTCGCCAATAAATTCAAACCGTCGCCAGGCTCCCGGAAATTCTAAGAGCGCTTTTTGTATGTCTGCAAGCGGCACGCCAAGATGTGATGTTACGGCGATAGCGGCCATCGCATTTTGTACATTGTGCAAGCCCGGTACGCGTAGTTTAAAGTGTCCAACCAGCTTTCCGTGATACTGCACATCAAATGTCGTCTGGGGGCCCGTGAGTTTGACTCTGACCGCCCGCAGCTCGTTGACCGACCCGATCCCGTACCACAAAGCGCGACCGTGTAAGTGTTCGGTCACGGCCCTAACCCCCGGATCATCGCCATTACCTACCACCACGCCAGAGCGCGGCACCAACAACAAGAAATGCCTAAAAGCCCCACGAATATCATCGATGTCGCGGTAATAATTTAAATGATCAGCCTCAACGTTGGTTACTACCGCAATTTTAGAAGGGTAATTATAAAAGGCGCGCTTGTATTCATCTGCTTCGACTACCGCATATTCGCCGTGACCAAGCCGAGCATTTCCGTTGAGATTTTTTAGGAGCGAACCAACAACAATCGTCGGATCCCAGTTTGCGCCTAGGAGTATGGACCCGATCATGCCGGTTGTAGTTGTCTTACCGTGTGTACCGCTGACGCCAATGATTTTTCGGTGGCCCAGGATGATTGGAAGTGCCTCAGGGTATGACTTAGTGGGAACTCCAAGCTTGCGCGCGCGCACGAGTTCTGGATTGTCCCGTGAGACGTCGTTGGTGTGTACTACAAGGTCCGCGTCCGTCGGTACCGTGCGCGCGCGGTGCGGCCCGATCGTAATTGGAATTTTAACAGTGCCGAGCGACGAGGTTACGGGCGAGGCTTTTAAATCGGAACCGCTCACGCGCGCACCGCTCGCCGCAAATAACCGTGCGAGCGCAGACACGCCGATCCCACCGATCCCTACAAAGTGTACCCGACGATACTTCTTAGCGGTGCGCGCTTTGGGCTTGCTCAAAACTTTAGTCATACTCAAAAAACTTAGGGCGCTATCGCAGTTGTGCGATGCGGAAAATCCAGTACGCCAGTTTTTGCGCAGCCAGTGGCGTATCAAACTTACGGATCGCCGTGGCCAATTGTTGTTGCGCCGCCGTATCGTGAAATAATTTTAGAAGTTCGCCCAAAAGAATTGTGCCGGTGAGGTTGGCCTCTTCCATCATGTAAATGGCATTTTGCTTTTGGAAGGCAAAGGCGTTCATGACTTGATGGTTGCTGGCCGAACCCTGCAACGGAATAACCACTGACGGCTTGCCGACAGCGGCAAGCTCAAAGAGCTGTCCGCCGGCGCGCGAGACGATGATGTCGGCAGCCGCATAGACGTCAGCCAATTCCTCCTCAAAAAATCCGGCGGTGCGATAGCCTCGCGCGCCGTACATATCTGCAAACGGCTTGGCAGATTCAATATTTTTTGGACCAACCTGATGTATCACCTGAAAATGTGGGAGTAACTCTGGCAATAAATCGTAAATGACTTTGTTGATGGCCATGGCTCCCTGCGAGCCTCCCAATACAACTAAGATTGGTTTTTCTGTCGTGAGATTGAATCGTTGCAGTGCTCGCTCTTTTGAACCGCTCAGTAGTTCGCGCCGAATCGGGTTACCCGTAAACACCGTTTTTTCTTTTGGCAGCTCGTCGGCAACAATTGGGTAGCTAGTAGCAATGAGCGTCGCACGCTTGCTCAATTTGCGATTGGCTAGGCCCGGCACGCTATCCGTCTCGTGCAACAATATCGGCATGTCGCGCAACCATGCCGCAGTCACCGTGGGATAACTCACAAACCCACCCTTAGAAAAAACGACATGCGGTTGAAAACCGCCGAGCGCTGCATGCGCTTGAGCTGTACCAACAGGAACTTTTGCACCATCGACAATATTAGCTAAAGAAAAATAGCGCCGCAGCTTTCCGGTTGCGACTGCTTTAAACGCAATGTCCGCTTTTTTTGCGACCTCGGCCTCTGGACCATTTTTAGAACCAATCCATAAAAATTGTGCGTCCGGGTCGAGCCGCTTAATCTCTTGAGCAACCGCTACAATCGGAAAAACATGTCCGCCAGTACCACCTCCTGTTAATGCAACTCTAATGCCCATGTTAGTTCGTTACGGGTTTAATTTTTACGATATTGCCTGCTGCTGATTTTTCTTTTGCGGGGCGTTCACGGCTTGGTTCGTCACTTTTGTTGTCACGAACAAACATCGAGCGGCGGCGGAGGCTCCAGGGAACTTGTCTGCGGCGGGGAGAATCATCGGTGTACCTGGATACGTTAACTAATATTCCGGCTGCTGCCAATGAGACCACCAAAGCCGAGCCACCAAAGCTAATAAATGGCAGCGGAATGCCGGTGAGTGGGAGGATGCCAGACAGCGCGCCAATGTTGATAAAGGCCTGCGCAATAAACCAGGTCGTGATGCCGACCGCGAGCAGTTTACCGAAGTTGTCGCTCGAGCGGCGCGCGATTTGATAGCCCTGAAAACCAAGGAGCAAGAAGACAATTACAACGAGACTGACCCTTAAGAATCCAAGCTCTTCGGCCAGGATGGCAAAGATGGAGTCACCGGCGGGTTCGGGAAGATAATTAAATTTTTGACGACTTTGGCCGAGCCCGACACCAAATAGACCACCAGATCCAATAGCAAGTAACGCTTGATTGATTTGATAGCCGAGACCTTGCGGATCGTGCGACGGATTAAGAAAAACGGTAAAGCGTGCCAGACGATACGGCTCGAGCTTAATTGCCGCGGCCAAAAAACCTATCGCGCCCAAAAATAACACGCCAATGTGCCAGAGCCTGGCACCCGCGACAAAAAACATTGCCATCGCGGAGACGGCAATGATGGTCAACGTACCCAGATCGGGTTGAGCCAAGATTAAACCGATCACGACTCCGAGGACCGCAAGAAATGGAATCACACCGGTGGTAAATTCTTTGATGCCCTTGCCGCGCTTGTCGAGCCAGGCTGCAAGAAAAATAACCATCGTGAGCTTGGCGAGTTCGGACGGTTGAAAAGATGCAAAGCCAAGGTTGATCCAGCGCGTGGCACCGCCAAAACTAAAACCAACGCCAGGTATAAAAACTGCCACAAGGAGTAAGAGCGTGATAACCAACGCAATGAGATTTACGCGCTTCCAAAAACTGTAGGGTACTATCGACAGGGCAACAAAGACTACAATACCAAGCAAGACGCCATTGGTGACCTGATTTTTTAACATCGCCAAATTGTTTCCAAATTGGTCATAACTTATTACCGAACTTGCCGACGCAATCGCAATCAAGCCAAAAATCACCAAAATCAGGATGATAATGATCAGGACAAAATTCGGTTTGTGGCGACGAGCGGCGGGAAGCATGGGCGAACAGATCCTACAGCGCTTTAACCTCTGCTACAAATTGATCACCCCGATCGAATTCATTTTGAAACATACCAAAACTAGCGGCACCCGGGGACAACAGCACAATGGCGCCCGGCTTGGCGACTTTTTGTGCACTGGCGACAGCATCTGCCATAGATTTAGCAAATGGAGGCACAAAGATTTCTTTGAGTCTTTGCAATCCGTTTGGTTCCATCATCTCGTGGAGCTTGTGACCGACGGCAGCATCAAACAGAATTACTTTGTGCGTATGCTTTAGAATCGCATCAGCGAGGTGTTCAAGCGGTAATTTCTTATCGTGACCACCTGCGATTAAAACGATCGGCTCTTTAAATGCGAGCAGCGCAGCAATTGTAGATGTTGGAATTGTGCTTGCCGTGTCGTTGATATATCTCACACCATCAACTTCTCGAATAAATTCGAGCCGATTTGCGACACCACGAAATGTTTCTATCACTTCGCGCACAGTGTCCACGGGAGCGCCCAGCACCAATGCAGCGGCGGTCGCAGCCAATGCATTAGCGATATTGTGTTCACCTACAAGCTTGATGTCGGACAGTGAACCGATTTCCTTTTC
>CAZCZY010000069.1:0-15499 GCA_964503525.1 uncultured Candidatus Saccharibacteria bacterium
TTGCCACCATTACGTTTCAAAATTATTTCCGTCTGTTTAAGAAATTGGCCGGTATGACGGGAACCGCTGCCACCGAGGCGGAAGAGTTTCATAAAATCTATAAACTTGATGTGGTTCTAATTCCAACACATCGACCGATGGTGCGTCGAGACATGCCGGACCGCATTTACAAGACAGAAAATGGAAAATTTACGGCGGTGGTTAGGGAAATAAAGGAGCGGCACGCCAAAGGGCAGCCCGTCTTGGTGGGTACCGTCTCGGTGGCCAAATCAGAGCGTCTTGCAGAACTTTTACGACAAGAGGGCGTGCCGCACGAAGTTCTCAATGCCAAAAACAACGAACGAGAAGCTCAGATTGTGGCCAAAGCGGGACAAAAGGGACAAGTCGCAATTTCTACCAACATGGCTGGTCGCGGTACAGACATTAAATTAGGTGCCGGTGTCATAGAGCAAGGAGGGTTGCATGTGCTCGGAACCGAGCGGCACGAGGCCCGTCGTGTCGACAACCAGTTGCGCGGCCGTTCTGGGCGCCAAGGTGATGCGGGTTCGTCCCAATTTTTTGTGTCCATGGATGACGACCTCATGCGCATTTTTGGCGGTGACCGGATGAAGTCGATGATGGACCGTCTCAAGCTGCCAGAAGACCAGGCAATCGAGAACTCGCTTATTAGTCGGTCGATTGAGTCAGCACAAAAAAAAGTTGAGGGACATAACTTTGATATTCGTAAACATCTCGTCGAATTTGACGACGTCCTTAACAAACAGCGCGAGGTTATTTACGCCAAACGGCGCGAACTCCTAGACATCTGGGCCGAAGAAAAAAAGCGACTCGAGTCAGCGCAACCCGGTGCGGCCGTGCAATCAGATTCGGCCGTCGCGCCCCGTGCTCCGTCAACAGGTGCCACGCTCAAGGAAAAAATTCAGTCGCTCATTGAGGCAGAAATTGAACAAGTCGTCTCCTTGCATACGCTCGGCGAAAAAGAACACCGGTGGGACATCAAAGAAATCTGCGAAACGGTTCGGACATTGATGCCGGTGCCCACGGACTTATCCGAGCAATTGGAAAAAGCGCGCTCGCGCGCTGGGTCGCCGCAGCAAGACGCACGAGCGCGTGACGCAATCATTCAATATCTTTTGGACCTATCTAAAAAAGTGTATGACGCGCGCGAAAAGGAACAGGGAGCAGCGGTGATGCGACAGATAGAAATCGGCGTCTTTTTGGCGACTATTGATACGCTTTGGGTTGATCACCTCGATAGCATGGAGGCGCTGCGCGAATCGGTTCGCCTACGAGGGTATGGACAGCGCGATCCTCTGGTCGAGTATAAAAAAGATGGCTTTGCCATGTTTGAGAAATTGCTTGATGGCGTACAGAACGGAGTAGTGTATCGCATTTTTAAAGCCGGACTTGCGGTGCAACGAACCGCTCCAACCGCGCAGGCAGAAAAATTGGTGAGCGGTGGTGACAGCAGTAAATCGAGCGCTGTGCCCAAGCCAGCTGCAAAAACACCTGGCCGAAATGATCTTTGTCCCTGTGGTTCGGGCAAAAAGTTTAAAAAATGCGGCGAGATAAACTCAGCTGAGCACCAAAAAAACCTGGCGATCAAGGGCTGAGGCACTGGGCAAGTTAATCGGGTACACTTACCGGCATGAAGCGGTTTGTTTTGTTTTTAGTGGACGGGCTATCGAGCGCAACCCTTGAGGAAATGCTCGAACGCGGTCGCTTACCGACCATAGCGCGCTTCAAAGCCGAGGGAAGTTATCACGGCAACGTGGTTGCATCTTTTCCAACGGTGACTGGTCCGGCGCACGTTCCACTCTTTAGCGGGTACACGCCAGCAACGCTCAATATTATTGGCCATAATCAATTTATACGGCGTGAGGGGCGACTTGAGAACTATTTGCTGCACTATAAATTGCTTTCCAAAAAATACGGCAATCGACCAACGCTCTATCACGATTTCAAAAATTCCGTCTCCATAAGCGAACCATTCCGAGTGGGCGCGCGCGCCTACCGCAAAAATATCTTTCCAATTGCGGATTGGGCGGGGATTCGCGGTCTGTCAAATTGGTACGCCTGGCGCACCGCGCGCGCCGAATATCTCCGCGGCCGCGATTTGGTGGTCGCTTGGTTGCATGAGACCGACGCACTGGCCCATATTAAAAAAGACCCCGGCGAAGTAGAAAAAAGCCTGATCAGCTTTGATCGGTTTTTAGCGACGTTTGAGCCTGAAACTGACAAAGACACCGTCATCGGCCTGATCTCCGATCACGGCATGGAAAAAACTGACGCGCGACCATTCTCGGTTCGCGGAGCATTGGAACGACTCGGCATAGATGGAAAAAGTTTTAGATTTTTTCTCGATGGCGGTGGCTTTGCACAAGTATATTTTAAAAAGGACGGCAATTTTTCCACGCAACTTGATGAAACCTTCTTAGAAAAATTGCCCGATCAGATGGCCGCCTATGCTGAAATCGATCTCGTGATCCACCGTCGACAGACCAAAGATGGCTTGGCTGTGGTGGTTCGATCCAAGAGGGGACGGTCAAGCATTGCTCGCGTCAACGGTCACTATCACTACCGCGTAGAAAATGGCAGTGATCCGCTCGGTTTGGTACATGGCGACCACGACGTCAATGAGTTTGCGCTCGGCCAAGATCCTGCAACTTGTTTGCGGACGAGTGGTACTAGTAATTATCCCGATGGCCACTACCAAGTGTACGAACTACTCGCAGCGCCGGACAGCGGTGACCTTGTCCTAACATCTGCTCCCAATAAAGGGTTTAACATGTTGACCCGGTTTGGAGTGCATGGCGGCCTCAATCGTGCACAAGCGGTTACGTTTATGATGTTCAACCGGCCGGTTGCCGGGCTTGACCGTGCTTGTTTGCGGTCGGCGGATTTGCCGGCGGTTGTTCGTGCCAATTTAGAAAAAAAGTAGCACCTTGATGGTGTAAAACAATGCGAGAAAAAACCCCAATCGGATGATCGAGGTTTTTAGAGAATTATTGTAAGCATTGCACGTTGTTGGCCATCTTCCTCGTAGGTGCCGCACGGCAAGCAGTAGGGCAACAGTCGGCAGAGCGGTCGAAAGCGCTGGCTCATGATCTTATCGCCGGTGATCAGACTGGAGTAGTACACAAAGTAGGGGTACCCCAGTGCAAACTTTAGGCGGTCAAGGAGGGGATCGCCAGTACGCTGCCAAAAGCGTGGGTCCTTTTTATCGGCACGACTGACGATGTGGTCGAGTGCCATTACGGCCCAGCCAATAAGGAAACTTGTTAATAGATTCTGCGTATCAAGGTCGAGCTGGTTGTTCCAGGTTCTAGCCTTGATCTTGCGTTCGATGATTGAGCGACTCCAGTCATCCACCGCGTGTAGTAAAAAATCTTGAAATGCTCTCCTGCGCGCGTCAGCAGATCCTCCCGTCAAACCGTGTTCTGAACTCACCGATATTGCGTCGATGTAGTAATCTTCGCCGGTAACAAGCCTGAGCGCACCAGCCACTTCAACTAAATGAAGCGGATTCCGTCGAGGCAACGGGTAATCTACTAACGTGAGTTTACTCATGGCCGCGAGTGTAGGAATCTCTGCGCGGAAACCGTCAGAGTCGAGTCGATCTTTGAGAAGTTTGTCTAGATCCAAAACATTGATGCTGGCAATCTTTGCCATCTGGCCTCCCTTCTACTTTTGTTGTCAAAGTGCGATGTCGCCAGGCTATCTCGACGTGCCCGTGTGTCAAATCGACGGGGTTGTTGTAGACTAGCCGCCATGCGCGTTCGCATTTGGATGAGCATATTGGCCGTTTTTATTTTGGCCGGCGTTGCCGGTTTTTTAGCGACGCCACAAGGCCCGGGCAAAATACCCCTTAATTGGGTCAAAGGGCTTAAAATAAGGCTAGGGCTGGACTTGCAGGGCGGCAGCCAGCTTATCTACGAGGCAGATTTGTCGCAGATTACATCAGATGAAAAACTAGAATCAATCAACGGCGCCCGTGATGTCATTGAACGGCGAGTAAACGCCTTTGGCGTTTCCGAGCCGGTTGTCCAGGTGCAGGGTGAAAATCGCATTGTAGTTGAACTACCCGGCGTCGCGGACGTCAATCAAGCCGTCGAAGAGATCGGCAAGACACCATTTCTAGAATTTCGCGAACAAAATGATGAGCCAATTACACCGCCTGCAGAAGGCGAGGCCATCGATCAAAAGGCATTACTCTTACAGCAATTTAAACCGACCGGTTTAAGCGGGGCGCAATTTGAGCGGGCCGATGTTCAGTTTGATCAGCAAGGCAGCCCGTCCATTTTACTGACGTTTAACGGCGAGGGGCAACAACTATTTTCTGACATCACCAAGCGTAATGTCGGTAAACCTGTCGCAATATTTCTTGATAACGAACTATTATCAGCACCAACGGTCCAGGCCGAGATTACGTCAGGACAAGCTACGATCACGGGTCAGTTTACGCTCGAAGAAGCCAAAGAGTTACGAAAAAATCTCAACGCGGGCGCCCTACCGGTACCGGTCAAGTTGGTTTCTCAGGCCAACATCGGCGCGTCCCTAGGTGCCGAGTCAGTAGAGCGCAGTTTGCTCGCCGGGATCATAGGACTCATTGGCGTCGCGTTTTTTATGCTGATGTACTATCGCCTGCCCGGTGTCGTTGCGATTATCGCCCTTGCCTTGTATACCGCGATCATCATAGTAATTTTCAAGATTTTTCATGTGACTCTAACGTTGGCAGGATTGGCCGGATTTTTCCTCTCGATCGGCATCGCGGTGGACGCCAACGTATTGATTTTTGAACGCATGAAGGAAGCCCTACGCGAAGGGCTTGATCCCGTCTCGGCGCTCGAGGACGGATTTAAGCATGCCTGGAACTCTATCCGCGACTCAAACTTAAGTTCGCTCATATCAGTGGTGATCATGTATACGATGACCACCAGCTTGGTGCGTGGTTTTGCGCTAACACTTGGTATTGGTGTTTTGGTCTCGATGTTCTCGGCGATTACCGTGTCACGAACACTGCTGCGCTTTTTGGTCGGGTTTAGGATTTTTAGAATTCCGTGGTTGCTGGGAGTTCGAAAAAGCCAAATGGTGGTGCCGTCATGAGCAAATCACGACGACCAATTAAACCATTTCCAATCGTTCGTTGGCGACGTGTCTGGTACACGTTTTCGCTGATTTTGATTAGCTCGTCGATACTTTTGGTCGTAACGTTTGGCCTTAACCCGGGCATCGACTTTGTCGGTGGAACCTTGCATGAGATTACGTTTTCCACGCAAAGACCAGAGTCAGCACCCGTGGGCGAGGCAATAAAAGAGCTCGTAGGGGAGCCAACCGTACAGGCTGTCAAAGAAAACAATATGCTGCTGCGTTATCAAACCATTGATAATGAGACTCGCCAAAAAGTTCTTGATACACTCAGCGAGAAATTTGGGGCAGTTGAAGAAATTAGTTTTGAATCCATCGGTCCGACCATCGGTCAAGAATTAAAACGCAAAGCGATCTGGGCCTTAATCCTTGTGATGGGCGCAATCATCGCATATGTAACGTACGCCTTTAGAAAAGTATCGGAGCCGGTTAAATCCTGGAAGTACGGTGTTCTCACCATTGTCACGCTTCTGCATGACGTCAGTCTCGTTGTAGGCACGTATGCGATCCTAGGGGTCACTCGCGGGGCAGAGGCAAATTCACTTTTCTTGATTGCGCTGTTAACTACGCTGGGGTATTCCGTGCATGACACCATCGTTGTCTTTGATCGAACTCGCACCAACTTGATTACGCTGGGTGCCGAGAACTTTGAAAAAGCAGTTGATCTTGCCACCAATCAAACATTGACGCGCTCGCTTAACACCGGCGTAACAACCGCAATTACGCTTGTCGCATTGCTTCTTTTTGGTGGCGATGCGCTGTTCAATTTTGTGTTAGCCCTCTTGGTAGGGTTAATTGTCGGTACATATTCGAGTATCTTTGTTGCCAGTCCCTTATTGGTGACCTGGCACCGATTCTCGGAAAAGCGTCGCGCAAAACGGTCCTAGCCCTTGGCATAGTTTTGGCACGTTCTTGACAGGTTGTAAAGTACGTGCTATTTTGTTTTACGTAAAAAGCTTGACGGCACTAACAAACTATTGTATAACTTATGCCAAACACACAAGACACAATGACCACGAGTGATCCAAAAAACCTAAAATCCAAGTTTATCCTTGACGAAGTGCTCAGCACGCAAAAGGAAATGGACTTGCAGGAGTTTGAACCGGTCCGTTTTGTTCAAGACTTACTTGCCGAACTTGATAGTCGTGCCCGCAACATAGTGCTAAAGCGCTTTGGGATAGAAGGTGGTCGTCCAAAAACCTTAGAAAGTCTTGGGCATGCCTACAGCATCACCCGCGAGCGCGTTCGGCAAATAGAATCGCTCTCGCTCAAAGAAATTCGCAAAGGCAGCAAGTCACGACAACTTGCCCACATTAGTAAGTTGATTCACGGAACTCTTACCGATGCGGGCGGTATCATGGAACAGGAAACGTTGCTTGATTCATTGCTGGGTGAGGACCGCAGCTCACCGAGTAATCGTGCGGCTGTTTTATTTTTGCTTACTGTTTCTGACGAAGTCACCAAATACCCCGAGGACGAACAACTAAAAAGTGTTTGGGCCTCAAACAAAGCGGCCTATGAGCGATTGGTCAATTTACTTACCACTGTGCAAAAAGTATTCACAGATGCGGGCAAGCCTATGGCATTTAGCGACGTGCAAGCCAAGGTGCAGGAAAACTGGCACGCGGGCTCAGAGCATCCACTCATTGAGGCGGAACTCAGAGCAGCTATCGCAACTTCTAAAACGATTGCAAAAAATCCATTTAGCGAGTTTGGTCTCGTTGACTGGAGCGATGTAATTCCCAAAGGTGTTCGTGACAAAGCCTACTTAGTTGTACGACGCTGGGGAAAACCGCTCCATTTTATGGAGATCACGGTAAAAATTAACGAAGCCAAGTTTGATAAGCGCAAGGCATTTCCGCAAACTGTTCACAACGAACTTATTAAAGACAAGCGTTTTGTCTTGGTTGGACGCGGAATTTATGCGCTCACAGAATGGGGATACACACCGGGTACCGTTGCGGACGTTTTGATAGATATTCTGCGAGATCATGGTGGCCCAATGGAGCGACAAGCTCTCTTGCGAGAAGTGCTCAAGCGCCGCCTAGTCAAACGGAACACGGTCTTGATTGGCTTACAAGATAAAAATCGGTTTAAGCGCGTCGAGGGACAGCGCTACGATTTAGTAACTCGTTAAATTTAGGACTCGCTTCTTCCCATGGATATTCTCGAAAGCATTCAAATCGCTTCGGGGCAAACCTTCCAGATGATCAGCTCAGTCTGGCGGGAGGGCTGGTTTGTATTTGTACCGGCAGTGCTGTTGTACATGACGTATTGGTACTGGATGGAGTACATGGCGTCGCAATTCATCAAGGATATCAAATGGGTCAATTTATCATTTGATGTCCCAGCCGAGAACGAGCAGAGCCCCAAAGTAATGGAGGAGTTTTTTAACGCGGTCCACTCGATTCAAGCAAAACCAAATTTCTTGGATCGGTTTTGGAAAGGGAAAATACAGGAATGGATCTCGATTGAGATTGCCGGCATAAATGGCCAGGCAACTTTTATTATTCGCTGCCCCGACTACTATAAAGATCTGGTCGAGGCGCATTTGTTCGCTCAGTTTCCAGAAGTTGAAGTGCACCAAGTGGAAGATTATTCCCAAACAGTACCGGATAAGTTCAAAGAAGCGGGGTATGATCTGTTTGGAGCCGAGATGGTTTTGACCAACAAGGATTTCTACCCGATCCGAACCTATCCCTTCTTTGAACATATGTTGACCCAGCGCATAATCGATCCGATCTCGACACTGGCAGAAGTCATGAATAAACTTCGCACTGGCGAACAACTCTGGGTGCAATTTACGATTCGCCCCGTAATGACCACTTGGGCAGAAAAAGGGCGGGAGTTTGCGAAAGAGTTAATGGGGCAAGAACCGGCCGTCTCCAACCCTGCAATTTTGGAAGCACTCGGTAAAGCCGGGGATGTCGCCTCAACTGTTGCGGGTATAACTAGTGAGGCGGGTGCGGACGAAAATTTTCCGACAGGTGCTTTCTTAATGGCTCCGGGCGAACGGAAAGTTGTTGAGGCAGTTGAGCGCAATGTTTCTAAACTCGCATTTGAGTTTAAGTGTCGACTCCTATATGTCGCGCAAAAACCTGTTTTTGATAAACGCCGCTTTAACGCAACCATGGGCGTGTTTAAACAGTTCAATTCGTACGACATGAACGGCTTTAAACCCTATAAGCGCACGTTTACTAAAGTTGAATATTTCTTTCCTAAGCCACGGGTTTTTGCGCGACAAAAAGCATTGCTCAGAGGGTACAAGACGCGCAGTTGGTCGGTGGGGACAAAGCCGGCGATATTAACCACAGAATCCTTGGCCACGATATTTCATATACCGCACTTAACGGTTAAGGCACCAAGCATGACGCGCACGCTGTCTAAAAAAGGCAGCGCACCGGCCAACCTACCCATTGCCGAGTATGGCGTGGGACCCGTACCGCAGCCGCTCTAATTATTGGATCACATCACCATGGACGAACTCAAACCAAAAAAAATACTGGCCGCATTACCCAAGGATATTACGTTGTTTGCCAAGACGAGTTTTCGCGGAGAAGACAAACCCTTTGGTATTAAGCGCGATGACCGACGGAAGCACGTTTACTTGATTGGAAAAACCGGCATGGGAAAAACAACCATGCTGCAAAACATGATCATCGGGGATATTTTAGCGGGTAATGGTGTGGCGATTGTTGACCCGCACGGTGACGTCGCGGAAGATATTTTAGATTTTATTCCGGATTCACGCGCCAATGATGTTGTCTACTTTGATCCTTCGGACCTGGAATTTCCGATAGCATTTAATGTTTTTGAACAGGTTGCGACCGAACATAAATACCTTGTGGCCTCGGGTTTAGTTGGTGTCTTCAAAAAATTGTACGCCGAGTCTTGGGGTCCACGGCTAGAATATATTTTGCGTAATACCTTACTTGCGCTTTTGGATTACCCGCAGGCCACGCTTCTCGGAGTGCTCCGCATGCTCGCCGATAAAAAATATCGCAACGACGTTATCGAACAAATCCAGGACCCCGTCGTCAAAAGTTTTTGGGTTGATGAATTTTCAAACTACAACGAAAAGTTTAGGTCCGAGGCTATCGCTCCAATCCAAAACAAGGTTGGTCAATTTTTGTCGAGTGCAATTATTCGCAACATTGTTGGACAAGTAAAATCGAGCTTTGACCTACGCGACATCATGGACAACAAAAAGATCCTCATCTTGAGTATGTCCAAAGGGCGCATCGGAGAAGATAACGCTGCGTTGCTTGGTTCGATGATGATCACAAAAATACAGTTGGCGGCAATGTCGCGCGCAAATATTGTCGAAGAAAAACGTGAGGATTTTTATTTGTACGTTGATGAATTTCAAAACTTTGCTACGGAATCATTTGCCAGCATTTTATCTGAAGCGCGTAAATACCGCCTCAATTTGACGATGGCGCACCAGTATATCGAGCAAATGAGCGAGGAAGTACAAGCGGCGGTCTTTGGTAACGTCGGAACGCTCGTGGTTTTTAGAGTCGGCGCCAAAGATGCAGAATTTTTAGAACAAGAGTTTGATCCAATCTTTTTGCTGCAGGACTTGGTTAATTTGCCCGCACACAACGTGTACTTAAAATTGATGATTGACGGAATGACCAGTCCTGGTTTTTCTGCCACAACGCTGCCGCGGCTTGAGGAATATCGTACAAATAATCGCGCCAAAGTGACTGCCATCTCCCGGGAACGCTATGGGCGTCCGAGAGAGATTGTGGAAGATCGCATAAAGCGCTGGTCCGGCGTTACCTTCCAAGGTGTCGCGTTTGGAGAGTCACGTAAGTTTGCGACGGCCGAAGAGCGCATGCAGTACAAATTAACTTTGCGCGATGCGCAGGCAAAAGGCCTCCCACTGCCCGAAGAAGAACGCGAAATGTTTAATGCGGTCTGTGCGACTTGCAATAAAGTCATCAAGGTGCCGTTTAAGCCAGATAGTGTTCGGCCGGTATATTGCAAGGACTGCTTGCCCGCAGCGCAAAAAGAAAAGGAGCGCACAGGCGGTGGCCGTGATTTTGGACGAGGCGATTCGGGACGTGGGCGCGACCAAGGGCGTGGGAGAGATTTTGATAATCGACGTGAGCCAAGTAGAGACGAACCTCGGCGTGAGCCTGTCCAGCGCCGAGATGATCGGCCGCGGTATGATGATCGACCACGCGACGATCGCCCAACTTCGTTTCAAGCACGGCCACCACGTCCGGGACGACGTGAGCGTGAGCGTGATCGTCCAAGCCCTAGTCGGTCCTCTGGAATGCCAGCAGGTTTGCCGCCAGGAGCGGTACCCGTTGCCCCAGCAGCCGCAGCACCAAAACCAATGTCGCTAAAAGAGGCGCTGGCGCCATATAAAGAAAAACTGGCGACTAGGGAAAAAATTCCTCAACCTCCAACACCACCACCAGTCCGCACCAATCCTTCTTCACCGGGACCATCCGCGACACAAAGGCGGCCTCAGAGTGGCCAGCCGCAAAGTGGTCAGTTGTCAGAGGACACGCCGATTTCGTTTGATTAGGGTTTCGTCCGCTTGATTAGGAATTTGTTGGCTTGAATAGTAGTTTGTTCGTGCCCGGTTGAAACACTGTGCGACAAACAGTAGGGTAGTACGGATGCTGGCACAAAAATTACAACCAAAATCTCCGCGCGTTGTCGTCGGTTTATCGGGAGGCGTGGATAGTTCCGTTACAGCGGCCCTACTCAAGGCCGAGGGATACTCGCTAGCGGGTGTTTTTTACGAACTTTGGTCACCAACGGCCAAGACGGGCAAGGGATGGGAAAATAATTGCTGCTCGTTGGAAGCGTACCGCGATGCGCAACGCGTTGCGGATAAACTTAAAATTCCACTATTTAGAGCCAACATCGCGGCAGAATTTAAGACAACAGTAGTAGACCATTTTTTGGCTGAGTATGCGGCCGGAAGAACACCTAACCCCTGTATTGTGTGCAATACGGAATTACGTTTTGGTTTGATGATGGATCGCGCTTTGCAAAAATTTGGCGCGGATTATTTTGCGACAGGACACTACTCTATTAGGGATACTGTTGATAGTTGGCACCAAAAAAATGTTTTAGACGAAATGCAAGTTGAAGAGATACGCACAAAAGACCTCTCGGAGCGGCATCGTTTACTCGCGAGTCCGGACGAACAAAAAGATCAAAGTTATTTCTTATATCGCTTATCGCAGCGACAATTGGGACGAGTTCTTTTTCCGGTTGGAGGGATGATTAAGAAAGATGTTCGTGTCATGGCTAAAAAAATGGGCTTACCGACTGCGTCCAAACATGATTCGCAGCAAATCTGCTTTGTGCCACATGGTGGCGTAGCGGCTTTTTTACGCGAGGCGCTGGCCGTTACGCCTGGTGCCGTTGTATCAACGGCAGGGCGACCGCTCGGCCAACACCCAGGTGCCGCGCTTGTGACCGTGGGCCAGCGCCGGGGGATTGGTTCCCTCGGTAACTCGCCGCACTATGTTGTCAAAAAAGATGTTGAGCAAAATGTTGTGGAAGTTACTGATGATAGAAATGACTTGCGCCTGCAATTGGCTGAGGTTGTGCTTGAGCGACCGGTGTTGGATCAGGCGACTATCGCAGAAGATAATTTGTCGGCGAGAAAAAATATCCTGGCACGAGGTCGGCACGGACAAAAACTTTTTTCAGTGGAGCTGGTGTACGCGCAGGGCGCATGGCATGTTCGTGCCAAAGAAAAAGTTGGAATGCTCGCGAGTGGACAGTCACTTGTTATTTACCGGCAAAGTTTGCAGGGGCTTGAAGTCCTTGGTGGCGGGATTATCAAAAAAGCATTGAGTTGCGCTACCATACCGGTACATGAACCTGCATTGGCTACAAGATGAACCTGGGCCGGCACCCACAACTCCCGCCGGTGGTGAGGGTGGTATAGGTGGCGACACGGGCGGTGCTGGCGGTGGTGAGACTGTGCGTGGCGATTCTGCACCGCCACAACGCTTTGCCGGCGACGTGCCCTTGGGAAAAGGGACTGACGAAGGTGGCCCCGCGAGGACTCGCGAGGAAGTTTTTAGGCGCGAACACGATGCATTGGTAAAGGGTTCTGCAGAAGTTCAGGACATTAAAAGTCGCGAGCGTGCAACCCGCACCTTTATCGAATCAGAAGTAGAGCGACTCGCACCGCGCAAAGCGGCCATCGAACAAGCCAAAGCCGGGCGGGCAGGTGCCGCTGCACAAAGAAAAAGCGACGCAGCTTCGCGCACCTCTGCATTTAGAGAAGAACAAAAAGCACTCGTTGAAGAGCGTAAGGGGCGGGAGGCGCAGCGCCGTGCCGACGAAGAAAAAAAACTTGACGAACATCGTGAGGAATTAAAGCAACGTCAGGCAGCACAGCGGGGTGACTCTGCCGGTTTAACGGTGCAGCAAAAAACTGCACAAGCACGAGTCGTGCATCAGGCCACGCAATTTATCACCAAAGCACGCGAGGATGTAAAAAATCGTATCCACACCTTGGATCGAACTATTTCTACTAGCGATAGTCGTCGCAAAGAAATCACTAATCAACTCAAGGAGTTACAGCGTGATGTCACTAAGACTGAGCGTGCAGTAAAAACTGAAAAAAAAGATATCGACCGAGTCCAGCACGAGCTGAGAGACATTCAATCGCAGCGTCGCGAAGTGATGACCGAGACCGGTAAAAAAACTCGTAAAGATATTGCAACGGAAGTTTCGAAGCTCGACCGGCAGCGCTTTAAACTAGAAAATGAGGTTCGTACACTCGAGCGGTTTGTTTCGCGCGATGCACGAGTTGATCAACGTTCATCTCAAGATCTAAACACCCTCAAACGCGAATTACGCGAACTTGAGGCAAAGACACCTCGTTTGGAACTCGAGTTTCGCGAGCTATCAGATCTTATGCGGGAGATTGAACGTGCACGCTTTGGTAAAGATCCAATTAGTGCATTGCAAAAACTCAATTACGAACTAGAAAAGCAGGGGATTCACATGCCCGGGGTCGCAAATATCCGACCTGCGACCTGAGCTGCGCTTTGAGGGTTTTGTGGCGAAGCCTGGCATTGGCCGGCCGTGGCATGTTAGCCTCTCTGCATGCGCTCGGATGAAATTCGTAAATCATTTTTAGATTTTTTTGAGAAGCGTGGACATACGGTCAAGGCTTCATCGTCGCTCGCGTCAACTGACCCGACGGTCTTGCTCACGACGGCTGGCATGCAGCAATTTACGCCATATTTTATTGGCGACGAGGAAGCGCCAGAAAAACGCTACACCTCTTCGCAAAAGTGTTTTAGAACACCTGACATAGATGTCGTTGGTGACGAATCACACAACACGTTTTTTGAAATGCTTGGGAATTTTTCGATTGGTGATTATTTTAAGGCGGACGCCATTCCTTTTGCCTGGGAGTATGTGACTGAGGTGCTAAAATTACCCAAAGAAAAACTATGGGTGACTGTATTTGCCGGTGCAAAAGGTGTCCCCCGCGACGATGAGGCCGAAAAAATCTGGCTATCGATCGGTCTGCCTAAAGAACGTATCCGCGAATTTGGGCGCGACTCAAACTTTTGGGGGCCACCGGGAGAATCGGGCCCGTGTGGACCGAGTTCGGAAATACATATGGATCTTGGACCGGAGAAATCGCGTCAAAAAGATGACCACGCCTGTGGACCAAATCATGATTGCGGGAGATTTTTGGAACTCTGGAACCTGGTTTTTATGCAGTATTACCAGGCCGAGGACGGAGTTCTGACAGCGCTACCTGCAAAAAACATCGACACGGGTGCCGGACTAGAGCGGCTCGCGATGGTCGCGCAAAATAAACCCAATATTTTTGAGACTGATGTTTTTTCGCCGCTGCTGGACGCAATAGAAAAGTTGTCCGGAAAAAAATACGCTGACGAGGCGCGGGCCTTCCGCATCATTGCTGATCACGTACGCGGTGCGAGTTTTTTGATTGCGGACGGCGTTCGTCCGGGAAAAAACGGTCGCGATTATATTTTACGACGTGTGATTAGGCGGGCACTACGCCAAGGTGAACAAATGGGCATGCGCGAACCTTTCCTTGCCAAGCTCGCTGATGTTGTTGTCGCACAGTACCAGGGACAATATCCGGAACTTGCAAAAGAGCAGGCGACAATCGAGCGGGAACTCACTCTCGAAGAAGAAAATTTTCGTCGCACCCTTCGTCGCGGTCTAAAACATTTTGACGAAGTTACCCGCGACGGAAAGTTGACAGGACTTGAGGCATTCCATTTATACGATACCTACGGATTTCCGATCGAGGTTGTTCGTGAGTTAGCCGCTGAGCGCAAAGTCAGTGTCGACGAGGTCGGCTACGAAGAAGCATTCAAAAAACACCAAGAATTATCTCGTGTTGGTGCGATGGAAAAATTTAAACGCAAAGGTGGGGGACAGGGTGAAGAAGTCAAAAAAGCTCATACCGCCACACACTTATTGCATCAAGCATTGCGCGACGTTCTTGGTACGCATGTAACGCAGGCAGGTTCGCGCCTGTTTGATGACGAATTGTCGTTTGATTTTATGCATCCGACCAAGATGAGCGACGAAGAAAAAATAAAGGTTGAGGAGTTGGTGAACAGTAAAATCCAACTCGGGTTACCCATGCACATGGAAAAACTTCCACTCGATCAGGCCAAAAAACTTGGTGCGATTGGATTGTTCGAAGAAAAGTATGGTGATTTGGTCCAGATATGTTCGATCATGGAGGGGGACAAGCCCTACTCCCGAGAGTTTTGCGGCGGGCCACATGTCAACAATACAAAAGACGTGCAACATTTTTCGATTACCAAGGAAAAGTCGAGTTCGGCTGGAGTTAGGCGAATTAGAGCCGTTGTCGGTCGAAAAGCTCAAGAAAGAAAATAGATTGACATTTGGGAAAACTGGTGCTTTACTGATCGGTCAGTTTTTGTTTGGTCCTTTTCACCACCCGTTGTAAGTCGGGGTATGACGTCCTGAAATAACGACGGGTTACAACCAAGGAGACAGTCACATGGCAACCAGGCACAACGTCCTCCCGCTCAAGAAGCTCGGTGGCATCTACGGCAACCTCATCTGCACTATCAGCGAGGTGGCCGAGGAGCTGGGGATTCCAGATGCGGTCCTGCACAAGGCAATCGGAAGCCACAACAGCCCGGTCGTCCGCAAATGGATGGAGGACCTCGCCAACAAGGGCGAGACCTCCGTCAAGCAGGGCCTCCGCGTCATCGTCGACTACGGCAAGTCCCTGGCCGACATGATCGCCGCCGGCAACTACGACTGGAAGGACGACGGCATCAATGCCAAGAACTTCAAGCTCGATAGCACGGGCCAGCAGGAGATCTGGATC
>CAZCZY010000070.1:0-20797 GCA_964503525.1 uncultured Candidatus Saccharibacteria bacterium
AGAGCGCAGTCCTGATAAGACTGAGGTCCGTGGTTCAACTCCACGAGCGCCCACCAGGCAAATATTAAGATATTCGTAAAAACAACGACGCGACGTTTGGTGTATACTCGACACCAAGAATTCTTAGGTACCACCCATGAATAAAATCATACTTTGGATATCGCTGGTGCTCAGCACCGCCGCAGTAATCGGCGTTATTGTGTTGGCTTTTGTTGTGACCAAAAAAGAAGCCCTAGCCCCTGCAGAACTCATCGCGGTGGCCAATACGACAGACGACGAAGTTAGTCTTGCCAACGACATAATCGATAATACGATCGATGAGGAAGAGGCAGACGAAGAAGAAACTTACACCAACGAGTCCGGCTATTCCGTTACGCTCCCACCCGGTTGGACGTCCGCTCAAACCGTGGTTGCCGACGACCCAAAATGTGACGAACCCAGCAACATCGTCACGTTTGCCGACCCAGATGGTGATTACAACTTGGTCTTTGGATTTAGACTAAAGGGCGATGACGTCACAATCTCATGTCGCTCCGGCGTAGGGGCGGGCGACTTTGTCGCCGGTGAAAAAATCGACATTGCAGGTAAAAAGATCGAGACCACCAACCAGGTCTTCCAAGGCAACGTTACAGAAATTTTTCTTGGTGATGAGAACATCACCATTCCTGTCCCACACAGCGGTTATGAATTAGTGGGTTCGTTTATATTTGTAGGCCAACAAACACGTGGCAGCGCCCCCGACGTCAGCGAGAGCGACCAATGGCAAGAAGCAATGGAGCTCCTGGCGTCAATGGAGATTTCCGACTAGCCCGATTTGGTCAATTAGCTTAGGCTGGCTCAAGCGGGCCTGTAGCTCAGCGGCAGAGCACCTGATTTGCATTCAGGGGGTCAGGGGTTCAAATCCCCTCAGGTCCACCATAATATGTCGTCCGCCACTTTCCAAAGTGCGACCTGCTAACATGCAAGCATGAAGTTTGTCATCGGAATCATTTCCCTAGCTATCGGCGTCTTGATGGTGATCTTTTCGAAATATATTTTTGACAACTTTGGGCGCGTTGCTTGGGCCGAGGACAAGTTTGGCCCAACTGGGACGCTCACCCTAATCCGCTTAATCGGCGCCGGTCTCATCTTGTTTGGCATTTCCTTTTGGACTGGATTGTTCGAAATAATTTTTGGCGGCATCTTTCGCACACTCTTTGGCGGTCTAAATGAAGCTGTAGAGAAGCGAGAGAACCGCGATATACTACTGAATATCTTTAGACTCATGGCATGACCAAACTGGCTTGGTGTTGGGCGTGCATGCCATGTTTGTTCGGGCGCCGTTAAAAATCAATCGCATTAGGGCGGTCGTCGCATTGACGGCTGTGTCGTACTTGGGTTCGTTTATTTTGAGTTGGACAATTTACCCATTGTATCGTCCCGATTTGCACTAATTATTTTGCAGGAGTGGCATCGCTGGTCCATAGTCGAACGCGGGTTTGACGGCGGAAAGTTTTTTGACGCGGAATTCTTCGTACTGTTTGCGTCGCTCAACGTCTTGTTTTTTGGGCTTTTGTTCAATTCTGGGTTTGAACACCGTATATCTAAGCTCGCAAAACAAACGCGCGAGCTGAATGACGCTCAATCAGAAAAAACTTCGGCCGTGGTACGATGACAAAGTCTAATGATCTGGAATCCAAGTAGCCTCACACCAATTATCCCACCCTCCGGCGGCTCGTCTGGCTCTACGGGCCCGGGCAGCCGTCCAATAAATCCGTCAGCTCCGCTGGCACCCGCCTCGCCACTGGCGGCCGGTGCCGCTAGCGAAAATAGCCCGCACACGCCGGCGGCCCCTGCCCAACCCGCAGCTCTTTCCACCGAAGCTTTCCCCGCGTCTCAGCCAACAGTAGCTGGTTCAGTGGCCCGAGCGCAGCAAGACCAAAATTCTTCCATCGCGCACCACGGCGATACAGACAATGCACGCGAACACACACTGCTCCCAGACTCGACCCGCCCTGGAATTCCACTTAAGGCAGCGGCAAAAGCCGCCGCCAAACAAGCGAGCAAATCAAATAGCAAAAAAAACTCACCCCGCGGCATCGACCTTTGGTTGCTCGCCCTCGTCGGTCTCGCGGCCGTTTTTTCGTCGCTCGCTTTTTTGCGCGTCGATCAACTCTTTGCCGCTGTCCGCGATCTCAATACTAAAGTGGGATCGATCAACACAGCGAGTCTAGCGGCGGCGGCACTGCCCAGTGCCAAACCCGCTGCACCCAATCCTATTAGTGATACCGCTGTTGACGTGTCCGCCGAATCCGATGACCCGGCCATCGGTGCCACCGCCGCCAAAGTTACCATTATTGAATTCAGCGATTTTCAATGTCCGTTCTGCAAAAAATTTCAGCCCACGGTACAACAAATTTTGAGCACGTATGCGCCAACGCAAGTTCGCCTAGTCTACCGCGATTTTCCATTAGATTTTCATGAAGAAGCAGAGCCCGCAGCAATCGCTGCGCAGTGCGTCTTTAAGCATGCAGGCGACCAAGCATTTTTTGATTATCACGACCAATTGTTTGAGCGCCAGGAAGAACTCGGCGATGCACTCTATCTAGAGCTCGGCAAAAAAATCCCAGCTCTCGACCAGGCTGATTTCAAAAAATGCATGGACGATAAGGAGACACTTGCCGAAGTACAACAGGATGCGCAAGCCGGAGCAATAGCTGGAGTTAACGGAACGCCCGCCACCTTTGTTAACGGCCGATTAATCAGCGGCGCTCTGCCATTTGCACAGGTCAAAGCAGTCATTGACGAAGAGCTCAATAAATAGTCTGGTAGCGCCACGATGGCGTTGATAACAAGTGGATGCGCAAACGGTTGACCTCCGCCATGACTTCCATTATGATTTTCCCCGCTGACCATGCTTACTTGCGTAACCAGCTATAACTCCCCAAGCGGCCCCTGCTGATCCCGTATTTTTTGAGGTAGTCCTCAAAATCAGCCGCTTCAGAAAGCGGTTTTTTGTTCCCTTTTTAGCCAAATTTTAGCCCAGCAAAGCCCCATTGAGCATCAAGCGGCCAGAGCCCCGAACCTTGTTGCCAGAGTGTTGGAAGGCATCACCACGCCCTTCCAGCACTGTGGCCAGAAGGATCAACGGACGTCTAGCCAAGACCCTTAACAATTGAAGATCCACGAAATATAAGAAGAAAGTGCAATTTCATATTAAGAAAGTAGTAAGTATAGATTAAGTTACTCATTAGATTAGGTTTAATTTGTTGTTATCTACGGTCAGGCCGATATGCATTGGCATGACTGGCAAACAACAAAGTTCGTGACAGTTGTCACTCAAAATTCTGAGCACTTGGCACAAGCCGCAAGGCCCAACCAATTGATCGGAGCCAGAGATGACTCGTCAAATGTCGCGGCGACGCAAGTCGTCGCAAGATTCACGAATAAAACCGTAAGAGCAAATGGTGGATGCCTTGACTCAAAAAGACGAAGAAGGACGTAGCAGGCTGCGATAAGCCTCGGGGAGCTGCCAAGCAAGCTGTGATCCGGGGATGTCCGAATGGGGTAACCCACATGCGGTCATACGCATGTATTCCATGGTGAACACATAGCCATGAGAACGTAAACCCAGCGAACTGAAACATCTCAGTAACTGGAGGAACAGAAAAAAATGTGGATTATTTATCACACTCATTCGTCACATCGTTGCGAGCGAATTTATTCGCCCGTAGCGCGTGACGTTAGTGAGTGTGAAAAAAAGATCTACGCATTCTCCTAGTAGCGGCGAGCGAACGGAGAACAGCCAAAACTTTTGTCATGCTAAAGGCGAGCGCCGTTGTGACAGAGGTGTTGTACGTTTGTATGTGAGAGTCGCTCGACTCTCGATGATGTTGAATAAATGAATGCCTAACAGAAGTGTCTGGAACGACACGCCAAAGAAGGTTATAGCCCTGTACGTAAAAGGTGTTTGTACATCATTATATAAAACGTTAGTACTGCCGAACACGTGAAATTCGGCAGGAAGCAGGGACGCCTACCGTCCCAAGGCTAAATACTTTTTGAGATCGATAGCGAACAAGTACCGTGAGGGAAAGGTGAAAAGCACCCCGGAAGGGGGATGAAAAGAACCTGAAACCATTTGTTTACGAGGAGTAGGAGCACTATGCATACCTTTGGGTATGCCCGTGCGACTGCGTGCCTCTTGGAGAATGAGCGCACGAGTTACTCTCAGCGGCAAGGCTAAGGCGTTAAAAGCCGGAGCCGTAGTGAAAGCGAGCATCGCAAGGTGCGTTAAGTCACTGGGAGTAGACACGAAACTGTGTGAGCTACACTTGGGCAGGATGAAGCGCGAGTAACATCGCGTCGAGGTCCGAACCCACCGGCCGTGCAATACCGGGGGATGACCTGAGTGTAGAGGAGAAATTCCAATCGAACACAGAGATAGCTTGTTTTCCCCGAAATAGCTTTTGGGCTAGCCTCGAACGTCAAACTCTGGAGGTAGAGCACTGGATGGAATTGGATGGCTTTATTGCCTACTAATTCCAATCAAACTCCGAATTCTAGAGCTATTGGTTCGGGAGTCAGACGGTGGGAGCTAAGTTTCATCGTCAAGAGGAGAAGAGTCCTGATCGTCGTCTAAGGTCCTCAAGTACATGCTAAGTCGAAAACGCTGTGGAATCGCTTAAACAACCAGGAGGTTGGCTTAGAAGCAGCCATCCTTCAAAGAGTGCGTAACAGCTCACTGGTCCAGCGATTCTGCGCGGAAAATATACCGGGGGTAAGCATGTCACCGAAGACACGAGATGTAGCAGGCTTCGGCCTGCGCATCGGTAGGGGAACGTTCTTGTCAGCAGTGAAGCGGTACCGTAAGGAGCCGTGGAGCGACAAGAAGTGAGAATGTGCGCATGAGTAACTAGAATGTGCCTGAGAATGGCACACACCGTAAGTCTAAGGTTTCCTTCGCAACGAAAGTCAGCGAAGGGTGAGGCGGGCCTAAGGCGAGGCCGAAAGGCGTAGCCGATGGACAGCAGGTTAATATTCCTGCCCCACCGCAACATCGACCAAGCGACTTTGGGAAGGTCAGTTTTCGGAACTTTTGGCCCTTCGGGGTTGAGAGGGAAGATGCTGACTGGAACTGAGAAGCTAGCTGCAGGGTGACGGTCATGGGTATGTTTACAGCCATTTGGTTATGGACTGTGGGCTTCCGTAGTGGGCGAACTAGGTGAAATCCGGTTCGCATTCAACCACGAAGAAGAGCAGTAGACCTTACCTTCGGGTAGGGACAACTAAACAAGACCTAGGATCCAAGAAAAACCTTGCCGGCGAGATGTTGGGGTGTCCGTACCCAAACCGACACAGGTAGACGAGGAGAGTATCCTCAGGTGATCGGGTGAGTTCTCGTTAAGGAACTCGGCAATACAGCGGCCGTAACTTCGGGATATGGCCTGCTCTGGGTAAAACCAGAGCCGCAGTAAAAGACTTCAGGCGACTGTTTATCAAAAACACAGGTCTCTGCAAAACCGTAAGGTGAAGTATAGGGGCCGATGCCTGGCCAGTATTGGAACGTTAAGGGTGGGGGTGCAAGCTCTTACTTGAAGCGCCAATGAACGCCGGCGATAACTATAATCGTCCTAAGGTTCTGTGTGTCACATGTGCGAACAAGTTTCGCGGTGGTGCGCAGAAGGACTGGGACGGTTGTAGCAAATAGCCACAGGCCGTGAGGCCGGTGGAATAGACGAACAGATCGCGGACAGCCGAGTAGCGCCGCAGCCATGCGGCAACCGCTCACAGGAGCGGACAAGGAATAAAAGTAGTTGCCTCTTGGTCGAGAAATCGATCAGTGGTCCTGGAGCAAATGACGCGCAAGCGTTGTTTGGTCCAAAATAGTTGGCTATATGCTGGAAAACCTGGAGAATCGAGCGCTACGTTTTTTGTGTGGATAAGACGCTGCGACATTTAAGAATTTCTTAATGTGTCGCTGTGTACTTTGTCTGCATGACACAACGTGACAATGCGTTTCGTACAGAAAATCAGCAGGAAAGACTTATTACGATTGGTTGGGTACTAGGATTTGTTGATGGGGAGGGGTGCTTTTGTGTCGGATTTGTCCGACAACGAGACCGCATCGAACCAACACGAATCCGCAGAGGGTACCAACTGGGTTATCAGGTGTTCGGTGAATTTGCCGTTACCCAAGGTCAAAAGAGTCGCGACTCATTAGTGGCTCTTACAAATTTCTTTGGGCTCGGAAACTTGTATATCAACAAAAGATATGACAATCACAAAGAACACATGTGGCGTTATACAGTTCGAAGAGGTGAAGAATTACACAAAGTGATAATTCCATTTTTTCGAAAATATCCTCTGCGAACAGCAAAGAATAATGACTTTGTAAAATTCGCACAGTGTATGGAAATAGTGCGAGATCGCAAACATCTCACGCCTGATGGTCTGCATAAGATTGCGCAGATCGCATCCACAATGAACCGCCAAAAACCCCGTCCAATCATACAAAGTATCCTCAGATACCATACGCCGACAGTCCCATAACTGGGATTAAGAGATGGTACAGGCCTAATCAAGGCCTACTTGACAAAAGTGACCATACATGGTCCAGCGAAATTCCTTGTCGGGTAAGTTCCGACCCGCACGAATGGCATAACGATCTGAAGACTGTCTCAACGAGGAGCCCGGTGAAATTGCATGGGCGGTAAAGATGCCGTCAACCTTCTGCTAGACGAAAAGACCCCGTGCAGCTTTACTATAATTTGGTATTGGTGCAAGAACGAATCTGTTTAGTGTAGGTGGGAGACTTTGAAGCGCGATCGCAAGGTCGCGTGGAGTCACCGATGAAACACCACCCTGATTTGTTTTTGCCTCTAACGTTCGCCCGGAATCGGGTAGAACAGACAGTGCCTGATGGGTAGTTTAACTGGGGCGGTTGCCTCATAAATTGTAACTGAGGCGTTTACAAAGGTTCCCTAACTCCGGATGGAAATCGGAGTGATAGTGCATTGGCATAAGGGAGCTTGACTGCGAGTCCTTTAAGACAAGCAGACGCGAAAGCGGAACAAAGTGATCCGACCGTAGCTAGTAGTAGCGCGGAAGCTCAACAGATAAAAGTTACGCCGGGGATAACAGGCTGATCTGGTCCAAGAGTCAAAGGGCTCTCTCGGTCCGTAAGGATCGAGTTCATCAGCGACTCAAATCGGGGAAACCCTTCACATTTTGCTAATCGTAAAAATGGCAGGGTAATCCCGAGGGTAAGAAAGCTTTTCTCAATGGATACAAAAGTATTCTTGAGGCTAAATTTGGTATTGTGGCGAAAAACGAGAGTAGTATGCCGCAACTTCGGCAGCTAATCTCGCCACATTTATTACCAAGTATGCAGTATAAGCTTTCCCTCTAACGACTTCGGAGGCCATGCGCTAAGCACGTATGCTCCGAGACCTGTTCACCATTGTGAACTTGTAACACGTCGCCACCCTGAAAAGGGTGAAGGTATAGTCTACATCATAAGTAATTATGACCAGCCACATCGACGACCAGGTTTGGCACCTTGAATAACATCGGGGTGCTGCAGGAGCGATCCTGCACCAGATAATAAAATCGGCTTATAACGGTGAACCCGTAAGCATTGTGTGCAGAATAGTTTGCACAGCATGCTCGGCAACACCGTGGGAAGTCGTGATTAAACATCGGTATTTTTTGCCATGGCTTGATCATTGACCCCGTATCGACTGACCCGAAAGGGGAGATTCTAGAACTAAATTCCGGAGAATAAAACGCCGAGTCTTACCACACAATAATTGTAATTAGGCATGTTGTATCGCCCTGAACCAGCGGTACATGTGAATGCTGTCATTGCACGGTAAGAACAAGATATAGTCAGCGCCATACGATAAGTATGGACAAAGTACGATGTCGGCCCGTCGCATCCTGGAGCTGTAGCCGGTTCCAAGGGTTTGGCTGTTCGCCAATTAAAGCGGTACGCGAGCTGGGTTCAGAACGTAGATCGAAAAGATCACTGCGTTGGTCAATAGTAATATTGGCCTAGCACTAACTGTATCGGTGAAACCTTCGCCGTCCTCCGAATTGGACGGCATGGTAACGCCGAGGGAAGCTATTTGGGTGTTCGTAAGGCAAATGCCGTCACGAACATTACTGTATAAAATCAAATAGCCCCGTAGAGACTATACGTTGGCCCCTCATAACAGGAGGGTGAAGGCATAGTCCATGCCACCTGGAAACAGGCGGATAACACATGCGTGAGACAGTTCGGACTCCTATCTGCAGAAGGCGTGGAAACTTGAGGGGCGCATTCCCTAGTACGAGAGGACCGGGAATGACGAACCGCTGGTGTACCAGTTGTCCTACCAAGGGCATCGCTGGGTAGCTATGTTCGGACGGGATAAACGCTGAAAGCATCTAAGTGTGAAGCCCTCCCCAAGATGAGGTTTCATAGATTCCTAGGAGACTACTAGGTTGATAGGTGGTAGGTGGAAGCGCCGCGAGGCGTGGAGCCGAGCCATACTAATAATCATTGTTTTATTTGTGGGTCTTTTGACGCGAACTTCGGTTCGCACGCGCGAGCAATCGCGCACGCTGCCGCAAGGCAGCACAGACTTTGACGAGTCATCTCTGGTAATTTCGCCTGATTATTTTAGGCGAACAAAAAAACAGGCCCACGGGGGTCTGTTTTTTTCTGTCAAGAATTGGTATTAGTTCTCTTTACCATAGAAAGCTTGCAGTCTACGCCATGATTTATTGAGACGCCCATAGAGCTTCACCGCTTCAACCAAGTCCGAGTCGATTTCCTTCATCAGCCTTGTAACAACTTTATAGTTTATTATCCCAGGAATTTCAACCCTAAGTCCCGCGGACTTTTTTACCACCAAAGGACGACCCCTGTATTTTCTTGCCATTTGATTAAGGAAGTTAAAGATTAGACTACCAATAAAAAATATTGTGCCATTCTATCGCTGCCAAAGCATAGATCAACACTTTTTTCTGTCAAATTTCACTTGATAATTCTTTGGGATGCGCATAATATCCAGACGCTTGAAACTCCATCCACAAAAAAGCGTTTGCTCGACCACCCCGGTCGGGCTTTTTTTGTGTGGGGTCGCGAGCATACCTCCTACGACAGAAACTGCCGCCGGTCGACTCTTCCTTTAACAATAAAAGGAGCCTAGATGCAACAAGTGCAGACATTTCCTATCGAAATTGCCACGACCAATGACGTCGACGATATCCTCGCGATTCAGCAAGCCAACCTCTCCAAAAACCGGCTAGACACTCCCCGGCCACTGCTCAAGGACATCATCCGCGATAATGAGGTTGCCGTTGCGAGAGAAAAGCTGACCGAACCGTCCGAGCAAGGCCGGGTCATCGGCTATCTCATTCCGCTGAGTTGGTACCACGCCCTGCAAATCCCTCCGTTCATGCATTTTTTGCGAGCCCTCGAAACTGTTTCGCTCCAAGGCAAGCCGCTGATGTCGCATCGCTACCAGATCTTTGGTCAACTAGCGATTGCTCGCGAGTATCGCGGTCTCAACTTGATGCGGCCCCTTCATGACTTCTTAAAGGGCCGCCTACAGCCAGCTGACTATTTGGTCACGGAGATCAATGCCCAAAACACCCGCTCGCTACATGCCTGCGCAAAGATCGGCTGGCGGTCCGTCCAGACGTATCAGCATCGTGCCCAGCTCTGGCATATCGTGATACTTGACCCAAACATCTGAACGCCTTCCCGTCTTGATTGGCTGTTTTAACATAAACGGCCAATCTTTTTTTGGCGAACTATCACGGACCGTGGAATTGCTCGAATTCATAGGAGTCTAGACTTAATGAGCCATTCTTTGAAGTCGCAATTTGCGACTTCAATCATTCGCCGGCCGCACAATCGCGTGGTTGTTCGGCTAACTAAAACAAAAACAGGCCCCGTAATGGAGCCTGTTTTTCATTTTACAATCTTCAAGAGCTACGAACGAGCTAAACGTGCTCGCGCTCGAGAGCGCTGTCGCCTCTCAACAGGTGCACCACTTGCTGGCGAGCCAAGTAGATTTGCAACTAATTGGTTATGCGCCATGGCTAGATCTGCGTGTGCGGCCGCAAGATACGTTTGGCTTGCAACCAGCTTGCTGACTCCGACAACTTGAGCTTCCTTATACGATTGCGAAGTATTGGGATCAATGCCTGAACCGCCGGATGTATCTTGTACAACTCTAGTACCTACTGGCATATTTTTGGAAGTTAACTAATTAGACTTCTGCGGACTATCACAAAAAAACGGCCAAGTCAAGGCTAAGTGCCAATACTTATGCACAAGTATGTTTTAATGAGCGGGTGAAAACCCTCATTAAATATATCAAGCAGAACAAACCCGCTCTCGCACTTGCTTTATTGCTCGCTACGCTCAGCCAAGCACTCGATATTCTTGACCCGCAGATCTTTAGGATCCTGATTGACCGCTATGCGACTCAAGCCGACTTTATTACAGAAAACGTGTATCTGCGCGGGATCATCCTCTTTACCTCAGCGTATGCCATCGTCGGCATTGTCTCCCGCGTCATCGACAATTTTCAGGAATACTATGTCGCGGTCATTGTGCAGCGCGTTGGCGCGCGCCTGTATGCCCGTAGTGTTCGTCACGCCTTCTCGCTACCCTATGCCGTGTTTGAAGACACACGCTCGGGCGAACTCCTCCAAAAACTGCAGCAGGCCCGCACCGACAATCAAAATCTGATTTCCAGTCTGATTAACATCGTTTTTCTGTCGGTATTGACCGTCGCCTTTGTTATCGCCTATGCCTTTACACTCAACTGGCAAATCGGCGCCCTGTACTCAGCTATCATCCCGACCGTCGGCTTTGGAACTTTTTTTATTAGTCGCCGCGTCCGGAGACAACAAGCGCGCATCGTAGCCGAACAAGCAGACCTGGCCGGATCAACCACCGAGACATTGCGTAACGTCGAGCTGACCAAATCCCTTGGTTTGGAAAACCAAGAAGTTACCCGCCTTAATCAAGCAAATACGCGCATTCTCGAGCTAGAGTTAAAAAAGGCGCGGCTCATCCGGACGCTGTTTTTTCTGCAAGGCTCACTGCTCAATGGGTTGCGGTCGGCGTTGTTACTCCTAATGTTGTGGTTGGTTTTTAGGGATTTGCTGACGATTGGTGAGCTGTTTAGTTTGTCCGTGTATACCTTCTTTATTTTTGGACCACTCTCGCAACTCAACCGCGTTGCGCAGCAATATCAGGATGCACGCGCGAGTAACGAGGCACTTGATAAAATCCTCTCGATCAAGCCGGAGCCTAAACCAGCAAACCCGATCAAGCTTGGAGCCCTGCGCCAGATCAAGTTTGAGCGAGTTGGATTTACGTACTCCACGGCGGGCACACCTGCACTTAAAGAAATCGATCTCACGATCAATGCGGGTGAGACGATCGCGTTTGTCGGACCGTCCGGCTCTGGTAAAAGCACGCTTGTAAAACTGATTGTTGGGTTGTACCGGCCGTCCACCGGCCACCTGCTTTTTAACGGTGCGGACGCTGGCACAATTGATTATCAAGAATTTAGGCAACGCATCGGTTTTGTCTCCCAAGAAACACAACTTTTTGCCGGGACTATCCGGGAAAATTTGAAGTTTGTTCGGCCAGAGGCAACTGATGCGGAAATGTTAGATGCCCTTCGACGTGCAGCGGCCCTTACGCTTGTAGAGCGGGCAGAAAAAACAGGTGTGGGCACCAAGACGGCGGGGACTCGGCCCGGGGGCACCGGCCTTGAAACTCGCATCGGCGAGGGCGGCCTAAAACTCTCCGGAGGCGAGCGCCAGCGCTTAGCCATCGCCCGGGCATTACTACGCGACCCCGAGTTGATCCTGTTTGATGAGGCTACGAGCAGTTTGGACTCGATCACCGAGCGTTCGATCACGGAGACAGTGCGCGCCCTGGAAATGCACCGACCCAATACCATTACGATCTTAGTAGCCCACCGCTTGTCGACCATCTCCCATGCGCAGCGTATTTACGTACTTGAGCAAGGAAAAATCACCGAGCAGGGAACCCACGTTGAGTTGCTTGCGGCCGGTGGTTTGTATGCTGCGCTGTGGCGACAACAAGTTGGGCAATCGGTCGGGGTGCGAGCCAGTAGATAATTTACCCGCTGAATTGGCCCCGACCCCTTGCATTTTTTCGTATGCGCTATAAACTCTCAGCCAGTACCTTATAGATAGAAATGGCCGATCCTCCTTGTGAGCGACCGGCTGTTTCGCTTTGCAAATATAAACCGCCTCCCGGAGGGAGGCGGAACAACCTATCTTGGCTTTTGGCCAGAACGCGCCTAAAGGGTCGGAGTTCGGCTATTTTTGGTTGACTGGAGCATAGCTCAATCAGTTCTATTGTCAATTTCAAAGTGATAATACGATTTTCCATATTTTTAGTTCCGTGCTAAAGTTAAAATAAGAAAATCCATATTTTAAGTTATTAAGCTAATGTTCAAAGCCGGTCGTTACAAGCAGCAGTTCCAATACAGGAGTTTTAGCCCAAATCCAGTTAATGGACCGTTTGTTTGGGAAGACAAGAAAATAGATTTGCTCTTGGCGGAAGCGATGCGTCTTGTCGGCGAATTGAACGCATATTCCACTCTTGTTCCTGACGTTGACTACTTTATCCGCATGCACATAGCCAAGGAGGCAACAACCTCTAGTCGAATAGAGGGTACAAAAACAGGTATCGATGAAGCGTTGCGAAAAAAAGAGGATATTGACCCTGAGCGGCGCGATGATTGGAGCGAAGTACAAAATTACATCCTAGCCATGAACCACTCAATCAAAGAGCTTGCTCGGCTACCGTTATCAATGCGGTTACTAAAAAGCGCTCATAAAACCCTCATGTCCCATGTCCGGGGTCAACATAAAACACCAGGAGAAATAAGGACTAGCCAAAATTGGATTGGCGGGTCGAGCCTAGAAAATGCTTTTTTTGTGCCGCCCGAGCCATCTGAGATTCCTGACTTGCTCTCGGACTTAGAATTATTCTGGCATAACAAAAAACTTAGCATTCCTTTGCTCATCAAAATCGCTTTGACTCATTACCAATTTGAAACTATCCACCCTTTTCTAGATGGCAATGGTAGAATCGGCCGTCTGCTCATTACCTTGCAATTGGTCGAAGCAAACGTTTTACAGAAGCCAACACTGTATCTTTCTGACTTTTTCGAGCGCCATAAAGGATCTTACTACGATGCCTTAACGATGGTGCGCACCTCGAACGATATTGAACATTGGGTGAGATTTTTTCTGACCGGTGTAATCGAAACAGCCCAAAAAGGTACGTCAACGTTCCAAAAGATTGTTGGATTACGTCGCCAATACGAAAAGAAGATTATGCATATGGGTCGACGGGCAGAATTGGGTGAAAGTCTGCTCATATACCTTTTTTCCCAACCGATTGTGAACGCCAATCAGGTTGCAAAAAAACTTAATGTCACGTTTGCTACCGGATCACGCTTAATAAGCGCCTTTACACAAAATGGCATCCTCAATGAGAAAACTGGCTATTCGAGAAATCGCTCGTTCGAATTGCATGAATATATTCGATTGTTCGAGAAATAAAAAAACGCCGGCCTCTGGATAGAAGTCGGCGTGTGGAGGGAGTCCTTGCCTTGCTGAGCGCGGCGGGATCCAGAAACCGGATCCTTTACGGCTTGAACCCGTCCCCACAAATTGTCTCGAGCAGCGCCGTGCAGACCTCGTACGGGTCGGCGTTGGCGGCCGGGCGACGGTCCTCGAGATAGCCATGACCAGCCTTGGCGACCGGTGTCGGAATACGGATCGAGGCCCCGCGATCACCGACGCCCCAGCGGAACGTCTTGATGTCGCAAGTCTCGTGCCGCCCGGTCAGCCGCCTTTCGTTGTCACACCCGTAAACCACCATGTGCGCGCCATGGAATTCTCCAAGCCGCTCACAGGCCTTCTCGATCTGCTTGAGCCCACCCTTCTCACGCATCGGCCTGACGGAGAAGTTGGTGTGCTGCCCCGCACCGTTCCAGTCACCTTCCTGCGGCTTGGGATCGAGCGTGACGTACACGCCAAATTCGATGCCACAGGTGTAGAGCAAGTAGCGCGCCAGCCAGAGATGATCCGCCACGGTGAGAGGATCGGCCGCACCGATCTGAAATTCCCACTGTGCCGGCATTACTTCGGCATTGGTCCCCGCGATGAGTAGCTGCGCATCGATGCACGCCTTGGTGTGCTTCTCTTTGAGACGTGCGCCGTAGAGTTCGTCGTGGCCAACACCACAATAGTACGAACCCTGCGCCCGTGCCGGTGCCCCATGTGGTGGCCAGCGGTACGGGTGTCGGTCTTGCATGATGGTGTACTCCTACTCGATGCCGACCCAGGGATCCAGGCTTCCGAAACGCTTCATGAGTTGCGCGAGACGGTGCCGCGTGTTGCTTACATGCGGTTTGTCTGCGCCATCCTTGTTGAACGAGTAGGTCTCGCACAAAACAAGCAGGTTGGGGACTCCTCGGATTGGATCCGGAACGACTCGCACCGGCACCAGCTTGACATCACTTTCGCCCGTGTCCGCTTGATGAGTAGATGACCCATCAAAGCCCCAGCTCTCGATGTACTTCGGAAAGTTTTCCGGGTAAAGCGGCTCTGGCGTCATGTCGTGCAAGATCTTGGTCTTGCTGCGAAGCCGCTTGTAGTTGCGTTCGGTCTTGGCCTCGTTGAGCGGCTTACCACCGTCAACCCAGATGTACTCTGCCTGTATCGTTTCTCCCACGGTTTTCTCCTTCTCGAAAAACGGAAATGTGACGCTTGAGACGAGTCTCGAGCGCTGTTTGTCTAACGAACGATGCCGCTAGGGTACTATAATCGTGCCCGCCCGCAACTCTTGACAGGGTTTTTTAGTTCGCCTAGAATCGCGACCACGGTGCTTTTGCCGGGAGGGTCACACCTGTTCCCATTCCGAACACAGAAGTTAAGCCTCTCAGGGCCGATGATACCGCGCAAGCGGGAAAGTAGGTAAGTGCCGGTTTATGAAAGAACCACCTCCGAAGGGTGGTTTTTTCGCGCTCAGGCTTGCGCCAAGCAGCATTGACTACAGGGAAATTTTTGCTAGTATTTCTGTGCGGTAAGACCTGTACGGGTTGTTCTCGGTGTTCCCATCCATCTGGTTGGCAAGAACCGAGACATCACAAGCCCGTACGGCTCGCTATAAATACGCTTGATCAAATCGAACCTTAGGACCAAAGAGTGTGACCCACTCCATGTTGGCGTGTTCGTATTTTTGGAAAAATCCCCAGCAATACATGTCAACCGCTTGTAAGGCTTTATTTTCCAAAGAATCACGATGTTGAATCTCTAACGGAACCTTAGGGTCAATACGTGCCTCAAGTTGTCGAATAACATACTGATTGAATTCCTGAATTTCATATTTACCCTTCGATTTGTCGACTATCAACTCAATGCGAACTTTTGCATTCTCGAACTTTATCTTTTCCAGCACAAGTCTGGCCACGTAATTGTATACTCGGGATTTTTCTTTGGTGAGGCGTTCAAAGACACGCTTTTTATTTAGAGATATAGAGAAAAGTGCAAATGGAATATCGCGCGCACTGCTATAAAAGTACTTCTTAACGTGTGCTGTAGTGGAAGAACCTTTGAGTTCCTTTACGCTTCGAGTGGGTTTATCCGCATTCAGCTTCCTCTTGATCGTTTTTTTGACCGCATTAATTAATTTACGGTTATTATCAACGCCTTGAACCGCTAAAATAGTTACGGTGAAAAATTTCGATGGCTGTTTATTGACAAAATCAAAACCTAAATCACCGCTTTCATCTAAATATAAAAACCACATACCGTAATGGTAGCGAGGATTGGGATTAACAGCGACTATGTATTTCTCGCTACACAAAATAGCAGTTATAGTGTAGTTCTAAAGTTTATGAGTCATCGGGAGGGGTACGGAAGTGGTTACAACCGAGCAGTTTCGAAAACTGCCATACCCGGAAGGGTATCGTGGTTTCGAATCCCACCCCCTCCGCCAGTGATCTGTACCCTATAAAACGGACACACAAAAACTCTATGGGAATTGAAAGCGGACTAAAAGGTAATCCAGAAGAGAATGCTCCTATTCCGCGAGCAAAAGTAGACATGGGTGGAAAGATACAGCAACTTTTCGGCCAAAGTTTTGAAATCTCAAAAATAGCTGAGAATGATCAGATTCCAGTTGGTGGCAAAAGTATTTTTTCTACAGAAGCAAATATTGACGTTACGGCCGACTTTGAAAACTTCAAACAATTTTTTGCAGATACCCGCGAACTTGCTGGTAAATATGATTTACCTAAATTAGCGGCGTGGCTACGTTCAAAAGGAATGGAGATCGATGAGAAACTGTTTGCAGAATTATTCGCTTTTATGAAAAATTTGGAAGAAAAATATCCCGATAATGCGGAGGGGGAGGAGGAGCGCGTTAAAATGTATGATAAAAAAGATACCAACATAAAATTAAGTGACTTATTCAATACCGGGACCGCGCAATGTGCGGAAATTGCCGCGCTTGCTCAGGGATACCTGCAACAAGAAAATGTCTCTTCAACATACTTTAGCGGCGATGTACTTTGGAACAGCAACGACGAATTTTCCGAAAAACACAGTTTTATCGTAATACGACAAGGCGACAAGGCGTACATTTACGACCCCACAAATCCGACCCGCACCACTGCAGGTAAATTTCCAAGCATTTATACAACCGAGGCAAACTTTGATGAAGAAATGGCCAAAGGTCAAAAGAGATTTGTTACCGCTATAAATCTTTTAAATAAAAAAGAGGCATTTTATGGCACAAATAACGGCACTAGTGTACGGGCGGATGAACACATTGTTTAGACGCTATATGTGATTTAAAATCGCTCCAGTCACCCAATCTGAAACTCTCGGCGATTATTTTTCGCTTTCCTCTTCTTTTTTCTCGTCTACTTTTTCCTCGACGCGCTGGTGATAATTTGTACCAATGGCAAACAAGATGGCGATCGTTAGCAATGCGAGCGTGTCGTTATAAAGGTGCTCCTGGCTTACCCCCAAAAAAGTTCCTGAGCCAGCCACCCAAGCACCAATCAACGTTAGCGTCCCTGCCACGCCAAACAAAACTGAAATTGCGTGCAAAAATCGAGAAAAAGGCATATCAAATCTCCTTACACAAAATGCTAACACCATTGCTAGTTTTGTTCGAATCGCGTTGTATATAGGTATGGCCGCGCAAATATCGAGTAAGTCCACATCACCCAGTACGAACATGGAAGCGAGCACGACCTCGCCCTGGTATGCCGGCACGCCCGACCAGACGCGCTTTTCCCGGTTTAAGTCCGCTGGAGCAGGCCAAAAAAATGGCACCCAAACAAGTGGGACGAACAAAACCGACATCGCAGTCATTGGAGGCGGTATCGCGGGCGTCATCACGGCCTGGCGCCTCGCGGAGCTCGGCGCCCACGTCACGCTCCTAGAAAAAAACAACCTCGTCACCGGCGACACCGGCTACACGACTGCTTTTGTCACGCGCGTACCAGACACACCGCTCGCACCACTCGTTAAAAAATATGGATTGGATTTTGTTCGACGCGTGTTTGCAGCCAACACCGAAGCGCAAAATTACATCCAGCGCCTCATCAAAGAAAATAAAATCGATTGCGATTGGCAAGATTGCAATTCGTACAACGGCTCCACCAAAAAAAATGACAAGTTTTTGCACGACGAGTGGGACATCGCACAAAAAGTTGACGCCCGCAGCGAATTTGTCACGCGCGACGGCGCACCCAGTGGCGCGACACCACGCGGCGGCACCGCGACTCCCAACATCGCGCCGTTTGTCGAAGCCATCAGCTACGATCACGAGGGCCGCTTTGACCCTCGCAAATTTTTATTTGGACTTTTGCAGACCAGCATTGGTCGCCACATAACCATTCACGAACAAACCGAGGTCACGGCCATAATCCCGGCCGCATCAGCGGGCCGAGAAATCACGATCGTGACGGCCGGTGGCTCACTGACCTGTCGCAAAGTGGTTATCGCCACCGGCCTCCCACATCACTCCTTTGCCGAACTACACCCACTGCTCCGCCCACAAATCACCTACGCCATCGCCGCAAAATACGCGACGAGCGCTCCAATTAGCGACGACATTTTTTGGGACACTGACGAGCCGTACTATCAATATTTTCGCCGCCTGGGCAGCGACACAATTATTCTCGGTGGTGCCGATCGGCCCGCGAGCGCTGCCGGAAAATCCGTGCAAGACGATCCTCGCAAAAAACTTGAAACGTACCTCACAAAATTTGCACCGGGAAACTTTACGACTACCAACGCTTGGTCGGGTTCGCTCTTTTATAGTCCCGACGGCCTCCCCCTCATCGGCGAACACCCCCACCATCGCGGCAAAGTATTTATCGCCACAGGCTTTGGCGGCAACGGTATGGTCATGGGAACTGTCGCCGGACTTTTGTTAGCGGATCTTGTCCTTGGCCGAACCAATGCCTACGTGCCGCAATTTTCTTTGACGCGCGGGAATATTCGCGTTCCAAAAAAAGCGCCCGTGGCGCTCACCGCACCTGCTTCGCCCTCGTCGCCTGCGCTTAAGTTTTGGCGGATCTTTTTGCCTCTGGTGTATATCGCTGTCTTGGTATTGCCCGGGTACATTTTCTTTTCGCTCCGCGGCGGACTGTCCTTTTTGGAGGGCACCACGCTCCAGCAAGGACAATTATTAATTTTTCCACTGTTTGGGCTTTATGCATTTACCCTCGTGTGGGCACAACTCATGCTTGGTACCAGCATGGACTTATTGCGCCGAGTGTTTCCGTGGGTTGAGGGCTTTCATCGAAAACAAGGAGTGTTTGTCTTATTGCTAGCGCTCACACATCCCACACTTTTACTTTTGGCATATGGACCAGCTGAGTATCTTGCGCATTCGTTTGTCGCCCCCGAACAAGCGTTGTTTGTATATCTCGGCCAGTTCCAATTGTTTTTGATTGTGTTGACCGTCAGCGCAGGCTTGCTCAGAAAATGGCGGCCGATCCGGCGCAGTTGGCGCTACATTCACTGGGCCAACTACCTTGTGTTTATATCGGCGTGGATTCACTCGTGGTTTTTGGGAACAGATGTCCAGCCAACTGCGCTCCGCTACCTGTGGATATTTTTTGGCATCACGGCGATCGTCTCTACGATTGCGCGGGTGGTGCGTGGGACAAAACGCAAACGCATGATTGCGGGTACAAGCATGGGGTCAACGGGCACAGGCAAGTCGGCAGGAGCATTTACGCAAGTTGCAACGCTGGGCCAAGTAACTGAGGGTAAGCCGCTCTGCATCACCGCCAATGGACAAAAAATAGCGCTCTTTAAAGTCGACGGCACGTATAAAGCGCTATCTAACACCTGCGCGCATCAAGGCGGCCCGCTATGCGAGGGCCCGCAAACCGGCGGCGTGATTGAGTGTCCCTGGCACGGTTCACGCTATGAGATCGCGACAGGAAAAGTAGTGCGCGGGCCTGCGACTGCAGGGGTTCGTGCATACGAAGTGCGGGTACGGGGCAACAATATAGAGGTCAAAGTCTAAAAATTGCCGTAAAAGCGTGACGAAAGCGCGGCCGTGCGTTACAGTTCGCGCCAATTTGCAAAAACCGGTAGAATATTGGGCAATATAAAGGAATGAAAAGTAAAAGAACCAAAGCTTTCCGATTGTTGATCATTTTGTTGCTGCCGCTCGTCTTATCGGCCTGCGCTTCAACAAAGCCGCCACCCAAACGCATCTTGTGGTGGAATATTTTTGATCGCCCAGAGGTTTTTGCCGATATGATCAAGAATTTTGAAGATGTAAAAAATGTCGATATCGAACTTGTCACTCTGCAATACGGCGCCTACGAGGAGCAATTGATTAGTGCGCTAGCTGCTGGGCGCGGACCCGACATTCTCACCGTGCACAATACCTGGTTGCCAGAACATCGCGACCTTCTCGCACCCGTGCCTACTATTAACGATTTTCCGGAGGTGACGGATCGAGGCGAACGCCGAGCTCTCGAGGATCGCATCGCCGTACTCCCACAAATCGGCACATTTAAGGATGCCTACGTACCCGTCGTCTCGGAGGATTTTATTTCTGAGAGCCGCATTTATGCCATGCCCTTGTATGTCGACAGTTTGGCTCTGTTTTATAATCTCGACTTGTTGGGTTCTGGTGGTTTTCCAAATCCCCCAAGCACGTGGACTGAGTTTTCTAACATAGCCGCGGCCCTAACTGTCAAAGACGACAATAATAATATTCTACGCGCGGGTGCCGCTTTGGGAACTTCGGGAAACATTAATCGTTCGACTGATCTTTTGACGACCTTGATGGTGCAAAATGGCGCACAACCGGTCGATGGGACTCAGACGTTTGCGACGTTTAACCGCGAAGTTGCATTGGCGAGCGGTGTTAAGACCAACCCCGGCGTGGATGCGCTCACGTTTTATACAGACTTTGCCAATGGCTCCATGCCTGAATATAGCTGGAGTCTCGATCCCAATGTTTGGTATTCGATCGACAGTTTTGCGGCTGGGCAAGCGGCCATGATGCTTAATTATTCTCATCAGGTGGATGCGGTCAGGGCCAAGAATGCCAAACTCAATTTTGATGTGGCACCCATGCCCCAGCGCGACGATTCCGCCTTTGATGTCACCTATGCCAATTACTGGGGACAGGGCGTGTCGCAAAGTTCTGACGTCAAACTCGAGGCCTGGGAATTTTTAAACTACCTCAGCCGCGACGACAACAACTTGA
>CAZCZY010000071.1:0-15521 GCA_964503525.1 uncultured Candidatus Saccharibacteria bacterium
AGGGGCGCGGCACCGCCTAGATTTGAAGTCGGCTTAGCGACACGGTAGGCTACTCATGTTTTATTGTGGGCGAGTGGTGAAGTGGTATCACGTCGGTCTCCAAAACCGTCGTCGAAGGTTCGATTCCTTCCTCGCCTGCCACAGCGTTAGGTTACTACCAAGGTAGCAATTTCACGCAGTGGTTCTGGTCGGTACATTTCAGAGCGAAAGGAGGCTGCACTTTACTGGATGCAGTGGGTGAACTATCACATGGAGCCTCGTGTTAGCATTACGTAAATGAAACGTATTCTTGTTTTTGTTGGAGTATTGGCAGTAGCGGCTGGGGCAGTCACCGCCAGCTGGTTCTTACTGAGCGACCGCGATGCGGCAACGTCCGCCATTAGGGTGCCGGCTGTGTCGTTAGAAAAGAGGTGCGTACTATTTGCTCCTACGGCTCCTGGGGCTTCGCTTTGGGGCTATAATGTTATAGCTGGGAGCTCTGATTGTAGTGCGGACTCTCAGTATCTCGGGTACGACACAAATGGAGACGGACGCTGGTCGCCATTTACTGGTGATGCATTCAGACCTGGACTATGTCGCGTTGTTGGACAATCGCCGAGCTCCGACACAACGATGTCTTACTACGAATGTACTAACGATTTCAAATGGGATTCCTGGCAAACGTTAGAGCCGCAAGGCGCACGCTGTCGCATTAGCAAGTCGACAATTAACCAAGGTTGCGTTCCCTACTAGGCGGGCCGGCTACAAGCTGAGCGCGTGATTGACTCGCGCCATCAATCTTTTGCGCTTTCCATGGTATTAGACGAACAACAGCGGTCGAACTTCGTTTGGACGGAGGGCTTATTTATGTATCCATTCAATCACTTTGATGTTCTGTTCTTGCACTGGCGCTGGTTATAAATTTCTATGAAATTTGGACCTCTTCCACGATGGCCTGCCACGACAATTGCAGGAAGAGCGAAGTCAGTCCTCGAGTTTATGTTAAGCTTTGAATATGAAAAAAGCCCACTGGATTATTCTCCTGGTTGTCATTGCCGTAGTAGGAGTGGGTGCGCTAATCGCCGGTAGCATTTTTGTTTTTCTTAAAGATTTCATCGGCAAAAGCGCAACGGTTGCAGTGCCTCAGGTTGCGCATGGGCTTTATACTGCAGGTAACCGCCCAGGGGCAGATCGAATCAGCGCTAAATCACTCGGCGAAGATTACTCTTCGCGATTTTCATTGGCTCTTACTGCCCAGAATAAACCGTGTGTCGTTTGGGAAGGAGGCTCCCAACCACAGCCCGAAATCCTTTTTGCTTGTTGGAATGGCACGGCCTACGTAGGTCTAAAAAATACAACGGGGTTCGACAATCTCAGTAATACCGCAGGTGAGAGCAGAAACGCGAGGCTACAGATTGATAGCAATGGCACGCCCTACGTAATTTGGGCCGAAGGTCCACAGATCCCGGTAATGGCAAAAATTTTACTCGTCCATTGGGATGGTACAAACTGGTCTGGTTTAGCCGGACCCGGTCCAGATGAAGTAAGCGCCACATACACGGCCAGCGACGCAGACATTGCCCTTAACCCTCAAACAAATCGACCGGGAATTGTTTGGGATGGACTCAGTCCAGCTGGAGAGAAAGACGTTTTCTTTAAATATTGGAACGGGACCGCTTATATAGGGCTGACCGGAAGTGGTGCTGACAACATAAGCCAAAAGCCAGGGGACCCAGACTCCGAAGTCGACTTAGAGTATTCGCAATTGGGAAGGCCCAATGTGTCGTGGACAACTCTCCCGCAAACGAGCGCTGCCTCGGAAATATTATTCAGTAATTGGAATGGAACAAAGTGGCGCGGAAATATGAATTCTACGGGACCTGACAACGTCACTAATGATGCGGAAGGTAGCCAAATTTCATCTCTCGCGCTGGATAGCTATGGTGCACCCGCAATTGCATGGTTATGGTACGACTTTAACGGCAACTCAAAAGTACAACTCCTGCACTGGAGCGGGAGTGCCTGGAGAGGGTACGCTAGAAATACCGCGGATACCTTTATTGGCAGCGAACCAAGTCTCAGAATTAATTCTGGAGGTCTTCCTTCACTAGCGTATAGTGGAGGATCGATTCCTGATACGGACATTTATTATGCGCAGTGGAATGGAAGTTTATGGGTTGGGTTGGCTGGACCTGCCCCAGAAAATATCAGTAACACCGCCGTCTCTAGCTCTACACCTTCCATAGTATTAGATACACAGCAACGACCGAACTTCGTTTGGACCGAGGGCTCAATGACGTATCCATCTAATCGCTTTGACATTCTGTTCTCTCATTGGTTGTAGAGGTGCGGCGGCCGGAATTAATTCATCGACGGCTGGGGGGGCACGCTTGGCTCGCAAGCGGATTTGTTCCACGATGGCCTGCCACCCACATCCAACTAGCTGCTGCTAGAATAGACTCATGAAACAAATCGAAAGAATTACCGTAACTGAGCTGTCCGACATAGCCCAAAAAATGTACGGGGATTTTGTAAAGGGCGTTGTTGATCTCAAAAAAAAGCTCTTGGTCGTAGATGCAGAAATGCATGTAGATTTGGAAAAGTTCTTATTAGAACATGGTTCTGTCCAAACAGATCTGTGGGGCATAAAGTTGTACCCAGCAAAATTCGGGAGCGAAGATTTTATCGTGTTCGACTCACAGATAAACATTCGGCCAAGCCAGCAGAACAAATCGCGATATGTTGAAGATGCAGAAATTAGAAAGCAAATTATTGCGCTGGTTTTTGAAAGCGTTACGCAATGACCCCGTACACAGTCAATCGTCAGCGCTGGTCAACGCTGAGCATCTTTGATCAGATGGGAAATATCTATAGCGAGGTAAGCCGGTCTTTTAAGGCGAAGCAAAACGAAAACAAAGACGAATGCTTACACGCGGTTGATCGTGCGATTGATTTATTTGATGCCACGATCGAGTCACTGGTTGAGCGGCAATCTCCGAGGGCCAAGGAAGTTCTGCGGGCAAAAGAGGAATTTCTTAATGCTATTAACGGTGCCGCTACAGTGGACGCGGTCACGAGCTTGGAGCGCTACTTTATGCATTTTGCGGTTGCAGCACGGCTGCGGCAAACGCGCGTTTAGCTGAACGAAATCCAAAGGCGGTATTGACTAACATTGCAAAGACCTATAGCCTAGGTACCAGATTAACCTATCAATCTCAAATCACCATGAAACATGGCACAAAGCACCACGCATCCATCGACAGAAAGCAAACCATGAAACTGGCCAAACAGGCCCAGGGTACACTCGCGAAGGTCATCGATATGTTAGAGCAAACGGAGTATTGCCCTGACATCATTCAACAGGTTGATAGCGTTGGCGGATTTTTAAAAACGCTTAAGCGCGAACTATTAGCAGGTCATCTTGACGCGTGTGTCATGAAAAAAATGCACGAGAACAAACAACAAACCATCAAAGAGCTGATTAAAATTTACAATCTGTCTAACTAAAACTGATGGCAACCTACAAGGTCCATGGTATGCATTGCGCCTCGTGCGCGAGCATCATTGAGCGCAAACTCGGCAAACTTCCAGGCGTGAGCAGCGTTTCCGTTTCAACGGGAATGGAAACTGTGCAGATCGATCATCCAAATGTCCCCCTCGAACAACTCAATAACACAATCAAGCCGCTTGGTTACCGTCTCGAGCCGGATGAGCCCGATGCGCTAGCAGCGGCGCCCAACACGGAGAAGCCCTCTAGCTCGCATGATCACGCGGACCAAGGCAACCTGAGCGCTCTTACAATGCATCTAAGAGTGTCAATCCCCATCATGCTCGTTAGTATCGTCGCTATGGTGTGGGATGTTGGCGCTAGCTTTGGCTGGTTTTCGGCCATGAACGACGTTACAAGCGAAGTGTTTCACCACGTCCTGCCGATCCTCGCGACCTACATGCTTTTTGTAGTCGGTCAACCGTTTTTACTGGGAGTTTGGCGATTTGTTCGGTATGGGCAAGCAAATATGGACACGCTTATCGGCATCGGTACGCTCGTTGCATTTCTCTACAGCCTTGTAATCTCGGCGTTTGCCGAGCAGTTGCGTCCATACCTCGATGTAGAAGTAATGTATTACGACGTTACCATCATCGTTATCGGTTTTATAACGCTGGGGAAATATCTTGAAGCGCGAGCTAAATCAAAAACAAGCGACGCGCTAAAGTCGCTCATCTCTCTCCAAGCAAAATCCGCACTCGTCGAGCGTGATGGCAGCGAACGTCTTATTCCCCTGGCCGATGTCATTGTAGGCGATCTCATACACATAAAACCAGGCGCAAAAGTACCCGTTGACGGCACAGTGATGCGCGGAGAATCGTATCTAGACGAGTCAATGCTCACGGGCGAACCCATGCCCGTTGCAAAAATATTTGGTGATGCGGTCACCGGCGGTACCATCAACGGCGACGGATTTATTGTCATTAAAGCCACCGGCGTCGGTAAAGACAGCATGCTTGCTCACATTATTGATCTCGTTAAGTCAGCGCAAAGTAGCAAAGCACCCATTCAAAAAATGGCCGATCGCGTGTCGTCTGTTTTTGTTCCAGTCATTTTAGTTATTGCCGGAGTGACCTTGGCGGCATGGTTAATTGTTGGTAGCCGTTTTTTGCCGTTCGACCAAGCGGTTGCTCTGGGGATCTCCAGTTTTGTGGGCGTACTCGTGATTGCGTGCCCTTGCGCATTGGGCCTCGCCACACCGACCGCAATTATTGTCGGTGTCGGCAAGGGGGCCCGTCACGGAATTTTGATCAAGAATGCGGCTGTACTGGAGCGGCTATCTAAAGTACGTGACATTGTTTTTGATAAAACCGGAACCATCACAGAAGGTCGACCACGCGTTGTTGATTTTATTAACGCCTCAAATCTTTCTGACAAAGAAGTGCTGACACTTGCCGCAAGTCTTGAGAAATCATCAGAACATCCGCTGGCGCAAGCAGTTCTAGCTCTGGCAACCAAGCGCGAGGTTGCAACACAGCCGGTCACAAAGTTTGCCGTGCAAAAGGGCAAAGGCGTGACGGGTGACATCAGCGGCAAAACATATTTTATAGGGAGCGATCGGTTTGTTCGGGAAAAATCCAAAGGTGTGCTCGATACTGAGTTACCCTCGTCTCACTCGTTAAAGTCTCTCACACCGATAGTGCTTGCGGACGACCAATCCATCCTCGCGTATTTTTTTATTGGCGACAGCATAAAGGAGAATGCTAAAAGAGCGGTCCGCGAACTCCATGCCGAAGGGGTTCGTACCCATATGGCTACCGGCGATCAGGAGCAGGCAGCTCAAGCAGTGGCTGCCGCCATCGGTATCGACACGTATCACGCGCGGATGCTTCCTGAGGACAAACAATTAGTCGTGCGCGAACTCAAGAAGAAAGGTGCGCTCGTCGCAGTGGCAGGCGATGGCGTCAATGATGCTCCCGCACTGGCCTCAGCTGATGTGGGTATCGCCATGGCCACGGGCACCGACGTTGCAATCGAGACTGCCGACATTACACTACTGCACGGTGATATTAGTAAGATCTCGTTGGTGCTGCGGTTATCGCACCAAACTTTACGAGTGATCAAACAAAATCTTTTCTGGGCGTTTGCTTTTAATGTGATTGGTATTCCGCTAGCCGCCGGAGTTTTTTATGGCTGGGGGATTACGCTGAGCCCAGCCTTTGCTGGTGCAGCGATGGCATTTTCTAGTGTGCTTGTAGTTAGTAATTCTTTACGTCTTAAACTTTCAAAGGCATGACCCTCAACCGCCAGAACGAATATTGTTTTTACGTCGCCGGCACCCACTGTGCGGCCTGCAAAGTTCTCATCGAGGATGTGTTGTCAGAGCAGCCTGGGGTGACTAAGGTCAGCGTCGATCTAGTGGCACAAAAAGTGACGGTGCACGGTATGCTCGCAGATGACGCAATGACTGCGGCAGCGAGATGGACCACATTGCTTACGCCACACGGCTACAGTTTGTCCCTGACGGAACAAAAAAAACCAAAAGACTTAAAGACGCTTTGGTATGCCATCCCGCTGGGGCTGGTAATTCTCACGATCTTTTTTTGGTTGCAGCGATCGGGGATTGTCAATGTGGGGTTTACGGGTGAGCTAACGCCTTGGACCGCCGTGCTCATCGGTCTTATTGCGTCACTCTCAACGTGTCTCGCGGTAGTCGGTGGCCTTGTATTGTCACTCTCGGCGAAAATTTCTAAAGACGTGTCGACGGTTCGTCCCTTTGGTTTTTTCCACGTCGGTCGACTGGCTGCATTTATGATTCTCGGCGGGGTGCTCGGAGCGGTGGGCGGCGTGATCTCTATCAACGGCCGTGTCACGGCAATTCTGGGTCTGCTTGTTGCCGTCGTCATGATAATTCTGGGAATCAACCTGCTGGATATATTTCATCGGGCGAGGCGGCTTCAATTTACGTTGCCACGGGGGCTCAGTCGCATCACCAAAATTGAAAAGGGATTCTTTGCGCCGTTTATTGTCGGTGTGGGTACATTTTTCTTGCCCTGTGGTTTTACGCAGGCGATGCAACTGGCGGCGCTCTCTAGCGGTTCGTTCTGGAAGGGGAGTCTCATTATGACCGGTTTTGCGATCGGCACGTTGCCAGTGCTGGCGGCATTATCGTTTGGTTCGTTCCGTTTTGCACAAACCCGCTATGCGCCATTATTTTTTAAGACTGCTGGTGTTGTCGTAATCGGACTGGGGATTTTTGCACTCCTTACAGGCCTCGCAGGACTTGGCATTATCCGTCCATTGTTTAGTATATAAGCCATGAAGGCCGCACCATACATTATCGTCGGAGTCGTGCTTGCTAGTATCGTCACCGGCTACATCTTTTTGAAATCGCCGGATGATGGCGGCACGAGCTCGAGTGCGCAATTGGTCAGCGGAGATTTGGGCGATCAAACAAATGGAGATTCTGTACGAACAGAAAACGGAATACAGATTGTGCACATTGTCGCTGGAGGTGGGTATAGTCCGCGCAAGGTGACCGTCAAGGCCGATATAGCGACCCAAATCGAGATGGAAACAAATGGCACCTACGATTGTTCGTCGGCGCTAACTATTCCTGCCATAAAATACAATAAGCAACTCCCTGCTACGGGTACGACGCTGATTGATATTCCCGCCCAATCAAAGAGCACTGTATTGACCGGTCTTTGCGCGATGGGAATGTTTAGGTTTGATATTGAGTTTGTGTAGGCGCAGTGTAGAATAGGTGACCATGAGCGTAGCGCTTATCATCACAATAACTTTAATGGAACTGCTGCTCGCAGTCCTCCTTGTCTCCACTGGTTTGCAGATGGTTAAGGCGCGATCGTTTGCCAAGCTCCTTGATGAGTACGAGCAAAACCCCAAAAGTCGTACTTTAGTTCAACGCTGGTTCTTTGGTTGGCAGTTTCGCTTGCAGCGACAAATTACGAGAGCGTCGATCCGCGCCCTGAGCAATACGTTTGTCACATTATTTTACCGGATTGCAGGTTTGTTTTTTTTGATCCTGTCTGTAGGAATGGTGTTCGCCATAGTTTTTCAATGGACCATATTTTTTAGGTGAACAAAAGAAAAAGACCGTTTGTATTTACAAACGGTCTTTTATGAGGGAACCACCAGTGTTACGCACATCGCTGTCGCAGCGAATAGACGCAGTGTTCCATACCCTCTTCGCGCCCCTGCATGACGTAGCCGGTTTGCATCTTGAGCAGCCGAGGAGCACCGGTAATGACCAGCTGGCCTGGGGCTGCACGCAATGAGCGAGGCTTTTCGCTGTCCTCCATGGAGACGAGAAAGGTCGTGTATCCTGCGATGACGAAATACGCTTGCAGATTTACGTGGCGTCTGCGCTCCATGTACAGATCGCCCTTGCTGCTCGGACACTTACAGTGCAGCTGCCGTTCGTTAAAGACGAGTTTTTCCGTGAGGGGATATTCTGGCAAAAGGCTCATGCCCTCAGCGAGCCAGGTTTCCAAAGTAGTGGTGTACAGTTCGTACAAACCGTTTGGCGCTACTTTGTTTGCAACACAAAGACAAGCGTCTCCATCGCATGATGGTGCGTCGCTAGTGATCCTTTTGTAATTGCACGCCTTCGCTTCCTCCAGAAGCAGTCTGCAGGTTCGGTCGGCTAAGACAGGAAATGACACAAATGTGTACACATCTGTCAGCCGCACGAGCGAGGATACCGAAAGATTTGTCCGTAGTAGTTTGCCTAAGTCGCCAAGTCCGTTCGACAAGTCGGCCCCCTTTAAGGTTTTTGTTTTTTTGTTTGGAAAGAACCTACGGGAACAATAACATTTTTGCGAGCACCTACGTGTGGATAAATTGACTTGAGGGTCAAACATTGGTACGGTACACGGTTCATATTGTTTTGTTCGTGAATAACAATTTGACCGCTCACAGCTTGAGTTAGGAGGTGATGCATGTTCTTTTACAGGCAATTGGCCACGTTGATTACGCTGCCGATTGTATTACACCTTGGCACGAACGGGTTTGCACAAATGCCGAGTGACCTGCCGCCCAGCGTCAATGCGTGGACCCAACAAGAAGCTCTCGCTACTGCCGAAAAGCTGGAGTTTGTCCTGACAAATCATCCTGAGAAGTTTGTCAGACTAGATCTGCCGCGTATGACTAAGCTCGGCCTGGTCGAGATTTTTATCTATCGCGGCGTGATTCCGTTTGAGAATGCAGCGGTTGGCGTGGATCGACGCGACGGCAAAATCATTTTGTCGATTCCGGAGCATATCTTGGCGGATCCTCGGGTGCCGCTTTTCTCGATCAACGAACTGCTCTGGCACGAGGCCTCCCACGTTCGCGCCATACTTTCACGCGGAGAGCCAGTCGAAACGTTTTGGTCGGGAACTTCACTCACGCCGTTTATCGTTTACAGTACGGTACTCGGTGAGTTGTATGCCTACCAATCGCAGTGCGAACTTGCTCGCATGGGAGGCTGGACGTCAGTAAACGAAGCCTGTATCGGCTGGAATAAGTATGGCGTCCGCGGCCTCATTGGCACCGTTTTGAACATCAAGTTGCAGCAGCATCCCGATTACAACAACTACTGTCCAGAACTTGACCTGGCCGCACGAGATTTCTTACACCGACAGGGCCCCGTTCGCTAGCTGGATCAGGCACTTCGCCCAAAAAACCACCGCCCGCAAGATCATTTGGTCTCGGGCGGTTTTAATTTTTGGTTTTGACTTATTATTGTGGTTCGCGTATAACAGCTTGTACTAAAAACAATCCAATGATTATTTTTTCGCCAAACATATATCGGAATACCGCAAAAACGCCACTTTTTGGCCCAGTTGTTGGCTTTGTAACAGGCAATCTGCTCTGAGGACTCAATACTTCCATCTGAATTGATTTCTCCAAGTATCTTGCCTTAACAGCAAGATACTTTGTTCTATAACAACTAAATAATGCTGCAGTATGCAGCAAAACTCATGGATCGCACGACAGGAGGCTGAAATGGACGGAATGGATACGAGACGCTCGACTACGAGTTTGCGCGAATATATGGAAAGCATGCGCGAGACCTGGCGTATTTGTCGCTGGGTCGTACGTGAACTCAATACCGACGAGAGTCGGCATTGGACTAAGCGATTGTTGGTAGCGTCAACTGTCGCGACGGTTGTGCAAGTCGCACAACCATTGTTCATCGCATTTATCTTTAGCGGATTGGTGCTGCGCGATAGCCGCTCCATCATTTGGGGGTTTATAGGCTTTGCAGTCTGCACGCTGGGCAAGCAACTTGCCGATTACTTTAGAGCCTACGCGCGCGAATGGGTAATTGGTTTGCACTGGTCACGTCTTAACGACCGTATAACTGAATTGTTCTTTGAGAAATCGATGGGACAACACATTCAGGAAGGGCAAACCCTCAGTGTCGCAAACATCGACAAAGGCCGCTGGAAGATCATCGACTTAGAAAGCATGTTGCTGTTTGACGGGATTCCGACATTATTTGTTTTGTTGTTGTCCTATGTTTTTTTGTTCGCGCTGAGTCCCGTGGCGGGCGGCATCATGAGTGTGGTCATGGTCATTTACTTTGTCTGGATGATTAAACTCAACCAGCAAGTAGACCAAGTCTGCACTCCGCTCGACAAAGAATTTAGGGCGCTCAATCGCCATCGGATCGAACGCTGGGAAAAAACCGAGCGCGTCAAAGTCTGTGCCAAGGAAAAACAAGAGCTGACGGACATGAGTCAGCGCTTTGATCAATTGCTAAAAAAGGATCGAACGTTCTGGCTACGCTACAGCATGTTGGTGTCGTGTCGTGGTGCCACGGCAATGTTCGGTCTCATCATCATAATGCTGTATGGGGCGTGGTCAGTCTGGAAAGGGGCCTGGCAGATCGGCTTGCTCTACCCATTGTTTAGTTGGAGTGCGCGTGTTGCAGAAAACCTCTGGCAAGTAGGCAACATTGAGCATCAACTCAACTGGAACATGCCTGCTGTCAAAAGCATGATCAAGGCACTCACGATCGAGCCGGACATTGTTGATGCGCCGGACGCACTCGAGCTCGCCTACGACCATCCGATTAGGGTTCGGTTTGAGAATGTTACGCATACGTATCCTCCAACCAAGGAGCATGGCAGCACCGACGTCGACAATGCCGAGTTTGCAGCGCCTGTCGAACCTGGCGGCATGCATGTGGTTCGGGACATATCGTTTACGATCGAAGAAGGAGAAAAAGTTGCGTTGATCGGACCGAGTGGCGCTGGCAAGACGACCATCATGCGCTTGCTCTTACGTTTTATGGATCCGAACTCCGGCTGTATCTGGGTCGACGGACACAAACTCACTGACATCAAGTTGTCGTCGTGGATCAAGTTGATTGGCTACATTCCGCAACAGACGCAAGTCTTTGATGGAACGATGCGATACAACTTAACGTACGGTTTGATGGCAGAGGACCAGCAGACTGTTACGGATGAAAATCTCTGGGAGCTCATGCGGCAGCTCAAGATCGACTTCCACGAGCGTCTGACCGAAGGGCTGCAAACTAAAGTCGGCCGTAATGGTCTCAAGCTGTCGGGAGGTCAAGCGCAGCGTTTGATGATTGGTGCTGCGGCCGCAAAAAGGCCGCGACTCATGATCATTGACGAGGCGACGAGCAACTTGGATTCGGTAACGGAAAAAGACGTACATCGTGGTTTGGCGCAGGTCTTGAGCGCCAATGTGAGCGCACTCGTCATTGCGCATCGCCTGAGCACCGTGCGAGATTTGTGCGACAAGTATGTGGTGTTACGAAATGTCGCGGATCTCGCGGCCGACCAACCTCAAGTCGAGGCCATCGCATTTTCGTTTGAAGAGCTGTATCGCATCTCGCCAACTTTTCGCCAACTGGCGGAATGTCAGGATCTAATCGTGACGGTTTGAGTGTAAACAAAATGGGCCCGGAAGAATATTCTTCCGGGCCCTCTTTTTAAGCGAACTGTTTCTACTCGGTCGCGCTGTTTAACCAGCAGAAACTTGTTCGATTGGTAAAACGATTCTACGGTGCCGAGGTGCCACCAACCTTTGATCTCGGGCAGCTCGATCAGACTGGGTTCATGAAAGGGCACAACCCCGGGTGATAAGAGCAGGCTGAGCTTGTGGCTGCCTTGATGGTGTAGAATTTGGAGTAGCTGACTGCCCTCGAACTTTCGTCCAAGTCGTTCGACGCAACGCCGTATCGCAATGTCTTCGATTCAACCGTTCCAGGAACCTTCCATGTTGCACCTCGCTAGCGTGTTGTCTTGTTTAGCGTACCGCGTTAAAAAGCCAGATGTTGTCTTGGCGATCCTCGGGCGGGACTTTCTCTATACGACATTCACTCAAACCGGTCAGCACGCGCATGACTGCATGCACGACGCACTCGGCAGCCGCTTGATCAAAACAACGAGCAGAGAAATCCATCATGATCACGCCGTCGCTAGAAAAAAGCACGAACTGCACCTGCTGTGTAGCGGCATGCCACTCAAATTGCACTGAGTGCCAGGTCCCAAGTAGCCCCGCAACATGCTCTGCAAGTTGCCTCAGCCCCTGAGCGCTATACGCGAAGGGATCCAGTTCGCTCCAGTACCAACCGATCTGTTCGCGATTACTTTGCCACTCGACAAACGGTTGTTCGGCCCGACTGCCATGCAACTCGTCAAGGAATTGTTTGACGGCATCGATGACGGCAGAGGCAGCAGTAGCACGGACTCGTCGCACCAGCACGTTGCGATTTTTACTTGTGGGCGAACACCACTCAATCGGCGTCTCGTGCGAAAAAATTTCTAGCGTGAGATCGTCTGTTAGTAGAAAAGTCATTCGGGTGGCCTGGACTAGGTCACCCGCGCGGGATTGTAGTCTCAAGGCTCACCTCTTTTGTTAAGCAACTAAGCTCGGCATGCTCGCGCGCAATCGCAATAAAGTCAAGGTATAGTGAGTGCTATGTCTGGACCAACGTTGCGTGAAATCAAAAAAGAATTTAAGCGGTTGGCAAGTCCAGCGCAGGCAAAAAAACTGAGCCGATTTTTTAAGACCGGACCAGGTGAGTATGCAGAAGGGGATCACTTTTTGGGAATAAAGGTGCCGGTACAACGCACGCTCGTAAAAAAGTATCGCGACCTGCCGCTGGTCGACGTCACAGCACTATTGCAAAGCACTATTCACGAACACCGCTTTACTGCGTTGCTAATTTTGGTTGATCAGTTTAAACGGGGAGGCACTGATCCCAAAGTTAGGAGCATTTTACGGAAAAATATTTACAACCTGTATCTTAAACAGACAAAGTATGTCAATAACTGGGATCTCGTCGATAGTTCGGCGCCATATATAGTTGGAGAATATTTGCGCGTGTACGGGGTGGACCGAAAAATCCTATACAAATTGGTTCGATCAAAAAATTTGTGGGAGCGACGCATCGCCATTATCGCAACGCAAAATTTTATTAGACACGGGGAGTCCGACGATACAGTGCGCCTCGCACGTCTGTTGCTTACTGACACGCATGACCTAATTCATAAAGCAATTGGCTGGATGTTGCGCGAAGTTGGGGATAGGGACACGGCCGTGCTGGAAAAATTCTTGCGGCAAAACGTGAGCCGCTTGCCACGTACGGCTTTGCGATACGCACTCGAGCATTTCCCAGAAAAAAAGCGAGCGCGCTATATGGCTGTGGTACCATTCCGAACCCAGAAATAGAACAAGCCCTGGGTACGTTCATTCTTACAAGGAAAGTTTTTTATACCGCGAGAGGAGGAGCACATGGGAGCACTTTTTGTCATTGATGCTACTGATGGCAGCGGAAAGAAAGTCCAAACACATGCGCTGACGGAGCGCATTGCAAAGCACAACAACGTACGGCTTTTCGAATTTCCTGACTACAACACCCCGAGCGGAAAATTGGTGCAGGAGCTTTTGTTCGATCCGGAGATCGACTTTGTGAAGCTTCCACCCAAGTTGGCCTTTTTACCTTACGCACTTAATCGTGCCGCCAAGCTGGACCAGATCGTCGTGGCATTGCGCACCGGGTACGTTGTTTGCGACCGGTATGTCGAGTCGAACTGGGGCTATCAAGCCGCCAAAATCGACGATCCCGTGCAGCGCGCGGCCTTTATTGAGCTTGTCGAGCAGGTCGAGTACCAAGAAGTTGGGATGCCGCGCCCGGCCGCAGTGATCTTTCTGTCGGTGCCGATCGCCGTCTCGCGTGAGCTCATGTTGATCCGGCAAGCCAAGGCGGGCCCTAGCGCACTTGGACTTGACCAGTACGAACGCAACCTCCAGTTCCAGGAGAAAGTATCAGCCATGTACCACGAGCTGGCGCGCGAGCGGGCTCGTTGGCACATCATCGAGTGTGTTCGTGACGGGGCCTTGCGTTCGCCAGAAAACATATCAGAGGAGGTGTGGTCAATCGTCGCACCGTTTATAACCACCGTCGTATAGGACAGAGAGCGTCACTCGATAACGTCATAGGGCCTGCATTGTATAGTGCAGGCTCTTTCTCTATGATGCTGGCATGCTACCAAAAATAGGACAGCAAGCACCAAGTTTTTCCCTACCCGATCAAGACGGTAAGAATCACACACTGGCGCAATACAAAGGAAAATGGGTTTTGTTATATTTTTATCCCAAAGATGACACGCCGGGCTGTACCGTTGAAGCGTGTAGTCTGCGCGATAACTTTCCAAAGTTTGGCCAGCTCGATGCGGTCGTGTTAGGCGTCAGTGCCGATGCAGTCGAACGCCACGCAAAATTTGCAGCCAAATATAAACTTCCTTTTACGCTTCTTGCGGATCCGGAAAAAGATGCGGTCAAAAAATATGGCACTTGGGGTTCCAAAAAAATATTTGGTCGCTCGTACATGGGTACGCGCCGAACATCTTTCTTAATCGATCCGACCGGAAAAATTGCCAAAGTGTACGAAAAAGTGAAGCCTGCTCAACACGCTGCGGAAGTATTGGCCGATATCAAAGTGCTGAGTACAAAATAAGTCACCACTTGTCACAGCAGCGGTGTCTCCGGTTAGCGAACAACTTAATAGACGTCCACGTATCACGGCCTTTGTATTGCTTTCGATTTTCTTTATTCTGGTTACGCTGACAATTGTGGTCTTTGCGTGGCTTTTTAATATCGTACAGGAGACGCGTTTGGAGCGTGCTCGGGAGGATTTGGAAGCGGAGGGTGCCGAGATAGACGAAGCCGACTTGCAAAAACAGTATCCAACCATTGAAATATTCTGATTTTTTTGTACAGTGCAAGGTGCTTTGACGACAACCGTAAAGGCAGGAAATGTAGTTTTGCGGCTGATGCTCGCGTTGTTGATCGGCGGGCAGGTTTTTGCTGTACGGGCTAGTACTGCGAGTGCAGCAGAGGAGTCGCCCGCCAAGGAATCGCCCACAAACATTATTGGCGCAGCCGCGACCGTGCCAACGATTACCGCGAGTCTGGCAAATGTCACACTTGAGGTCGGCTCGGGAAAAACGTATGGCACGCTACAAGCTGCGCTGGATGCAATTCCCGCGACGCCAAGCAGTAACTATTACGTAAAAATTCACCCCGGTACGTATACCGCTGGTGCTGTGCTGTCAGGAAAAAATACCGGCGCGAACGGTGCAGCCATCATCATAGAAAATGCAACAAGTACCAAGCCGCTACTTATCGGTGCGCTGGTCAAAGGAGCCAACGCTTGGAGTTCAACTGCTGGATCTGAGGCTGTGTACTCCACGGGCGCTGGCGGAGCTGTTGCTGTAACCGATAAGACTGAGCGTCTCAAAAAAGTTTCCACCCTCGCCGAACTCACTCGCGCGACAAACGCGTGGTACACCGATGGATCGACGGTGTTTGTTCGACTATGGGATTTGGCATCACCCAACACGCGCTCGCTTACTGTCACCACAATCGAACAGGGCCTTAAAATCTCTGGCGTTGGCAATGTTTTGGTGCAGGGGTTGCGCTTTGAGCATTTTGGGCGCAACGGCGTCGTCGTAGAAAACGCGGGATCAACGAGTGTGCGCTCGGTCTGGACCGAAGATATAGGTCGACG
>CAZCZY010000072.1:0-10152 GCA_964503525.1 uncultured Candidatus Saccharibacteria bacterium
ACCGACCGAAATTGGAATTCTGGTAAACGACGTCCTCGTTAAACATTTTCCTCAAATCGTTGATCTAAAATTTACCTCGACCATGGAGGAGGACTTGGATCTCATCGCTGCGGGAGAAAAAGAATGGGTACCCGTCATTAAAAATTTCTACGATCCTTTCCACAAAAATCTATTAGCCAAAGATAAAGTCGTTAGCAAAGAAGAGTTGACTACAGAAAAATCCGATGAAGTCTGTCCAAAGTGTGGCAAGCCAATGCTGGTTAAATTGGGACGATTTGGAAAATTCTTGGCGTGCACGGGCTATCCCGATTGCAAAACGACGGTACCTCTCAAGGCCGAACGCGAAGCGCAAGAAGCTATGGAAAAAGAATATGCCGGCGAGAAATGTCCAGAATGTGAGTCACCGATGAAAATTCGGCGTGGACGCTTTGGTGTCTTTTTGGGGTGCACCAAATATCCGGATTGCAAAGGGATCAAACGCATCGAGAAAAAAACCGGAGTCACGTGCCCGGAGTGCAACAAAGGCGAAATCGTTGAGCGACATAGCCGCAAGGGTCGCACTTTTTTCTCGTGCAATCGCTATCCCGAGTGTAAGCACGCCATGTGGAACAAGCCGACAGGCGGAAAGTGCCCGACGTGTGGTTCGCTTTTAGTGTTTGCTGCGCGAGGAAAAATAAAGTGCTCTGACAAAACCTGTACCTACGAAACCGATCAGCCTGAAAAATCGAACGAGCAACCTGACAAGACGAGCGAAGAAACCGAAAAGTCTGAGTAATCGGGTCGCGGTAAAATCTGGACAATTCGTTCTGACGGGCATAGCGTAGGGGCAACGTTAGGCTACATATGTCTACTGTCATGCTCTCAACCAAGACCAAGAACATACTCACGATTGAGGATGTGCTGTCTGCGGCCGAGCGACACAATCCCGGCACAGATCTAAAAGTAATTCGCGAAGCCTTTGACTTTGCAGAGGCCGCGCACCGCGGCCAATTACGGAAAACGGGTGAAGCGTACATCCAGCATCCACTTAACGTCGCCCATACTATTTCGCAAATGCGGCTCGGCACTTCTGCGATCGTCGCCTCATTGTTGCATGACGTTCGTGAAGATACAGCGCCCGAATATTATGACCAAGTAGCCAAGCGGTTTGGAGATGCCGTCAACTTCCTGGTCGAAGGCGTGACTAAACTTTCCAAAATTCATAAGTTACGTGCAAATCGCGGATCCATTGAGGACTTACGAAATATTTTCTTTGCAATGTCGCGCGATATTCGCGTGATCATCATAAAATTGGCCGATCGCCTACACAATTTACAGACGCTGTACGGTTTAGAAAGTACCCAGCAAAAGCGTATTGCACAACAAACCCTTGATATTTATGCACCGATTGCCGATCGACTAGGAATGGGAGATATCAAAGGGCGGCTCGAGGATCTGGCCTTTGAATATTCCTTGCCGGATAAAGCTACATGGGTCAAGTCACTCATCAAGGAAGCCTATGAGGAACGAAGCGAGCAGTGCGACTTCCTATTGCAAAAAGTTAGCGCCAAGTTGCAAGAAAACGACATTCCTGTTTTGGATATTCATGGACGAGCCAAACGCCTGTACTCGCTGTACCTCAAAATTATGCGGTATAACAATGATATCAGCCAAATTTACGACCTGGTCGCCTTACGCATTATTGTACCTACGGTGGATGATTGTTATAAGGCGCTCGGGATTATTCACTCCAATTGGAAGCCGCTCGTTGGAAAAATTAAAGATTACGTAGCAACCCCCAAAGCTAATGGTTATCAATCGCTGCATACAACCGTGATTGTAGGAGACGCTAAATATGTGGAGATTCAGATTCGCACTGGTGACATGCACGAGCGGGCGGAACACGGTGTCGCTGCCGCCTGGGCCTACGCTGACAGCAAACGCAAGGGTCGCGTTGCGGTCGCGGAAGAAATTGCTGCTGCACATGATATCGCATGGGTTGCACAACTTGCGCGCTGGCAACAAGAAGTAGACAACCCGGAAGAATTTTTTCAGACGCTACGCTCAGATTTTTTTAAGAACAGAATTTTTTGTATGACGCCCGCTGGAGAGATTATTAACTTACCCGAGGGTGCCACCCCCATTGATTTTGCATACGCAGTCCACACGGGGCTTGGACATGCGGCTGCGGGAGCCAAGATTAATCAGTCGATCAAACCCTTGGATCATCAATTGCAGAGCGGAGACCTCGTTGAGATTCAAATCACCAAAGACCGTGTCGGCCCACGGCGCGAGTGGCTCGACTTTGTTAAGACCACGACAGCGCGTAAATCCATCAAGCAGTGGTATCACACACTCGACCAACGTGACTCGCTGACGGTTGGAAAAAAATTGTTTGCGACGGAATTACGGCAATTGGTAAATCGGCCCATTGAGAGTTTAACGAGCGACCAGCTTCATGAATTTATGCAGCAATATGGCTATCGAAACCTAGATGCATTGCTCGTTGCCATTGGTAAGGGCGAACGTAACCCGCACCAGGTCGTTAAACGCATTTTTGCGGAAGAGTTGTACGGCGTCGGACAGAAATTTGAGCCCGGACAGCTCAATGTGTTACTCGAAGGACTGCCAGGTCTCGCGGCTAAACGCGCCAAATGCTGTCGTCCAATCGAAGGCGACATCATCGTGGCGGCGGTAATGGGTGAGCGTGCCGTCATTCACCGGGATGAATGCCCCACCCTGCAACACTTTAAAGGGTTGCGCCGCAATGCAACTTGGCGGTTGGATACCAAACGGCATTTTCGCATTTGGAGCCACGTCACCAGCAAGACGTATGTTGGAATGTTACGCGATGTTACTAGCGTTTGTGCGCAACACAACGTGCCGATTTTAGATGTTCGAGTAACAAAATTGCCGAGCGGGTCGTCGGTGATCAACCTATTGATAGAAATTGACGATGTTGATCGCCTCACCGAACTTTTTAGAAAATTGCGTGCGCTCCCCAGTATTTTAGAGGCACGGCGTGGCCGTACCGTCTCGGGCGCAGTAGCAACAAATCAAGCTGCGCTGTAACGCGCACGTTATACAGTAAAGCGCGCGAGGTTGGTCTTCTCAGCTGGCGTCTGCGCGCTTTTTAAAATTTGACGAACGACGCGCTGTCGCTCTGCCTCCGAATAATATTCGATCACAATGCGACCACCGCGTGTTGCATTTACCATTTGCACTTTGGCGCCGAGGTGTCTGCTAAGCTCTTTGGCTTCTTCTTCAACCATCGGATCAACGTCTGCGACCGCGGTCGATTCATTTTTTTGCATAGGCTTACTCAAGCGCGACGCTAAGCGCTCGATCTGTCGTACGGAAAGATGTAGATTTTCAACTTGTAGCAATAATTCTATTTGTTGCGTGTATGATTTGCACGTCAATATCGCACGAGCATGGCCTTCGCTGATGCGCTCCTCCAGCACGGCCTGTTGCACGTCCGGTGCCAAATCCAAAAGCCGAATCGTATTTGAGACAGCGACGGCCGATCTACCAAGTCGTCGCGCAACTTGTACTTGTGTCAGCTTAAATTCGGCGACGAGTTTTCGCATGGCGCGCGCTTCCTCCAGCGGGTTGAGATCTTGGCGTTGAATATTTTCCACCAGCGCCAATTCTAGTTTTTGTTGATTATCAGTTTCTCTAATGACCACGGGCACTGTGGCAAAACCTGCCATTTCTGCTGCTCGCAAGCGCCGCTCCCCTGCAATTAAAATATACGAACCTGCGACACTGGACGGACTAACGACCAGCGGTTCGAGAATGCCGTGCGCCTTGATTGAGTTGGCAAGATCTTCCAGCTTGTCTGGTGTAAATCGTTTACGCGGCTGGTGTGGATTTGGTGTGATTTTTTCGATCGCAATTTGCAATGTCCCTGTGACGAGAGAAACTGCAACCTCAGAGCGCGCATCCTGCGCGTTTGTTGGCGATGCATCAGCGTGTGACGCCGGGCGCGGTGTTCGTGCCGGTTTTGTTGTGGGGATCAAGGCCTCAAGACCCCGACCCAATCCAAATGCCATGCTGCAATTTTACGTTGACGCGGGCGTGTTGTCGAGGGCCGCGGCAGACGTGTGAGGCGCAGACTTGTGCGGTACAGGTGCTGGCATACTGGCTTGCGCTGAAATTGCTGCTGCGCTGTGCCAGGCGCCCATAACTTCTTTAGCGAGCGCACGATAGGCGCGCGCTCCCTTGGACCAGGGTTCGTAGGCGAGTATCGTTTTTCCATATGAGGGCGCCTCACTCAACCGAACATTGCGAGGGATTTCTGTTTCAAAAACGCGCCCAGGAAAATATTTTCTGATCTCGCGAGCAACTTCGACCGCTAGTTTTGTTCGCCGATCGTGTAGCGTAATGACCGCACCCAGCAAGGCCAGCGAAGGTTTAATATTGGCACGAACCAATTCGATGGTACTGAGCAACTGGCTTAATCCCTCGAGTGCATAATATTCACTTTGCACCGGGATTAGTACCTCGTCTGCAGCCACGAGTGCATTGATGGTAACGAGGCCGAGGCTTGGAGGGGCATCAAGCAAGATTACATCGTAATTAAGTCGAGCCGGCTCAAGCATACGCATCAGTTGAAATTCGCGCTGCTGCATGTTGACTAACTCGACATTTGCGCCTGCCAGCGATTGGTTAGTCGGAATTAAAAAAAGATTTTTGTGTGAGGTTTGGAGGACGACTTTTTCTACAGGTGCGTGGCCGAGCATTAGTTCGTACGTACCAGCGGTGATCTCGGTCGGCCTAAAGCCAAGACCACTGGTTGCATTGCCTTGCGGGTCCACGTCAACCAGGAGCACGCGCATGCCCGCCTCGGACAAATAAGCGCCCAGACTAATAGCTGTTGTGGTTTTGCCAACACCACCTTTTTGATTTACGAGCGCCACTATGCGTGCCATGGGCGGATAATACCTCGTGAGGACGCACTTTGTCATGCACGAACGGGGGCCCTGTTTACCAGCACTCTGCAGTTGACCAGAGGGCTAAAACCATGCAAACTTTTTTTAGACGAGCCGGAGTGGCGAAACGGAATACGCAATCGACTCAAAATCGATCGGCTTTACGGCCATGAGGGTTCGATTCCCTCCTCCGGCACCAAAAAGAGGTAATACCGTATAGACAGAAAAAGTAGACGTCGAACAGGCCGATATTAATACCGCTCGTTGCCAATCGGGTTCGTACACGAGTGAGCAACTCGCCGATTTCAATTTTCAGCTTGCCGAAGTCGAGCTCGGTGCCTATCAAACAGCGCGCTTCTCGGGCAACCCTGAATCTTTGCCTGACAGCGTTCCAATGCGAGAATGTTCGCGGTGCAAAAAGATTTTCCAGACCATACGCACGGACACAAAGCTCAACTGCTACACGTGCAGTCTGGACCAACTTTGTCCAATGTTGCCTGGCCTGTACGTCCACGCCTATTGGAAACGTGACATGTGGAGCTTGGAGGCATTCGGCCATAATGGTTTCCACAACATGTTGACGTTCCGGTGGCACAACCGCAACTCCGGCAACGTTGGACACCAGAGTTTAGTAATTCACCGGAATGCCAGCGCAGAAATCCGGCAGCTCATTTTCTCTACGGTCGCGTGCAAGGCATGCCGTTGCTTCACTTGTACATTTGATCTTGAGGCGAACACAACCAAGATTGTGGCCTGCAACACAAATACAGTGATAACTGAGCACGCCAAATCGGTCGAGGTGCAGAATGGAGAAGGCCTTATCGTTGATCTCATGGTCGCGATGTTACCTTCATGGATGCTACACACGCATCGTCCGCGGAATCCTCTTACCGGTTGCTTCGCAGAAGCGTAAGGTAGGTCGGCCAGTAATCGAACTGCCCATGCAACACCACGCATGGGCCTTTTTTTGCGTTGGTATTAGAATGCACCATTAAAAAATTTGACAAATAGAACAATGTGTGATACAAACATTGGTTCCGAAAGTTACTGGCCAGTTCGTCCGGGATCTTTTATGTTCGTTCCAAAAAAATTAGCGAGGAGAAAGCGAGGAGATAATGAGCATGTTTCTCGTACCGGGATACCGCGGCAAGAAACAAACAACCAAGCGCATCATGTCCCAAAGAAACATATTGGCCCGGCTAGAGCGGACCGCTCGACATTACACCTGGCTCGACTTCGAGGACGTGCAGCGTTCGGTCGGACGGGCTCAAGCACGGGAGCGGGCCGCACGTGACTTGCGCGAGGCTGCACTGCACAGGGAGGCTGTAGCCCTCAAGGTGGCTGCATGAAACCCCTCATGTTGGCCGCTGTGTGCCAGATCGTCTACGCCACCTTTAATGTGGTGATCGTGGATGGGCAACCCAACCAGTCGCCATTGCTGCGTATCTGGCTGTTCCACACCGGAGCTGCCATCGTCGCGCTGCCCATGGTTTTTATGGTGCCGCGTGCGTCGATACTGCCGATCAACTGGTGGGCCTGCCTTGGAGGTGCCGCACTGATCATCGCCGCTGACGTGCTCTATTTCTCCGCCTACAAATTAGGTGGAAACATCGTCACAATCACACCATTGATTGTGCTCGTGCCATTTTTCTCGTACTGGCTAAAGTTCGCACTTGGTGGTCCACGACCATCACTGCAACAAATCGGCGGTATGGCGCTGCTCGGTGTCGGCCTTGTGCTGGTACTGCGGCAGCCCTCCCAATAACGTCTCGAGGCGAACCTGGAACAGGTTGCCTCCCTTCTCAAAGCTCACACATCCGTGTGGGCTTTCTTTTTATATGTCGACGCCTGGTAGCGGAAGTTCCGACGCAAAATTTGTGACCTCTTGTTTTATGGTTGCGAGCTGTTTTTCGTCCTCGTGCGATTTGATCGCGGCCGCAATCCACCCGGCAATTTTTTGCGTATCTTTACGACGAACTCCCCTGCTGGTAATCGCTGGCGTCCCGATGCGTATTCCGGAAGGATCAAAGGGCGAACGCGTTTCGCCAGGAACAGTATTTTTATTGACTGTAATACCAGCTGCGCCAAGCGCCGTCTCGGCCTGTTGTCCGGTGACGCCTTTATTTCTCAAATCCACCAAGATCAAATGTGTGTCCGTGCCACCCGTCACCAAATGAAAGCCAAAATCTTCTACTAAATGTCCCGCCAGCGCTTTTGCGTTTTCGATTGTGTGCCGTGCATAATCGGCGAACTCAATTTCTCCGGCCTCTTTTAACGCGACGGCGATACCCGCGATTGTGTTTTCGTGCGGGCCGCCTTGCAGCCCTGGAAACACAGCGCGATCGATCGCCTTGGCCAGATCCGGTCGGCAAAAAATCATAGCGCCGCGCGGCCCGCGCAATGTTTTGTGCGTCGTCATCATTACTACATCACAAAAAGCCACAGGATTTGGAACAACTCCAGCTGCAATCAAGCCTGCCGTGTGCGAGACATCGGCCATATGAAGCGCTCCTACGCTCTTAGCAATCCCCTGCATCCGCTCAAAATCGACTAAGCGCGGATATGCTGTCGTCCCCGACACCAACAATTTTGGGCGAGACTGTTCGGCCAATTTTTGGACCTGGTTATAATCAATTAAACCCGTCTTTTCATCCACGCCATATTGGACCGCATTAAAAAATATACCTGAGGCACTGACTTTGTGCCCGTGCGTCAGGTGCCCACCGGCCGCCAGGCTCATCCCGAGAATTGTATCGCCGGGTTTGAGTAGCGCCATATACACCGCCAAATTTGCCGGACTACCAGAATAGGGCTGGACGTTAACATGTGCCGCTCCAAAAACTTTTTTAGCGCGCGCGATCGCGAGCCGCTCCACGTCGTCAATAATTTCATTGCCGCCATAATACCGTTTGCCCGGATAGCCTTCTGCGTATTTTGCCGATAGGATCGAACCCACCGCTTCCAACACGGCCCGGCTTGGATAATTTTCCGATGCGATCATTTCTAATCCGGTACGCTGGCGGGCAACTTCACGCTCGACCAAGGCGCTCACCTCAGCATCATGATTTGCAAGGTGTGTTGGTGTAGTTTCTGATGGCATTGTTGATGCAGTATAGGTCTTTGCGACAGGTCTTGGCTAGCGCTAGCGGAAAAAGAAATAGAAAACGCTAAAGATGGCGCCGAGCGCAAAACTGATTGGCAAACTATCGGTAAACTGGAACAGGATAAGCAAGGCGCCCATACATGCAATTTTTCCCAATACGAGCGCGGCCTCCGAAGCCACCACCTCGATCATCACATGATTTTTTTTTGCATCCTCGTAGACAACGGCATACCACGGGACCAATAAGGCATTCTTTGATGCGCGTCCAGCTGTATCCGTCGCCAAAAGCCCATAAAAATTATGTACAAAGCCAAATGGCCTTACCACCCATGACAAAAGCAGAGCTAACGCGGCCGCGTCAACGAGACGGGCCCGCGACGTTTTGTCAGTTAGACGACCGATAAGCATTGTTACTACGACAGTCACTGTCGTCGCGATCGCAACCACGACGCCAACATCAAACGCATTTCCGAGAGTCAAGTAAATAAAGAGCGGCCACAGGGTAAATGCTAAGAATTCTTCTCCAAATCCGATGCTGCCGAGCAAGCGATATCGATAGTGGCGGCTAAAGATGTATTTCATTTGTTCGAGCCAGCCTAGCTTGGAGGGAATAAAACGCTCTGGCGTGCTGAACATCGGTATTACTGAGATCAACGACAACGCAACGACAAAGATAAAGAGCATGGTGAAGTTACCAAAGAGCAGAATGACACCGCCGATAAACGGACCAAGGGCCGACGAGATAGTATATAGCGTTTGCAACAACCCGATCTCACGGCCTGCCTCGCGCTTAAAAGAAAATCGCGCAAAGTCCGCGTGAAAGGCCGGCCACCAAAACGTTTTTTGCAAACATAATAGGAGCGGCGCTACAAACAAAAACGCATGGTTGAGTGGTATTGCCGCCAGCGCCAGATAGTACGCTATGTTAAAAAAAGTAGAAAAAAATAACGTATGCTCGTACCCAAAGCGCTTGGCAAATTTTCCGCCCAAGGGCAGCAAGAAAAAATACGGTACGTACACGGCGACGTTAAAAAGGACGATGCCCGTAGGTGAGAGGCCCTGTTGATACAAGTAGATCGGTTCAAAAATTGCAATCGCCCCAACCGCAAGCTGCTGCACCGTGACTGTGGTGAAGAATTCTTTGATTTCGCGCCGGGGAGTGATGGCAAAGCTGCGCAGCGCTCTAAGCATGGCTTAGCCGGTTAGTAAATTAATCACGCGGTCAGCGACAAAAACTCGCTTGATAATTTTTTTGTCGCCTAGCGCGCGCGCGACAGCGGAAATTTTTTGTGCAGCCATCACCACCGCTTCCTCATCTGCACCCGGCGCCAGTTCGATTTTGCCACGAAACCGTCCATCCACCTGCACCACCACAAAAACCTTGCTTAATTTCAACTTTTTTTCTGCAAAGACGGGCCACTTTTGCGCGTGTATCGACCCATCATTCCCAAGGACATGCCAGAGTTCTTCGGTAATAAAGGGTGCCATTGGCGCCAGCAGTAGCAATAGCCGTTCATAGGCCGTACTTGGCAGGGCCTTGGATTCTGCGATCTCATCGGTAAATGCATTCATAAGTTGCATGAGCGAACTAATCGCCGTATTAAATTGAAGTTGCTCGATGTCTTTGGTGACGGTTTTTGTTGTTCGTTCTAAAAGAATTGCAAAGTCACCTGTAGGTTTTTTATCCGAGAGATAATTTTGCGTGCGCCAGACGCGTTCCAAAAATCGGTCAATGCCTGCAATGCCTTTAGTATTCCAAGATTTTTCTTGCTCAAGCGGTCCCAAAAACATTTCGAACAAGCGCAGCGCATCCGCGCCGTGAATTTTTATCAAATCATCCGGGCTAACCACATTACCGCGTGACTTGGACATTTTTTGCGAGTCTTCCGCCAAAATAATACCTTGATTACGCAGTGATAAAAATGGCTCGCTAAAAGTTAGGTGGCCTGCATCTTTGAGCGCTTTGACCCAAAAGCGCGCGTATAACAAATGCAGTACGGCATGCTCCGCGCCACCAATATAGAAATCCACGGGCAGCCATTTTTTTTCTTCTGCCTGCGACCAGGCCGCCTTTTTGTTGTGAGGATCGATAAATCTCAAAAAATACCAGCTCGAACCCGCCCACTGCGGCATGGT
>CAZCZY010000073.1:0-10946 GCA_964503525.1 uncultured Candidatus Saccharibacteria bacterium
AAACGCATTGGGCGATTCGTCGGGGATCAAATAGATCTTGGGCGTTGGCAACCCAGCCGTAATACAGACGCTCTCCACTAAATTATAGAGCTCGCGATGATTTTCCAACTCAACTGGGCGCGCCCCATTAATAGCTAGGGCAATCTTGTCCGAGGCAAAGTAGCCGATTACTGCGCTCGGCACGCCAATGGCTGCCGCCAGCAACACAGCACTCGGCCCGTAATCAGCGGCGTACGCAAAAATCACGCCAATCCCGAGCGCAAAAAGCACTGTCAAAATTACGAGCACAAAGCTCTTGATTTTGTTCGCGCGGATATGTGTGTAAACCGTTGCCATGGCCGTTTAGTATTGACACAAATCACCACTTATGCAATATTCACACGTTCTTTCCGAAAAAAGCGTTCGAATTAACGTACAAGAAAAGAGGTGGAATCCGATGGGCCTAACTCTGAACGGCAAACCATATACGCTCAAGAAGGGCGACAGTCTTCTTTTCCATCGCGAACACCAAACGCTGTCTTTTATGGACAGCAACGGCGACGTTCTGTTCAGCGACAATGACAACAAGATTCTTCTTAATTTCGGAGAAGGGATTTTGCCTGAGACGCTAGTGTTCGGAATTGCATCGGCCATTGCAGCTGTGACGGATACAATTCTGGACTGTCGAGAGGCTGCCTCCTCTGCCTACATTCTGTATGCACTGCGCTGACCGTTCGGCGCAGAATAAAAAACCAACAAAAAAGCCCGAGGCATCTGCCCCGAGCTTTTTCTTTTTGGTTCGAGAGAACTTTGCGATCTGATGTCTCAAAATAGGAGATAACCGAACCTAAAACTTAACCTCCGGCGCCTGCTTTTGCTTGGCTACTTCTTCTGGAGTGCCCTCGATCTGGAAGAATTCCTCCTTCTTAAAGCTGAACATGCCGGCCAAGATGTTGTTTGGGAAAACTTCTAGCTTTGTGTTGTAGTCCCTAACTGAGCCGTTGTAAAAGCGACGTGCGGCTTGGACTTTGTCCTCAGTCATGGACAACTCACGCTGCAAGTCCAAAAAGTTTTGGTTCGACTTGAGCTCGGGGTAGGCTTCTGATACGGCGAACAAAGTCTTGAGGGTGCCAGCCAAAACGTTTTCTGCTTTGCCTTTTTCTGCGGGGGAGCCAGCCTGCATAGCGGCCGAGCGTGCCTTGGTGACTTCTTCAAAAACCGATTTTTCTTGTTTGGCAAATCCGCGGACTGTTTCAACAACGTTGGGAATCAAGTCGTAGCGGCGCTTAAGTTGCACGTCGATGCCGCTCCAGGCGTCTTTGACCTGGTTACGTAGGCGAATCAATCCATTGTAAACGCCGATCACAAAAATGATCAGCAGGGCAACGATTCCTAATATAATCCAAAGAATAATCATGGTGTGTGGATTTAATGAGTGAGCTTAAGGGTTTCGGTGGTCTAGGTTAGCGCGTTCGGGCGGGGCGTCAAGCGCCTGTAACGTCAGCGCAGCTCCCTTCATTTGCGACCTTTTGGCGCATTACTACCAGTATTGTCCATGGGTCGCGGTTTGATGCCTTGTTTTTCTTCCAATACACGCACGCGATCTGCAAGCGCATAGTATGGTCCTGCTGGTGCTGACGTTTCAGCTTTGGAATGCACTTCTGATATTTCGCCAGAGTGCGCGATTATATCTTGACGAACCTCCCCAATGTTGTGGTGGATGATGGAAAACTTTGCATCATGCTGATCAAAGCGCGCATCATGCTGATTAAAACGTTCTGACATGTCGTCAAATCCTGCCTTGGTAATGGTAGCCGCTTTGTCAATTTTGGCGTTTATGACATGTTCGAGATGTCGACTTTCCTTATCGAGCTTCACGTCAAAATGTTTGGTGATCCGCTTAAAGCCCTGTTGCATTTCCTGGCGCAGTTTTTTTTGCCCCGAGTCGAGCCGCTGTACGCTCTTATCGAGCCGCTGTACGCTCTTATCGAGGCGCTGTACAACGCCGAGAATTTGTGACTGAGTTGCTTCTTTTGGTTCGGACATCAATTTGTTATTAGTAACTTAGTTCTCTCAGTGTGCCAAGTCAAACATTAAAAAAAGATTAAAAAAACATTAACTATTTATTAAAATTCTCGGAGATTTCCCCCAGGGAGTCCGCATGAAGAGTAGCCATGCGGATGTAGTTTCTGAGATCTCCAGAGCATTGCTTGGAGTCAGAAAACTTGGCATTTACCTTAAGTCCAGCGACTTCTGAAGTGAGTTTCTCAACATTTGAAGCAAGAACGTCGATGGCATGGCAAATAGAAATAACTGCCCCGTATGTTTGGCCGTTCATGATGTGCCCTTGCTCACGCAAGACGGCAACTTGACCCTGAAGTTTTCCAAAGGAGTCGTCTTCAACGGACGCTTTTCTTCGCCGTTTTGATTGCATCCCGACAGTATCAGGTACGAACGTGGAAAATTCGTCACAATCTTTGCAAAAGAGGCATGGTGCGACAAAAAAAGTTCACCTGAGCATCACCTCAGCAGACATTTTTTTGTTGTGGCACAATAAATTGCAATGGCACTTCCTAAACTACGTCCAAGCACCCGGCAAAATGCCGCTCGTCCGGGAAAAAAGGTTCGTCACGGAAAAACTGCGCGTCCCATACACCCGGGTAAAACGGCCAAAATCTTGGGTCTCGATTTTGGTGCGCACACTCTCAAACTCTCCGAAGTAGAACACGGCCCACTCGGTCCCGTCGTCAAAACCTTTGGCATCATGCCCTACCTCCGCAACCGTAACGAACAAGCTGACCTCGTCGCCACGCTAGAAGAATTACTCCACGCCGCCCAAACCCAATCCCGCGACGTCCTGCTCGCCGTCCCAGAAACCGACGCTTTTATCCTCACACGTGAGCGCGAGGCGGCTGATTTTACCGACCCGGCGCGCGACTTGCCGACGTGGCAGCGTTCGGTTCACCAAAAAATGGACGAACACTTCAGCAGCCAAAACCAAATCTGGCCGATGACGCCCACGATCGAACACCACACCGGCACCGCCCGCGCCAGCTTTCTCGCGGTCCCTCAATTAGTAGTCGATTTTTTTAGCGAAATCCTCGATACGGCTGGGCTCAATCTCATCGGCGTTCAGCATGTCCCGACCGCACTCGGCCGCTCGTTTGCCGAGACATCCCGCACCGGCGTCCTAGAGTTTGGAGCGGAATCGTCGGGCTGGTACGTCTTTGACCACGGCCACCTCACCCAGCGCGCCAACTTGCCCTACGGCTCCGAGGCGCTGACTAAAGCCCTGGCACTGGCCCACGGCTGGAGCCGCGATGAGGCCGAAAACCACAAACGCACTCTCATTGGCGATACGAGCACCTGGCCCCAGCCCTCGGCGCAAGTCGTGGATGCCTTTCTCAAGCAATGGTGGGCTGATCTTTTTCAAAACCTAGCCGAACGCCCGGCACACCTGGAAAAACTTATCCTCAACGGCGGGGGATCCCGCTTTATCCCGGTGCGCGAGTTTGCCTTTAACCAATTGGGCCTCCTGCCCGAGGATTGGCAAATGCCGCCCCAAGCCCACGTCGCCGAGGCACTTCGCCCACACCTCGAGCCCAATTTGCCAGTTCTCGTAAATTCCCTGGCACTCCTGGTATACTCTTAACACTATGCCCGCCAAAAAAATAATTTTCTTAGTTGAGGACGATCTCTTTTTGTCCGATATGTATCGAACAAAATTCGAACTATCCGGCTATGACGTCCCACATGCGGAGGATGGGGAATCAGCGGTCAACATGATCAAAGAGGCCAAGCCAGACATTATCTTGCTTGATATCGTGCTTCCAAAAAAATCGGGCTTTGACGTGCTCAAAGAGATCAAAATGGATGCGTCCCTCGCAAAAGTCCCCGTGATTTTGCTCACCAACTTGTCCCAAAAAGACGATGTGGATAAGGGCTTTGAACTGGGAGCAGTGGACTACATTATCAAAGCGCACTTTACGCCGGCTGAGGTCGTCGCCAAGGTAGAAAAGGTTTTGGGCAGCAAAAAATAGGCTTAGAAAGTAGCCTAAAAGGGAAAAAATGGGCGGAGGGGCGCTTTCAGCACTTTGGCAAGGATTGCTAAAGTTAGCATTGACTATAAGTTTAGTAATGCTAAAATACTAGTATGAATAATAAGGTAAACAGCCCATTAGTTACGCGCGAGCTTTTTCCCGAAATTGCCAGCCATGTTTTGAAGTCTAAAGAAATCTCTTTAATTACCGGTTCGCGGCAGGTAGGAAAAAGTGTGCTCTTAAAACAAATTCAAGATCATATCGTTGCCGAAAAAAATATAAGCGCCGACCAAATCCTCTCGTTCAACCTTGATATTGTGCAAGACTACGAGACACTGCACGACCAACAGTCATTTATTGAGTATTTACGTGACCGGTCTCGTAGTCGTAAATTGTATGTCTTTGTTGATGAGGCGCAGAAAGTGCCGGACGCCGCTTCTTATTTTAAAGGTGTCTACGATAGTGCGCTCAACATTAAGTTAATCTTGACCGGTTCCTCCGCTCTCGAAGTCAAGGCCCATATGAAAGAGAGCCTTGCCGGGCGTAAACGTATTTTCTGGTTACCGACTTTTACCTTTTTTGAGTGTTTATCTCTCTGGGATCCACGTCTTGCCAAGATAATCAATGGCCAAACTCGGCTCGGCACGATTGAGGCGCGCCACGCTCTACTCTTGTATCAAGAGTATGTTCGCTTTGGCGGCTATCCTCGTGTAGTAATCGCCGATGGGGCAACAGAGAAGCGTGCGCTACTGCGAGAAATCTATGGTAGTTATGTTGAGCGTGACGCCGTCGGCCTATTGGAGGTATCAAACCGTACAGCTTTTACTCGTCTAATAAAGCTTTTGGCTAGCCAGATTGGACAATTAGTAAATATTGACGAACTTGCCATGCATCTAGCGATCAATCGGGGGTCTGTTGAACGGTATCTGCGTATACTTGAGGACACATTTGTAAGTCAGGTTATTCGGCCGTTTTTCCGTAATCCACGACAAGAGATAATTAAAGCAGGCAAGGTTTTTTTCCTTGACACAGGCATTAGAAACCTGGCATTAGAAAATTTACAAACATGGTCAGAAAGGGTTGACAGGGGTCCTCTCCTGGAGAACAGCGTTTTTTCTGATCTCAAGTTTGCCCTGCGCGATGGGGCCACGCTACATTTCTGGCGTACCAAACAAAAAAGCGAAGTTGATTTTGTTATCGAACATGGCAGCCAGCTTATACCGATTGAAGTCAAATCGGCACTCAAGAAGCCAGCAGTGCCTGAGCCGCTAAGGACATTTATTGCTAAGTTCAAACCACGTGATTGTGTGATTATTTCACCTTCATTCACGCATAAAATCATCGAGGTTAACGCTGCCAAAGTACATTTTCTTTATCCGTTTGAACTGCGACATTTCCTCAAAAATACTTTGCTAGAATAGTCCGACATGTTCGGGCGACTATTTGCTTTTGTAGATAAATATCCCAAACGGATCGTACAAGTAATCCTTGTGCTTGTTGTTGCCCTGGTGATTTGGCTCGCGGTCGGGACAAGCATTGGCACGCGCGAGTCCGACCTCTTTTACGATAAATACATTGCGGCCTTTGATTTTGCGACCCAAGAAATGAACGATCCCGTCGCCACGCATGTGACGGTTGAGGGCCGTGACGGTGCAAACACGCTCTCCGTCGAGCTCATGCGCGAACAAGACAAGCTGTTCCACGAGATCGAAGAAAAATGGCCGGTGCGCGTAGAGAGCATCACATCAGCGCTCAACCGGCGCATCAACACCGAGACGCCTGAAGGGGGTAAGCAATATTATGTCAGGGAGCTTAATTTGCAGAGCACTGTCAACAACTTGATTTACGACATGTGGCGCGACGATCCGTATGAGTTCGAGCGTTTTGCGCGCAAGGGACTGAGCAACCAGGGCGCCATCGACGCGCTAGCTGAGTTAAGCCTGCTCAATAGCTTTACCGGAGGGCTGTACTCGGCAGGGGACTTTGACCTACCGCTCGTGTCGGCGGTTAGGGCCACCGTCACTCCGCGAGAGCACATGGACGATGTGCCACGACTTGCGATGCTCGGCGAGATCCGCGATTTTGCCCGCGCGTATTCTGACAAGATTACGGTGCGAATGTATTCCGGCGCGTTGGTAGTCAATGAGGCCGACCATCGTGTACGAACCAACAGCGTGCTCGTAACCGGCCTCATGGCACTACTATTAGCGGTCGTTTTATGGTTTACGTTTAGGGACAAATTCTTTGTGTGGATGCCCCTGGCGGTACTCGGTAGCATGTTGGTTTTTACCTATGGCGTGGGTACGCTCACCTGGTCGCCAACGCTAACGATACTGGCTGTGGTGCCGATTCCGCTGTTGCTTGGGCAGACTATTGATAATTTGATCCATTTTAGTGAGCGCTTTAGGGAGGAGATCGGCCAAGGTGCGGGTCACAGTGGCAAAAAGTCCAAACGCGAGGCACTTCGCACGGTATTTAATACAGCCGGGCGCGCGGCTGCACTGACCACGCTGATCAACATGTCTGCTTTTACGGCCGACGCAATCATGACCAACTTGCGGCCGATCCGCGAGTACACCTATCTTGTAGTTTTGGGTATCGGTTTTGCATTTATTTTGACGTATCTTTTGGGCGGCGCGTTGTTACTTTTGCGCGGCCGAGGTCGCAGCGCAGGAGACATATCCACAAATCAACAGGGTCTGCTGACGGGATCTATTGGCGCCAAGAAGCACGATCGGCAACAAACGGCAGCTTCGCGGGAATATCACTGGGGAAAATTCATCTACTGGAAAATCAGGCGCTTTCGCGTACTCATCATGGTGGCCGCACTGCTAATTTTGGCAGGTGCCATTTTTATGCTCACAAAGATCGACCGCAATCATGATCCAACAACGTACATGGCCAAGAGTTTTCCGGTCTACGATGCCTATAATTTTGAAAAGGCCAATTTTTCCGTATACGAACCCCATTACATCCTGATCCGTGGTGATGCTACCAGCGAAAAAGCCATCCAGGCCGTGACAGAGTTAGAAGCCAAACTGGGCACTTTTGAGGACGTCGAACACATCCAAAAAAAGGTCAACACGGAATCTTTGCGCTATTTAAAGAGCCGTTTTATTGAGGAGAGTGTGCCTGAGACACAAAAAGATTTTTTTGCCGATATCAAAGAGAGCGACGCCGTCGTAAATCATGTGCTGCTGACGCCCGCCAAGGAGCTGTTTGGTCGGATTGTTCATCAAAAGTCGGAAAGCGCAGACGGGGCAGAGGCAGAATATGACGCCACGATAATTAAATTCTGGCCAAAGTTGTCTGATTCCAAGCGGCTGACCGAAATATACCGGGAGTTGCAAACAATTGGAGACTCGTTTGCGCCCGACCTACAAATAGAAATCTCGGGTGAATTCCTAGCCTTGTCCTTGTCACTGCGTGACAGTATGAACTCGGCCGCTTACGCGGCCGGGGTCACCGCTTTATTAATCATTATTGTGCTCTCGATAGTCTATCGGAGTGCAAAAACAGGCCTGATAACGGCCGTGCCAATCTTTTTTGATTCTATGATCGGGATGGGCATTTTACCGGTATTAGGTATCGCGGTTACGCCGCTTAATGCGACCGTTGCAGTAGTAGCAGTCGGTCTTGGGATTGATTACTCGATCCAAGTTATGACGAGGTACCGCGAAGAAATCAGAAAATCTGTTGGCAGCGGCACGGGAGCTGTGGCCTCGTACGATCAACGCGAGCGCGCCATGGCTGAGAGTTTTGGCCATATGGTGTTTTCCCTGGGTAAGGCAATGTTATTGACGTGCGCAGGTCTTTTTGTCTTGATTTTGCTCTTGCCATTGACGGGAATGTTTGGCATAGCAGCATCGATTGCGATCTTCACCAGTTACCTGGCGGCGCTCCTCGTGATGCCAACACTTGCGGTCAGGTATGTGCGGAAATAAGTGCGGATTTACCCGCTCACAAACGGGGTTATTCACACGTCTCCGTTTACAATACCCTTGACGGTACATTTGGCTCGGGACATAATAGTGACGTTAGCGCGAAAACCTCGCGCAATTTAAATAATTTCCTAACTTACTTCCCCCATGCCTGATGCCAAAAAAGGTTCCCAAACCCTACTCTGGGTTATTATTTTAGTGTTGGTCGTAATTGTCGGCGCCGTTGTGGCGTACCTCGTCACGACTAATGTTCCGGAAAAGCCGAAGGCGGCAGTCGGAAATTTCGTCGAAGATTTTACGACGACAACCTACAAGGACGAGGATGCAACCACTGCAAATTGGGATACAGGCTCTGGCACATTAACGTTGCCGACTGCAGCAGCGTCGTATCAGACTATGGCTGGCGTGGCAGGTAGCGAAGATATTACCAGCGCGTTACCCAACTCACAGGTCGGCAACGGCAAAGAACAATTTGATGTAGATAGTTCCAACCAACCCGCGGTTGCCTTTCAGGCCCTCAACACCATCACGAGTGAGCGGGAAGTCTTTTTCACTCGCTGGGATAATGGGACCAGCCAGTGGGTTGACCTGAGCGGTATCCCGGGTTTTTCAAATATCAGTAACAATCCTGGCATACAGGATTTCACACCTGGATTCCGTTACAGTCCTGCTGGCGCTCCGGCTTTTGCCTGGAGTGTTAACAGCGGCGAAATTCGCTTTACCCAGTATATTGGTGGACAACTTGTTAAGGCTGATGGCACCACACCTGGATACAATGTCGTTGATGCAGAAGCCGGATACGCATTTGGTGGAATTGATCCTTTTCTAACGTTTGACACAAGCGGCAATCCATATATCACGTGGAACGATCAGACAGGCGGCTCTGGCTTTGACGTCATCTTCACGCGGTGGGATGGGACCCAATGGGCCAATGCCGCCGGTTTGGCTGGCTTTGACAACGTCTCAAACACTGCGGCTTCTAGTGCCCGTTCTTATGTTGAATTAGATAATTCAGATCGCCCGATCATTACCTACGGGGAAAACGTAGGCATTGCTGCTATCGAGAGTCGTCTTACGCGCTGGAATGGCATCACCTGGACAAAGGCTGATTTAGTCACTCCCGGGTTTGATATGTGGTCGCCAATCCCACTCATAACGGGAGGTGCGCTCGCGGTTGACGCTACGGGTAATCCAAGCGTCGCCTGGCGAGCTGCCAGTGGCATCAGCGGTATAGCGATTCGGTATACGTCTTGGGATGGCACGCAATATACTAAAGCTGATGGTACTCCTGGCGAAGATATCGTGAGTGATGTCGTCGGTGCAGTAGGCAACAACAACCTTTTTCCTGGCTTGCGACTTGATTCAGCGGGCCTTCCGGTAATAGCTTGGAACTTTATTAGTTCTGGAGCGGTTTCTGATATTGTTTTGTCTCGCTGGAACGGTTCGGCCTGGACAAAAACGGACGGTATAACTGCGGGTTACGACAGTGTTGCAGGAAATACCAGCACGGGTATTTCACCCGTTGGCCCCAATCTAGATCTAGATACGAGCGACAACCCACATGCCACATGGACGCAATCAAGCCAGTTGCGTCATACCCATTACGCACCTGGAAACGTCGTGCCGACCGCGATTGGACAATCGACTAACATTTATTCAGGATCCGGCCAAATCGCCAGTGCGACAATGAGCAGTATAAATCCACTACCCATCATTCCTGATGGCACAGTCTACAATCACTTCTTAAGCAACGACGGTGGCGTCAACTTCTATGCAGTTACTGAAAGTGTGCCATTTATTTTTCCAACTTTAGGCAATGATTTGCGGTGGAAAATGGAAATTGCCAAAACAGGCGCAGGATTCCCCGAGGTTTCTAGCGTAATTATTGATTATGTCGATACAATTCCATTGCTGATTTCGGATTGTAGCGAGGTATTGAATATTCCAGGGCAGCTCTATGAACTCTCGGGTGATATTTCGTGCGGTCCAGGTGACACCGGTATTGAAGTTGACGCCGCAAATATCACTATTGATGGCAACGACTTCACAATTCAGGCAAATTCTGGGTTCCCGCAGGCTTTTGTAATCCGAATTACAAGCAATGGAGACTCTGGCACCTTACAGAATGTCACTGTTAAGGCCGTGGGTGTGGCAACGGGTGTCACAACTCAAGCAGATGGTTTCACGTTTAGAAGTGTCAATTTCACTGATTTGGCTGAAGTAAAAACTCAAGGGAACGACACTGTGTTTACGCGCGTCACATTTGATAATTCTATATTGGACTTGCAATCTGGTACTGGCACTTCGATTGGAGCTACTGAATTCATGGACCGCGGTATTATTGGCAGCTCAATAGCATTCTCGAATTTCTGTGGCATGGAATCAGGTGCAGGAGCTGCTTCTGCTCTAGGAGTTGGTCTTGAATTTGATGAAGTGGTTCCAGTAAGTGAGCGCGTAGTTGGTCTCTGCGATGATGTAGACCTGAATGGCAACTGGGATGACATGGAAAAAATTTGGTTCAACAACGACTTCGAAAGAATGGGTCAAAATATCATTGCCGGAAATTCATTTTTGACTAAGGTTGTTCGCTCTGACATTGATCTAGGCGAGCCAAAGGTAACCGTTCTTACTGGACTCGGGTGGGATTGTCCACGGGTAGCATTTTTTGACGGGGGTAACACAATTACCGGTTGCACCAACACTACGAGCTCACTTCTTGGTCTAGGTGATGTTGGTATTGCAGATGCAACAAATTCAACTAATAAGGTCGAGGCAGAGCTTGTCGGCGGCAACATCGAGAATCGTGGTGATGTAGTACGATACCCTGAAGTAATTGACGTGCCATCTGTAAATCCAGATGCAACTATAGACATTGGCGTCGGTGGTGGCGGTAACACCGTCACAGTGGGAGCTGTTGTTAGATCAGCAGTAGCGGGACCAAATGCCGAGCATCAGTACAACTTGACAGGTGGATTAGGCAACTCGG
>CAZCZY010000074.1:0-10138 GCA_964503525.1 uncultured Candidatus Saccharibacteria bacterium
CAAAATTGCCGTCACGGCTTTGCTGCGCGCCTTTGGGTATGGCACGGACGAAGAAATCAAGCCATTCTTTACCGACGTCGATACTGATCCCGATACCCACTATATCGAGGCAACCCTTGCCAAGGATCCTTCTCGTACTCACGCCGATGGCCTCAAGGAAGTGTATAAGCGTATTCGTCCAGGTGATCTAGCGACGACAGAAAACGCTAAGCAGATGATTGAGTCCATGTTTTTTGATTTTGATCGCTACGATTTTGGTCGAGTCGGTCGCTACAAACTTAACCAACGCTTTGGACAACACCAAAAAATTAATCGTGAGACGCGGGTTTTCCATAAGCAGGATTTGGTCAACATCATCAAGGAAATTATTCGCCTTAACATTAATCAGGAAAATCCGGATGACATTGACCATTTGGGTAATCGTCGCGTCAGAGCAATTGGCGAACTAATCCAAAATAAATTCCGTGTCGGTATGGCACGCCTTGAGCGCATCGTGCGTGATCGTATGTCTACGCTCGACATCGAAACGCTGACACCGGCGCAACTCATCAATGCTCGTCCCGTGATCGCGGCAGTCAAAGAATTTTTCACCAACTCGCAGCTCTCGCAGTTTATGGATCAGACCAATCCGTTGTCTGAGCTAGAGCACAAGCGCCGTCTATCAGCCATGGGCCCCGGTGGACTTTCTCGAGAACGCGCTGGGTTTGATGTTCGTGACGTACACGCCTCACACTACGGCCGCATTTGCCCCATCCAGACACCAGAAGGACCCAACATTGGACTGGTCGGCCATCTCGCCAGCTATTGTCGTATCAATGAGTACGGATTTTTGGAAACGCCTTTTCGCAAGGTCTTGCGTGAGGTACCGGTTGACGACAAAGATTTAATTGGTCGCGCAACGCGTGGTGATATTAAAGACGAAAAAGGTACCGTTGTCCTTCAGGCCGGCCACATTGTCACGACCGAGGACATAACAAAACTTAAAGCTGCCGAAATCAAAACGGTTGCAATCAAAGTCTATGTCACCAATGAAATCGTCCACTTAGATGCCTTTGAAGAAGGTCGCTCAGTGACAGCTCCTGCCACTATCCAAATCGACGATAAAGGCTTTTTTGCGCACGACAAGGATCAAGTGCGCTCTAAAGGTGAATCTGGCGTTCGCTCCACGGACATTATTGATTATGTAGACGTCTCGCCCAAGCAAATCGTCTCGGTCGCCACGGCACTCATACCTTTTCTGGAACACGATGATGGTAACCGCGCACTTATGGGATCGAACATGCAGCGCCAAGCTGTCTCGACGATTAAGTCTGACTCACCATATGTTGGCACCGGTATCGAGGCCAAAGCAGCGATCGATTCTGGACAGGTTGTGGTAGCACAGGCACCCGGAAAAGTTGTCGCGCTCGACGCCAAGCACGTCGATGTCCTGCAGGACGACGGAAATCTTAAGACCTATGATCTGCTCAACTTTAGTATCTCAAACCAAAATACTTCACTGCACCAACATCCAATTGTAGAAAAAGGACAAAGCGTTAAGAAAGGTGAAGTGCTTGCCGATGGCGCCTCCACGGACAACGGTGAACTCGCTCTTGGACAAAATGCACTGGTAGCTTTTATGGGCTGGAACGGTGGCAACTACGAGGATGCTATTTTGATCTCACAGCGATTAGTAGAAGACGATCGCTTTTCTTCCGTACACATCGAGAATTTTTCGGTCGATGTTCGTGACACAAAATTGGGACCGGAGATTGTGACGCGCGACATTCCAAACATCGGCGAAGAAAAACTTAAAGACTTGGACGAAGAGGGAATTATCCGTATTGGCGCCCAGGTAAAATCTGGCGACATCCTCATCGGTAAAATTACACCTAAGGGTGAGACCGACCTGACTGCAGAAGAGCGCTTGCTCCGAGCAATCTTTGGTGAAAAAGCGCGCGACGTAAAAGATACCTCGCTCTATTTGCAACACGGAGAATACGGAAAAGTTGTCGACATTAAAGTGTTCTCGCGCGATCAGGGGGACAAGTTGCCGACGGGTGTTATTCAATCGATTCAAGTCTCGGTTGCACAACTTCGCAAGATTCAGGCTGGCGACAAGATGGCTGGACGACACGGTAACAAAGGTGTCATCAGCCGTATCGTTCCAATGGAGGACATGCCTTTCTTAGAAGACGGTACTCCCGTAGATATCGTGCTCAATCCACTTGGCGTTGCCTCACGTATGAACATAGGTCAAATTCTTGAGACACATCTTGGCTGGGCGGCAAAAAAGCTTGGCTATAAAGTTGCCACACCGCCGTTTGATGGTGTCAGCGAAGATCAAATCAAGGTCGAGCTCAAAAAGGCCGGTCTCCCCGAGCACGGAAAAGTACAACTGATTGACGGGCGTTCGGGTAAAAAGTTTGCCTATCAAACCACGGTCGGAATTATGTACATGCTTAAGTTGCACCACTTGGTAGAAGACAAGATGCACCAGCGTTCGATTGGGCCGTACTCACTGGTTACGCAACAGCCGCTCGGTGGTAAGGCACAATTTGGTGGTCAGCGCTTTGGAGAAATGGAAGTCTGGGCCTTGGAAGGTTACGGCGCCGCACACACGCTACAAGAAATGCTCACGATTAAATCGGACGATGTACTTGGCCGCAGCAAAACCTATGAGGCCATCGTAAAAGGTGAGCCAATTCGTAAACCAAATGTGCCTGAGTCATTTAATGTTTTGGTGAGAGAGCTGATGTCACTCGGTTTGTCGGTCGAAATGCTGGGTGGTCCTGAGGGCGGTATGCCGACCAGTGAAGTAACTGAGCAAACATCGCTACGTGCACCTGAGCGGAAACGCCTTAAACGGCGCGAACCCGGAGGCGAACCCGCACGTGCGCGTGAGGGTCGCGAGGGCCGCGACAGCAAGGACAGCCGAGAATCCAAAGATGCCAAAACTATTAGTACAAAAAAATAATGCTAAATATTCCATCACTACAAACTAAAGGTACCGATTTTGACGAAGTGCAGATCCGACTAGCAAGTCCGGATCAGATTAAGGAATGGTCGCACGGTGAGGTCACCAAGCCAGAGACCATTAACTACCGCACGCAAAAACCAGAAAAAGACGGATTGTTTTCTGAAGAAATTTTTGGCCCGACAAAAGATTGGGAATGCTATTGCGGAAAATATAAGCGCATTCGTTACAAGGGTATCGTGTGTGAAAAGTGCGGTGTCGAGGTAACTCGCTCGATTGTTCGGCGCGAACGCATGGGCCACATTGAGTTGGCCGTACCGGTGACACATATTTGGTTTTTACGAGGCGTACCGAGCAAGATTGGTTTGATTTTGGATCTCTCTATCTTGGATCTTGAGAAAGTCGTCTACTTTGCGGCCTACATCATCACAGAGGTCGATGAAAAAGCGCGTGAAGATGCGCAAAAGCAGATCCAGTTGGAATTTAAGGCAAAAAAGGCTGAGATTGATCAAAAGTACAAGCAGAATCACGAGCAATTAGAGTTGAAATTTACGGCTGCTATGGCCAAGGCAACTACCGCCACTCAGAAAAAAGCTCCTGAGAAAGAAAAGAAAGAGGAAACGTCGCGCTATGTCGCTGAACAAAAAACGGAAACCGAGAATTTGAGCGAAGCCCTCGAGATCGCTAAAAAAGAACTTAAGAGCCTCAAGCGCTTACAAGTTATTTCTGAACTAGAGTATCGCGATTTGTCGGTCAAGTACGGACATGTTTTTCAGGCGGGCATTGGTGCTGAAACATTGCGAAAACTCATTGCCAAGATTGATTTAGAAAAAGAAGCCACAGAGATCGAAGGCGAGCTGCAAGGTGCCGTCACCAGCAAACGCCGCAAACTAAAGCGACGTATCAAACTGGTCAAGTCTATGATCAAGGCAGAAATACGTCCGGAATGGATGTTCATCACGCAGTTGCCAATTTTGCCACCGGACTTGCGTCCGATGGTACAACTCGATGGTGGTCGTTTTGCAGCATCAGATCTCAACGATTTGTATCGCCGAGTTATCAACCGGAACAATCGTCTCAAGCGTTTGTTGCGTCTGGCCGCGCCAGAAGTTATTACGCGCAACGAGAAGCGTATGTTGCAAGAGGCGGTTGACGCATTGATCGACAATAATGCGCGGCGCGGCAAAGCAGTTGCCAGTGCTACGGGCCAAAAGCGCACGCTCAAGTCCATGGCCGATATGCTTAAAGGTAAGCAGGGGCGCTTTAGACAAAACCTATTGGGTAAGCGCGTTGATTATTCGGGTCGTTCGGTCATCGTGGTTGGCCCCAAACTCAAACTTCATCAATGTGGGTTACCTAAGAAAATGGCGCTGGAATTATTTAAGCCATTTGTTATCGGAAAACTCATCAAGGGTGAGTATGCCTATAATGTTCGCTCCGCTGGAAAATTAATCGACCAAGGCCGACCAGAAGTATGGGACGCACTCGATGAGGTCATCAAGGGTCAGTACGTCTTGCTTAACCGTGCACCAACCTTGCACCGTCTCGGTATCCAAGCGTTTGAGCCGCTCTTGATCGAAGGAAAAGCGATTCAGGTTCACCCGCTCGTGTGTGAAGCCTTTAACGCTGACTTTGATGGTGATCAGATGGCTGTGCATGTTCCGCTAACCAAGGCCGCACAAAATGAAGCCAAGGAAATCATGTTGTCGAGTCACAACATGTTAAAGCCAGCCACGGGTGATCCGATTGCACAACCGCGTATGGACATGGTGCTGGGTATTTACTGGACGACGCGTCTGGACGAGGCTAAAGATTCCAAAAAAATTAAGCATTTTTCGGACGCGAGTGAAGTGCTGCTCGCACTCAACACGGATGCCGTGACCTATCAGCAAGAAATTAAACTACTGATAAAGGGTAAGTTTGTTCAGACGTGTGCTGGACGCGTCGCGTTGAATGAACTTTTGCAAAGCGATACTGAGTTCGTCAATAAACAAGTTGATAAAAAAGAAATCAAACGAATCATGGCGGATTCTTTGGCTAATCATGGAATGGAAAAAACTGCTGAGCTTGCCGATCGACTCAAGGATTTTGGATTTGATCAGCTCACCAAGTCTGGTTTGTCGTGGGGCATGGATGATATTCAGACCCCTGAGAAAAAGCATGCAATAATTACAGAGGCTGACACAGAAACCGAACAAATTCATGTGCAATATAAATCTGGCTTACTTACAGAAGAGGAACGACACATCAAAACGATTGAGTTGTGGCAAGGCGTAAGGGACAAAGTGGCAGATTTGGCACAGGCTAAACTAAAAGAGCTGAACAACTCTGTCTTTATGATGGTAACTAGTGGTGCTCGTGGTAACCCCTCGCAGGTCGCACAGATGATGGGTATGAAAGGTCTCGTGGCCAACCCCGCCGGAGAAACGATCGAGTTGCCGGTCAAAGATAACTATAAAGAAGGCCTCGATGTGCTCGAGTACTTTATTTCTACGCACGGCGCCCGCAAAGGTATGTCCGATACGGCCTTGCGTACGGCCAACGCTGGATACTTGACTCGCCGTTTGGTCGATGTCTCGCAAGACGTGGTCATTACAGAAAAAGATTGTAAGACCAAGACCGGCATCACCTTTAGCAAAGAAGAGACCGAACCGCTCAACATGGATCTTGCGCAGCGCGTGTGGGGTCGTGTCCTCGCGAGCAAAGTAGTGGACGAAAAAACGGGAGAAGTCGTTGCCAAGGCCAATACGCTGATCGGTCGCGAGATGACCGATAAAATCCGTGCCGCCAATCCCAAGAGTATTCGGATTCGTTCGGCGCTAAGCTGTGAAGGTAAATTTGGATTGTGCCAAACTTGTTACGGCTTCGATTTGGGTCGCAACAAAATGGTAGAAATGGGTCAGGCTGTCGGAATCGTTGCAGCGCAAGCTATCGGTGAGCCTGGTACACAGCTCACCATGCGTACGTTCCACACCGGTGGTGTTGCGGCCAGCGATATCACGCAAGGTCTACCTCGCGTGGAAGAATTATTTGAAGCGCGCCCGATAAAAAAGCCCGCGATTATCGCCGAGCTCAGTGGCCAGATAGAAATCACCGAGACAGGCAAGCGCGAGCGTACCATCACGGTTACTTCTAAAGATGTGATTGTCGACCCGTATCCATTGACGGACAAAGCCAAAATCTTGATCAAGGCGCGAGCAGTTGTGGAGCGCGATGATGTTTTGGCCGAAGACAACGGCAAGAAAATCACGGCACACTATTCCGGAATCATTAAAAAGATTGAACCGGGCAAACAGATTTTGATTACGCGTGAGGGTTCTAATGAGAAGGCCTATGTAATCTCATCCCAGGTGCCGCTCTGGGTTAAAAATAAAGAGTTGGTAGAAAAAGGTCAGCAATTGACTGAGGGTTCGATTGATTTGTACGAACTTTTCCGTGTCTCTGGCACCGAGGCCGTGCAAAAGTACATCATCAAAGAAGTGCAAAACATGTACTCGACGCAAGGTCAGCCACTCAACGACAAGCACGTCGAGATTATTATTCGACAGATGATGTTGCGCAAAGCCATTCGCGAACCAGGCGATTCTGATTTGTTGGAGGGTGACCTGATCGACAAGACCCGCCTGCGAGACGTCAACGACAAATTTAAGGCAGAAGGCAAGACGTTGATCATCGCTGATGACATGTTGCAGGGAATTACCAAGGCCTCTTTGTCGACGGACAGCTTCTTGTCGGCGGCAAGCTTCCAGCAAACCGCGCGCGTATTGATTGATGCAGCCATCACTGGTCGCAAAGATCCACTCAAGGGTCTCAAAGAAAACGTGATTATTGGGCGTTTGATCCCAGCAGGTACCGGCTTTAAGCATTACGCGCATAAATTTGGGTACGAACTACCAGCCGCAGAAAAAGCCGAGGTCATGTCAAACGCACCGATGGATATTGCGACAGTTGCACATGGCTCAAACATTCCAGTAGTCGCGCCACCCGGCGCTGAGTCGGCCATGGCACCGCCAGAAGAGGACGGGTACTAGAGAATAAGACCCGCGACCACAACGGTGAGCGAAGTCCTGCGTCTGCGCAGTACGAAGCGAGCCGTTGGTGGTCGCGGGCATTCCCGCCCTATAGAACATGCTCACCATTGAAGCGGCGGGCCAGACCCAACATGTCAACCCTCGTATATTTTGACAGGCTCGCATCAACGGGATACTTTTTAGCCATGAGTAACTCGCGGCGCCAAAAAATTAAGCAGATGGTAGATCGCCTTAAACCGTACGATCCTGACAAGGTGATCTTGTTTGGCTCGTATGCGTGGGGTAGGCCAAATGCATCTAGCGATGTTGATTTGTTTATTATCAAAGAAACCGATAAAAACTTGTTCGATCGTATGCGCGAGGTCGGCCGCTTACTATATCCTCAACCATTACCGGTTGATGCTCTTGTATACACCCCAGAGCAAGTTAAACGTCGTTTAGAGATGGGTGATATGTTTGTTGAGCGCATTATGCGCGATGGCAAGGTACTCTATGAACGCAAAAACACTCCGCGCTCTCGCTGACGAATGGTTCGCCAGAGCTGAGGAGGACTTTGCTTTTGCCAATCTCGCGCTTAACCGACACGATGCTCCGCATTTATTGGCCTATCTAGCGCACGCATCTTCCGAAAAATATCTCAAGGGACTTTTAGTGCTCCACCACAAAGATATACAAGATGAGTTCAAGATCCATAATTTAAGCAAGCTCTATGAGTATGCCTTAGAGGTAGAACCAAGTCTAAGTGAGCATGTTCTTAGGGCGGCCAAAGTGTTGGACCCAGTGTACATTCCATCCCGCTATCCAGGAGATATGCCAGAGCCATTCTGGGGTGAAGCCGAAAAACTCTTTGAAGCAGCAGAATTAATACGTGGTGAGATAAAAGCCATTATTGATAAGGTGCACTAGCAATACCAGGCGGCGCGGGAGCGCGGCTTTACTAAAGCGGTGCTAGTATTGATTAATGGAACCAACGGAAAGCCGACTGTATGCAACAAAAGGAGAACAACGTCAACCCGCAAGGGAGACGCCTGGCAGGGAGACGTCTCGGGTTCGACCTGAGCGCGAAATCTTAGCTGATTTTACGCCAGAGCAACGCGTCGAGATTGAGCAGAAAAAGCAAGTACTCTCGGCACTCGCCCACTTTATCGGCAAGGACTTCAAGCTGCCGGTCGAACTTAACGAGCCAGGCCAAGGCTGGCACTGGGACTTCGATGCAAACAAGGTGCGCATTGACCCCAAGGACCTGCTCGAAAAACCGATGGAGTATCTGCGCTTTGTCATCGCGCATGAAGGCGGACATCGTCGCGTCTCGCGGGTTGACACCATTCCTAAGGAGCAGTGGCAGCAACCTGGTTTTCCGTTCTTAATGAACGCGATCGAAGATCCCCGTACCAATAACTTTGTGGCTGAGAGCTACCCGCGCTTTCGTCAGCACATGGAACTGGCTTATGAACACGATCTCGATATTGAAAATCATGCAAAGGCTAAGGCAGAGAAGAAGCTCGGCTATCAACCGCGCTTTATGCAGGCGGGGTTTGAGTACATCAAACAGTGGTTTGCAAAAGAGCGGGACAAAAGCACAGATATTTCAAAAGAACTGCCACCTGAGGTGCAGGAGGTTGTTCGTAATACTCTCACGTCGGCCGAGGACGCTTGGCTGCGCTACCCATCCCGACAGGAGGCCGACAGCGGCGAAGAAATAATTAAAAAGTATGCCAACGTAAGCTACGAAATTATCCGCGATGAGGTCTGGCCGGACTTCCGCACACTCATTGAGCAGGACCAAAAGGATCAGCAAACGCAGGAGATGCTCAAAGATATGGAAGGTCAGGCAGGCGATGGCCAAGGTTTGCCAGGAGAACTATCTGAGAAGCTCACCGATGCGCAGGAGCAAGAGCTAAAAGAAGCGCTTAAAAAAGCCCTCGAGGCAGCGGCAGGCGAGGCAGACGCGGAAACCCCGGCTGGTGCACATCCGATCACACAACCGATCAGTCTTGGTGAGCTCTCGGAAGAGTTGCGAGCAAAGCTTAAGGAGTTTATCGATGGGTTAGCCGAAGACAAAAAAGGAGAGCTGGCAGAACGCGCGGCCGCAGCGCTCAAAGAATTTGAGCACGATCTGGATGAGGCACTCGCTGGAAAATTAAGTGACAACCCCGAACGTGTACATCCCGAAGAGGCAGAGTCAGTACCAACGGAACCTGTTAAGCTAGAGTCGACTGAGTCTCGCGCTGAGCGCCTTAGCCAAGACGAGAAAGCTGAAGTGGAGCGGTACCGTAAGTTCGTTACGGAGGAGCTGTACAAAGACGAGACCACTTACGAGCAGTACCGCAAAGAGGTGCTGCCGGTCATCGACCAACTCGAGAACGACCTGCGGCAGATTTTCTCGGCACGCCGCGAGAGCAAATGGCTGTCCGGATACCGTACCGGCAAGCGGCTCGATATGAAGCGTCGAATCCAAGAAAAAGCAAAGGCCGTACCCGTAGTGCAGACGCGCTCGTTTGAACGACGCGAACTGCCCCGAGAAAAAGATTACGCTGTCACATTGCTGGTCGACCTCTCAGGCTCAATGCAAGTAGGGGGGAAGATCACCGAGACCTTTAAGGGCACCGTCGTCCTTGCTGAGGTCCTCAACAGGCTATCCATCAATACCGAGATCATCGGATTCAACGACCGCATCCACGATTTTCAGACATTTGGACAAAAAATGTCACCCGAGATTCGCAATAGTATGAGCGAGATGTTACAGGAGGTTTCGACCGCACACGCCGAATGGAACGATGATGGCTGGGCACTCGAGCAAGCGTCCGCACGACTGTCTAAGCAGAGAGCCAAGGAAAAGTTCCTGATCGTACTCTCCGACGGCTTACCATGGCCGTCACCCGAACACGTTGGATCCCAGTTTGAGCTCAGTACGGTAGTCAACGATGTCGCCAAACGTACCGGCCAAAAGCTTATCGGTCTTGGCATTGGTCCCGGGACCCAGCATGTTGAGACCTACTACCCTAACAGCATTGCCAACGTTGGCGTGCAAGAAATGGCTAGCAAGCTCGCAGACGTCATCCGCGAGGCGATTGTCAACTACGATCAATTTTGACAAACTAGGGTATTCCTTTTATGCCTACTACGACCCAAGCACTTCCACACTATCTCA
>CAZCZY010000075.1:0-16886 GCA_964503525.1 uncultured Candidatus Saccharibacteria bacterium
CATCACGTTTAATCCAGCAGATCCAAGCGATATTGCTCGCGTCATCAAGGATATGTTACGCGACGAAAAGCTACTGGATAAAATGCGGCAACGAGCGCGACAGGCTACCGACTCGAGTTACCGTTGGGATAAAGAAAAGGAGAATTTGCTCAATCTCTATAAGAAATTGTTACCGTGAATATTCCTACGCTTTTAATCGCTTACTATTATCCACCACGCGGTGGAGGTGGAACGCAACGTACCGCAAAATACGTAAAGTATTTGCGACAGTTTGGCGTTAAGCCGATCGTTTTGACATCCGGCGATGCCGTGCAAAAAAACGTAGATTTTAGTCTTGCTCCTTTGTCATCTACGCCGGTAGTCCGTGTCAAAGGACAGGAATTCAGTGGTAAAACGCAGCGCCTGGCTGAGATGATTTTGCTGCCTGATTCGATGAGGCTGTGGGTTGCACCTGCTGTTCGTACTGGAATATTGGCAGCAAAAAAGTTTGGGGTCCGGCTGATTTACTCGACCGCATCGCCGTATACTGACCATATTGTCGGCGGACAGATCGCGCGCGCACTCGATGTACCGTGGATCGCAGACTTTAGAGATCTTTGGACACAAAACTCCCTCTATCAACCACGCGCTCCATGGCAAAAATATTTTCATCGGCGCCTAGAAGGCCAATTTTATCGAGATGCTGATCAAGTGATTGTAGCTAGCGAGTGGCAGCGACAGTCAATTGTTCGGGAATTTTCTGTCCCAGGCGAAAATATATCAACGATCACCAATGGATTTGATCCAGAGGATTTTTTAAGTGCACAAATACCATCGACCTCATCGCCTTCTATTAAAAGTCACTTAACCATCGGCTATCTGGGATCATTTTACGGTAAATATCGCCCAGATGATTTAATTGACGCGCTTGAAATTATTGCTGTTCAACACCCTGACGTAGCAGCAAAACTGAAATTCATTTTTGTGGGTGACTTTGATCGGCAAAGTAGTGCGTTGCTGTCACGGCCGAGCGTATCAAACATGGTCTCTTTGCAACGGTATGTACCTCATGGAGAGCTGCAGAAAATCCGCGCGCGTCTCGATGCAAATCTTTTGTATTTTCCAAGACTACCAGGAGCAGGTGCGACGATTCCCCAAAAACTTTTTGAGTACCTGGCAAGTCGCAAGCCAATATTAGCAATTATTCCGGAAGGGGACGCATCCAAAATCCTCGAGAACACTGGCGGTGCATTGGTAACGTCATCAACCAATCCCACCGAGCTTGCGATGACTATTGTTAGATTTGTTGAGCGTGTTCGTTCCGGCACGCTTACGGGAACAACCGTAAACCTGGATAAATTTTCGCGAAAGAACTTGGCCGAACAATTGTCGACCATCATTAAAAAAACTGTCCGATGATAAAAGGTCGCACCATAATACTGTTTGCGACTGTGCCCTGGCATTGGAACTGGCAGCGCCAGCAGGAGTGGGCAAGCCGCCTGGCCGAACACAATAAGGTGATTTACATCTCAAACATTGGCGTGAGTAATCATCTACCGATAAATATTCTTCGCAAAATTATCAAGCATCGCGGACCAGCAGAATACACGCACAAATTTTCTGATACCGCACGCAAGAATCTTCAGTTTGTGACACCTTTGTACATACCGTGGCACGGGATCAACTGGCTCAATCGACTTAACGCGGCCCTGATCAGCAGAAAAATAATGCCACTCGTTGAGCAGTCACCGCCAGTACTTTGGATATGTACACCGTCGGATACTGTCACGGCGCTCCTCAAATATTTTCCTGATGCGACAACACTCTACGACATCGCGATGCGCTTTTCTAAACGGCCAGATATTCCCAAACGCGTTACGGCTGATCAAAATATTCTTGCAAATAAGGTCGACGCCATTATGTACGATGCCAAGGCCTCACTTGCGGATTTGCCGCTCACCGTTCGAAATAAAACACATTACGTACCGCAGGGTGTCAATGAGGCGCTCATTACACAAGTTGTCAGTACTGTGGATCCCATGCGAGGCATCGGTCATCCGCGACTTGGCTACATGGGGACCCTGCACTCGTCAGTGGATATTAAATTGCTACGAACCACGATCGAAAATATTCCTACGGCACATCTAATAATGATTGGTTCATATAATAAAATTCCGACGGAGTTACAGCATCCGCGAATATCGTTTACAGGACCCGTTAACTTTACGGCACTGCCAAACTATTTACAGTGGCTGGATGTCGGCTTGATTCCGTATCTAAGCAACGATTTTACGGCCGGGGTGTTTCCGACAAAAATGTTTGAGTATGTTGCAGCAGGCCTGCCGGTCGTCAGTGCTTTTTTACCCGAACTTTTGCAATTTAGTAAGCACCTCGCCATAACATCTAGCCCTGCCGAATTTGTGGATGCGATCCACAGTGCATTGCAAAAACCTCGCCGCAAGCCAGATATAGCATTTTTGCAGGAGAATAGTTGGGCGGTGCGCTTTTTGGAGGCAATGCGCATTTTAGATGCAGCAATAAGAGGGCGCTCATGAAAACCGCTCGTCCATTATTACTGCTGAGCCTGACAATTACGTTATTGACGGCAATGGAATTCCTAATCCCGTCAATAAATCAGTTTATTACACCGGTATTTATCGCCGCCGTCGGCATTTATTTTTGGCGAGTACAAAAGTTACGTTGGTTATTTTTCTCAGCACTATTTATTAGCGTAATTCCAGAACTACAAGTACAGGTACTCGGGCCCATAGAGTTGCACCACGCTCTAATACTAATATGTTTTGGTTATTTTGTTGTGCCATGGTTATTCTTTGCACCCAAAAAACTTCCAAAATTAACTACCCTCTTAATTGGATATTATATTGTGTTGGCTGGCGTTACGCTCGTGCACGCCGGCAGCATTCAAAGTTGGCATCGCCTCAGCATCGTTTTATTCATGGTGCTGTTGGCTGTGACTATGCCGCACTACATAAAGACACGACAGCACTTCAAGGAACTATTTATTGCCATCATCATTACTGGAGTCTTCGCCTCATTAGTAGCACTCGGCGCTCTATATGTAGCAACCGCAACCAACACGTACTTTGAGAGTCCGTATCTTCATATGAGCATTACCGAGGGTGTGCCGCGCCTCGCCGGGCCGTTACTCGACTCAAATTTTCTGGGGAATTTATTGCTGTTGTCTTTTCCCGCTTGTCTAGGTCTCTTACTGCTCGGCCTGAAATATAAAATTTATAAAGAATGGTCGACAAAAAAGAAAATTGCACTAAGTGTCGCCCTGGTGTTGTTAGGAGCGGTGTTACTTTTGACCTACTCTCGCTCTGCATACCTGGGACTAGGTGCGGCAATTGTACTATTTGCAGTTATGCTCGGGCGCCGGACGTTTACAAAAAATTCCCGACGCCTTGCCGTCGTATTGGGCGGTATTATCCTCGCTGCATGCGTCATATATCCACCTTTTCTTGCATATTCTGTTTATCGCACTCCCTCAGTGATCTTGCCGACAGAATCTAAGGATAAACTCTTGCTAGGTTTTGACCCTCGCACTATCGCCAATGATTATATTAAGAAAATCCAAAACAATGGGCGCTTAACCGACGAAGAACGAGACGCACTGCTAGCACGAGACGTATCATCTGATTCATTGGGATATCGCTTACTATTTTGGCGGGCAGGAATAGAAATGTTCAAGGACCACCCGATTATCGGTGTTGGTGTGGGGCAATTTCGCTATCAATTTAAAAACTATGTCACCGTTACGCACCTACGCGAACCAGATACGCATAATATATTTATCGAACAACTCGCAGAAACTGGCGTCATTGGTTTTACGATATTTCTACTTGTATTGTTTGTGACGTTTAAGAATTTTTGGAGAGCATCAAGAGCAAGCACCCGGTGGTTCGCTGCAGTTGGGGTGATTGGTCTGGCTAGTTTTGTTGCCGTACTCGTTCAATCTGCATTACTCGGCGGCCTCGGCGCGATACCAATCTATATTCTCTTTGGACTCGCCAGTAGCATTGAGCCACTCATCGACGCTAAACAAAAAAAACAACTTCATCGACAAGACAAAGCCGGCCAACCTCGCCGACTTGTCTATGTAACAGCGACTACAAAACGAGACGGGCCCGGGAATATGTTGGCGCTTCTGATTCAAAATATCGATCGCACTAAATATGAACCAATTGTAATTACCGTACTTGGAGGAGGGGATTGGGACGAACTCTATCGTACGCTCAACGTGCAAAGAATTAATTTGGGTCTTAAGAAGCCATTAGATCTTCTCGGCCCAGTGATTGTGTGGTGGTGGTTGTGGCGCTTAAAACCAGACCTAGTGCACACGCAGATGATCCGTGCAGATGTGTATGGGCGCTGGGCAGCCGCGCGAGTAGAAGTTCCGGTCGTCACGGCCGTGCACAATATTGATAATTGGAAGCGTTCGTACAAAATCGGCCATCGTATGATGACGTGGATTGATGCTCAAAGTCTTGCAGCCACAAGTAGTGTGATTGCAGTATCTCAGGCCGTAAGAAATCACTTAATCGACCGTCAAGGTATTTTGCTTGACGCAGTTGCGGTTGTACCAAATGGTATTCAAAATCCCGCACAGAGTGACAATCGTATTCCGAGAGACAGTCATATGGCACGAACAAAATACAAAATTCCACACGACGCAGTGCTGATCGGCACTACGGCTCGCGTGGCACAGCAAAAAGCTCCAGAAGTCTGGCTATCGGCCGCAATTCAAGTGCTGCAGCAGCGTCCCAACGTACAATTTATTTGGGCTGGCCAAGGGCCAATGCTCGATTCTATGATTTCTATTACCCATAAACGGGGACTAGAAAAGGTCATTCACTTTGTCGGACAAATAAACGATGTGCCCGAACTGTTACGCACGTTAGACATCTACGTTTTATCTTCGCGCTTTGAAGGTCTACCGCTTTCGTTGCTCGAGGCCATGTCGGCCGGCGTCGCCAGCATCGCCAGTAACGTGGCTGGCAATCCAGAGGTGATAGAAGATGGGCGCACCGGTTTGCTCGTTGCGCCCAACGATTCACAGGCACTCGCGTCCGCAATGATCAAGCTTATAGAAACGCCTGCGCTCCGAAAGCAATTTGGCGACGCCGGCCAAAAGTTTGTTCGTGAAACATTTAGTCCCAAAAAAATGACTCTCGGTTACGAACAGGTCTACGACGTAGTCATGTCAAAGGATCTACAGGAGAACATCTCATGAATCTTTCTGTTGTAATCGTAAATTATAAAACGCCAAAACTACTGATGCAGTGCCTCCAATCTTTACAGCACGAGGCGCCGGAAGTTCGTGACGTCATTGTGATCGATAATTCATCTGGTGATGGTTCGATTGCGCTACTAAAAAATAAATACCCGTGGGTCCGTCGCATAGCATCACCGATAAATGCTGGCTTTGGTCGCGGCGTAAATTGGGGTATTACAAATGCACGCAACCCGTACATCCTCATTTTAAATCCGGATGTTATTGCGCAAAACGGATCGTTGCAACAATTATACTCTGAGCTACAGCGCAATCCGACAGTAGGATTAATTGCACCTCAGCTACGATCGCCAGAAGGAACACTGCAATATTCCTGTTGTCGCTTCCAAACACCGCTGCTCGTTTTGTTTAGACGATCGTGGTTGGGCAAGACGCGATTTGGAATACGACGGCTCGATCATTTTTTGATGAAGGACTATGACCACAGCAGGCCGCGCAATGTAGATTGGGTTATTGGCGGCTGCATGTTAGTTAGACGACAAGCGCTCGAGCAAGTCGGCCTCATCGACGAACGTTTTTTTATGTACTTTGAGGACATGGATTGGTGCCGAAGATTTTGGCAAAACGGCTGGCTAGTTCGGTACGAACCGCGCGCCGTCATGATCCACCACCATCGTCGCCAATCGGCCTCACGACCAGGCCTACGTGGTTTGCTAAATCCTCTGGGCCGCATCCACCTCATTTCTGGGCTCAAGTATTTTTATAAACATATAGGAAACGGCAGAAAACTAGCTTTATCACGCACTCTACGAGCTTCTTGACAGAGCACTCTATCTGTGCCAAACTAACCAGTTTTATGAAGTCTCTCTATAAACAATATGAAATCCATCCATAAAAAAATTGTTTTTGCGGTACTTGGCATTTTTATTGCAACTGCGGTTGCAGCGGGTGCCTTTGTTGTGTTCGCCAAATGGCCTGAGTGGAAACAAGAAGCTAGTGGTATTCAAGAGACATTTTCTGATGCACAACATACCGCCGCGTTAGTAAAGTTATTTTTTGACGCTACGCCCGATCAAGTACTCGTGCTTTTTCAAAACAGTAACGAGCTTCGCCCAACCGGCGGATTTATTACGGCCTTTGGAGAGGCGACCGTGCAACATGGTCAATTAAATTCCTTGTCTGTAACGGCAAGTGATGCGTTTGACGAGCAGCAAACAATCAGACCGCCATTACCAACAGAAATGACCGGCTTGATCTCGACACCATTTTTAACTATTCGTGACGCTAATTGGGACGTTGACTTTGCAACTGCGGCCGCAACAATTCAAGAATTGTATAGCTCAGCCACTGACAAACGACCAGCCACGCTTATTGCAGTTACGACTCGTGCTAACGAAAAAATTGTTGAACTGACCGGTCCGTTACAATTCACTATTAACGGTACAGCCTTTACGGTTGACCATCGTAATGTAACTGATGAGTTGCAGCGTTTGACAGATCAAGAATTTGCATCCGTCGGCCTCGAAAAAGAGGAACGTAAAGAAGTTCTTGCCGCATTTGCGCAAGCACTTGTCCCAAAACTGCGAACGTACGTGCAAGCCCACCCGGCCGAAATGTTTACAACAATGCAGAATCTAATTGCGACCTATGATATTCAAGTGTGGTCGAGTGACCCCGTGATTGCAGCACATACAAACGCATTGCGCGTAGCACAGACAATTGAGCCGTATCCCGCACAAGATGCATTGATGATGGTCGATGCAAACTTAAAGTCAAAAAAAACGGACCCATTCATCGAACAGTCGGCTACGCTGCAGGTTGATCTGCTGGGACAGGAAGTAATGAATACATTAGCTGTTACCTACAAAAATACCGCGACCGAAAGTTTTACAACCACGGAATATAAAGGTTTTGTTCGTGTCTATGTACCAAATGGAAGCGAGTTACGAAGTGTCGCGGGATTGGCTGATACAAAAACCACCAGCAAGCATAATCGTACGGTATTTAGCGGAATGCTCCGCGTGCCAGTAGGGGAGAGTCGCACAGTAACCTATGTGTATAAAGTTGGCACACTAAAAGATATGGCGATGGCCGATTATTCCATGTTGCTGGAACGGCAACCGGGTTCGCGACAAATACCATTGACAGTTACGATCAAAAAAGGCGACCACGAGCAACAAATTGTGACGGACTTTTCTCAAGATCAGCTACTCAAAATAGACCAGAATAAGTAGGTCTGGTAGCATACGCCGGTATGCAAACCGCCTCGGAACCGCAAAGTGATGTCGTCATGACCCCTCGTCGACGCGGAGGGAAGCTTTTATACTTCCTGCTTCTAATTGTAGTTTTGTTTGGCGGAATTTCTATTGGTCGAACAATTACAAAATTACCGATGGAGTCGGCCCCGACGGAGGCCAGCGATAATCGAGAGCTTGATTTGTCCCTCTTTGACAAGGTCTATGACGTTATACAACGGGAATTTGTTAACCGACCCGCCGAGACGGCGAATCTTGAATATGGTGCCATTAAAGGCCTTGTTGCTGGCCTCGACGATCCCAACTCAAACTTTATGGATCCAGAGGAGACCAAGGCTTTTCAGGACAATTTGGCCGGGGTATTTGAAGGTATCGGAATCGAGATTGCCAAACGAGACGGCAACTTGACGGTGGTGACGCCGCTCTCGGGCTCACCAGCCGAAGAGGTCGGACTAAAAGCTGGGGATGTGATCGTGGCCATCGATGACGAGGACGCATCGTCGCTGACGCTCGATGAGGCCGTTTTGAAAATTCGTGGGGAAGCAGGGACTGAAGTTCGTCTATTGATTACACGCAAAAAAGATTTTGAGGCCAAAGAGTTTAAAATCACGCGTGCACCTATTAATATTGAGAGTCTTACCTATGAAATCCGCGACGATGGTATCGCCGTTGTAGAAATCAGCCGTTTTGGTGAGGATACCGCGGACAAAATGGAAAAAGCAGCTCAAGATATCTTGGCAAAAGGCGCCAAGGGCATAGTGCTTGATTTGCGCGGCAATCCTGGTGGGTTTTTAGAAAGTTCTGTCGAAATCGCAAGTTTCTTTGTACAAGAAGGCGTGATTGTGAGCGAAGAATTTGGTGATGGTAACAAGCAAACCTACAACGCGAGAGAAAATGCGCGACTAAAGGACATTCCATTGGTGGTTTTGATTAACGAGGGCAGCGCATCAGCCTCAGAAATTTTGGCGGGTGCACTGCAAGATTACGAGCGCGGTACGCTCGTCGGCATTAAGTCTTTTGGCAAGGGTTCGGTACAGGAGCTTAAGAGTCTCGATAAAAATACGAGTTTGCGATTAACAGTGGCAAAGTTTGTACTGCCCAAGGGTCGCAAGATTGACCACGTTGGGATTGAGCCCGATGTTAAGATTGAGCGAACTACAGAAGACATTGAGGCTGACCGCGACCCACAATTGGATAAGGCGCTCGAGCTTGTAAAGGAAAAAATTAAGTAGCTTCTGCGCGTAGTATCTGCGTGCGGTAATTTCGGCGGTAAAAAAAGAGCCCTAGCAGTTTTGCTAAGGCTCGGATGAGGGGTCTGGTTTTACGCTTGCCCGAGTTATCTCTGCAAGGGCGCTTCGATTGAGGGGTGCGTCACGCGCGGCTCAATGAATTCCCGCAGATACGGGAAGCGCTGCATGGCTTGCTCGAACATTTCGTATGCGGCGGCGCGATACGAGAAATGCCCACCAACGCCGGTCCGTAGCTCCGAGATATAGACAAGCTCGGCCGGATCCATCTTGTACAAGCGCCGCCGCCGTGTTGCTAGGGGCAGCACGTACAGCGCCTCATAAGGATGGTCGTCCGACAGAGACCGAAACGTCGCGTGCGATTGTTCGACTTGAGAGACCATGAGATCTCGCACGTGCGTCAGCTCTGGTTCATCCAAGATCGACGGGATTTCGTAGCCACAAGTGACTCCGAGATCCTGACGTGTCTGGATGCATCGGCGATGCCGTTTGAGATCGCGATCCGCGCCGATGTCCACGCACAGGTCAAACGTCAGTGAGTACTCGCCACGGAACAGCCGCAGCAACTCGTCGTGCTTGTCGCGTTCGCTAAAGAGTGCTTTCCAGACCTCTATTTGATCCGCGTCGCTCATGCGATTTTGCACAAACGAAATGAGCTGGCGATAGGGGAGGTTAGACACCCAGTAGAGCGCCGTTGCGATCGTTTCCCGGTAGTAGCCGGCGCTTCGGTCTACGAGATCAACCCGCTTGATCTCGCTGGGCGCTGGGCGGTATTCGTCCTTGAGTAGATCTCGCGCAATCTCGGCTAGACGTGCGCGGGTTCGCTCAAGGTAGTTGTCCGGTGTGAGGTACTTGGCAAGAGTTGGTGCCGCGCCAACGTCTGGAAAAACCTGGTCGAGGACCTCATTGTGAATTCGCACAAGGATGTCCTTCATGGCGTGGATAGCGAGGCTAGCATCATGGAAAGGCACGAGGGCCCTATCCTCACGTGTAGCAAGATCTTTTGTGGCAGCCATGAGATAACGGGAGATCTGTTCGCGTGGCCAGTTTAGAGCGCCTTCTTTGCAGGCCGTTGCCATGTACTCGCCAAGCAAGCGAATCTCTGCAAACCGACTCGCGAGGAGCCGCTGAATCTGTCGCTCGAGTGTCCGGATTGACGTGATCTGGCTGATGTTCGTCTTAGTTGCCATTGGCAGGAGATACCGAGCAACGTCAAAGGCTCTGGCGATCAATGCGCGGTCGTAATCACCCTGCTTCATGCCTTCCGGTTTTGGATTCTGAATGCACAGGTACTCAAATGTCTGTTGGGAAACTTGGTGGTACGTCGCATACATACCTTGCATCGTCTCGTGGTAGCTGGCAATCCGCACCTCGTCAGTCCAGTTCGGTGGCACCCAGTAATTGGGCTTGGAGAAGTCCTGATACCGAGTAGATTGCTCTTGACCATCCCAGAGCTGCTCGTCCTCAAGCTCCTCCGCAGTCAGCTGCGAAAACTGTTCAACGGCTACCGTGGGATGACCGCAATCCGCAATCGACTTGTGTCCGTACTGAAAGTAATACGTATCGAGGAAGTTCTGCGCCTTGCCGGCAGCAGCTGCGGCACTTTGCCTGTGGATCCACTCAATGGATTCTTGCTTAGTATCTGAGGAACGACTGCATCGCACGGTACTAAACGCATCGACCTCGGGTGTTAGTCCCAAAATCGCGGTTACCTTTGGTTCGCCCATGGTCTTTTGCCCTTTCTAATTGTGTAGTGTCAAGGAACGGATCGCATACCGTACCAGATTGATGTAGCGCGAACAAACACGGTTGTTTTATAGCTATTTTTGGGCGGCTTGACCCTGGCAGACCACTTGTCTATAGTGCCCAGGCATGTCAAAAAAAACCGTTAAGGTACTACTTAAAAAAGACATTCTCAACTTTGGCCACGTCGGCGAGATAAAGACGGCAGCCCTGGGGTTTGCGCGAAATTTTATATTACCGCAGGGTTTTGGCAGTATTGCAACCCCAGAAATTGTTGCTGCTCACGAGGCCTCGCTCAAGAACGAAAAAGATTCTCAGGCTAAATCGACCGCCTCGGCCAAAACGACTGCCGATAAATTGACTGGTAAGGTAATTACATTACGTGTCAAAGCGGGCGAAAAAGGGAAATTATTTGGTTCAGTGACGCGTGATGATGTTGCTCAGGCGCTTAAAGATCAGCACTCTGTAAAAGTGGATGCAAAAGCAGTGCTACTCGATCAGCCCATCAAAACTCTTGGGAAGCACCAAGTTAACGTCGCCTTTGGATCAAAAGTCACGTCGGCAGTCACCATTCAGATCGTCAGCGCCAAAAGCTAGTACCGAATGGCTAACGCCGAGCGGCTACCGTCGGGATGTTTATTTCTTAGCGGCCGTTGTGGCCGCTTTTTTTGACGCCGCACTAGTAGGCTTACTAACAGGCTTTGCGCTTTTATTTGCAGAAACCGCATCCACGTCAACGCGCGTTCGCCGCTGCAACCTTCCATCAAAACCGAGGCGCTTTAATTTAGAAAAACTTACCCGACCACCCGTCGCCGCATGAATCGTGTGATCTTTTCCTAAAAATGTGTTTGCGCCGGGGAAAAATCGCGTGCCACGCTGTCGGACAATAATCGCACCAATTCCAACAAGCTGTCCACCAAAAATTTTTACGCCCAGTCGCTGTGATTGACTATCACGAACATTTGTTGTTGACCCACCTGATTTTTTATGCGCCATGATTCTTTACATTACGATTTAAACCATTTGCCTTATTTCTATATCTTCACCAGCCGAACAACTTCCCGCCGTACTATCTGATCTTGTCGTTCGTATATAAGGGTTTGACGTGGAGTGATCCGCGCCGACGTTACTAATGAAGAAGGCAGTAACGGGTCTACACGGTATCCAAGAGAGGGGAGTTCGTCAAGAAGGGGCGCAAAAACGTCACCAGAGGTCGTTTTAAGGACTGGCAGGGTCGCGACAATGCGGCCATTTGGGACCAATGCGTCGCGGGCTTTTTCCAGCGTACCCACCCAGAGTTCTGCAATGTTTTTAGCAACTTTTTCTGCCTCGGCCGGTGGCATTGGTTTTGATTGTGGGGGTCCGAGCATTCCCTCAGATACAATTGCGTCTAGGAGAGGACCATTTTTTGCAGGGCCCTTCCCAAGTAACGAACCAAAATCTTTTGCATCGGCGATAAATATTTCTTGGGCCATCGCGTCGGGAGTCGTGGTAAGTAGAGCTGGGTATTTTGTTCGTAACCACTGCATATTTTTTTGCGCATGTGCGATTTGCTCCGCGGAATTATCAGAGCCACTGACGGCTAGGCCTTGCAATAACCCTTCCTGGACGACGGTGCCGATTCCTACAAATGGATCGTGCACCCGGCCACCAGTCGGTACAAGCGCAAGATTAAGCAACATCTGTGCAAGTTTTGGAGGGAGCGAACCCACGCGCGGGTCACGCGCCGGTCGACCATAATCGCGCTCTGAGTAGGCTTCAAAATCCTGGACCGCCACAGTATATCCACGCACAATCGCGTTGTTGGTGAGCAGTAAAGTGATTTCTACGCCATCCGGTCGCAACAATTTATTTTTGCGGACAACAACACTGCTGAGATCGGATGAATTTCCTCGAACCGCCACATATCGCGTAGAACGTTTACGTGCCTTAAAATAATTTTTTATCTCGAGGCCCTGTTGGTGCACCAATTGCCCCAGATTATCTCGGGTACTCGCCGTAATAAGTGGCGCATATACAGAAATGCCAAAGGTCCAGCGACCCTCCTTTTTGTCTGCATACTCGCGGGCAATCGTGTCGCCTTTAAGTAGCTCTACTACTTGTGCTTTAAATTCTGTTTGGTGGCGTAATGGTAATTGATCATCTAACCGAACAATCTTGATCGTTCCACCCAGAATATTGAGCAGGGCCTGTGGATTACTTATTTCTGACTCGACGTTGAGGATTAGCTCGTGGGATGCCAAGCGGAAGGGTTCGTACCTGATTTGGCGCGTTTTTAAGACACTGACGACTTCTGCCAATGCTAAATCGGATTGTCTACCAAGTATAAAAAGAAATCTATTTTTAATCATTATTTAATAATTGATAGTGCAGGATATGTGGGATGAGCACCCTATTTGGGATGAAAAAAATCCCCTGGCAAACCCTAACACTAGTCGCAAGCCTTGTCGCGCTGGCTTGTGGCGGTTTTTTTGCCGGGTATCAATGGCCCAGAGACCCCCCAGCTATTGAGATCGCCACAACCCCGGAGCAAGCGGAGCTCAAGTTGGCCCTGGCCAGTGGCAATGTAACTGGCCACGCTCCTGCAACTAGCACCCTCATGCTTGGTGAAACAGTCGTAAATTCTGATCAGGACTTTTCTGTACCGCTTGATGCAATTTTGCCGCTCAAATGGTGGGGTGAGGGGTGGGCTGTAATTTTGGATCTGCCTAAGGACCTGGCGATACTAAATGATGTGACCAACGAGGAGGCTGCCTCAGACACGTCGAGCGTGTCAGATGCGTCGGGCGCGGCCAGTAAAAGTACGCCTCAAGGTAATTTTGTCGCGAGTAAAAGCGGAACAAAATATCATCCTATCGAAGGCTGCAGTTTTGCCGACCGCATCAAGCCAGAAAACAAAATTTATTTTTCAACCGAAAAGGAGGCTCAAGCCGCGGGCTACGAACCGTCAACCTGTCTAACTAAATAAGCGCTACGGCTTTTTGACTTGCAATCGTGCGCGTACGTTGGTTAATTCTTGGCGTGCAGCACGTAACTCAATTAAAGATAACTGTGGACTCTTAAGTACGTTTAGTAGGCGCTCTTGCTCAGCGCGCGCTTTGTCGATGTCTACAGCCTCTATCGGCAACGCTTCATCCACCAAGACGCTGACGACATTATTATTGACCTCTATCGAGCCGCTCGTGGAGACCAACCTAATCTCCTTATCTTTACTTCGGTATCTAATTAAGCCGGGCCGCACCACTGATAAGAGGGGAATGTGGTTGCTGAGAATTCCGGTTTGTCCTTCTGAAGTTGTTACCACTAGTTCATCGACTTTTTCGTCGACTACTACTTTTTCTATTGTAATAATTTTAAGACGAAACACGTGTAGCGACTATTTCCGCGTTGCCACTACTTCGTCGATGCCGCCCTTTAGATAAAACGCATCTTCTGACAACGCATCGTGTTTGCCTTCTAATATTTCAGCAAACCCACGTACCGTATCCGCACGCGGCACATATTTTCCGGGCGAACCAGTAAACACTTCCGCCACGGAGAAGGGCTGTGACAAAAAGCGTTGAATTTTTCTGGCACGCGAGACAATTAGTTTGTCTTCTGGACTCAACTCTTCGATACCCAAAATTGCGATAATATCTTGAAGCTCTTTGTAGCGCTGTAAAATTTTCTGTACATCCCGGGCGACGCGGTAATGTTCCTCGCCTACAATCGTCGGATCCAAAACCGTCGAGGTTGAATCTAGCGGATCTACAGCAGGATAAATCCCAAGTTCGGCCAAGGCACGGGACAACACAATTGTTGAATCCAAATGCGTAAAGGTTGTTGCCGGTGCTGGATCCGTTAAATCGTCAGCGGGTACGTATACCGCCTGGACTGACGTGATCGAGCCTTGTTTGGTTGACGTAATGCGTTCTTGCAAATCACCCATTTCTTTAGCCAGAGTAGGTTGATAGCCCACCGCCGACGGAAGGCGGCCAAGCAAAGCTGAGACTTCTGCACCTGCTTGAGTAAACCTAAAAATATTATCAACAAAAAGCAGCACATCTTTTTTGGCCACATCGCGGAAATGTTCTGCCATCGTTAGACCGCTGAGCGCCACTCTAAAACGTGCTCCTGGTGGCTCGTTCATTTGACCAAAAACCAGCGCAGTATTTTTGATTACGCCGGACTCTTTCATTTCTTCGTACAAGTCATTGCCCTCGCGCGAACGCTCACCAACGCCGGCGAAAACAGAAAAACCACCGTGCTTGGTCGCAATATTGTGGATCAACTCTTGGATTAGGACCGTTTTTCCGACACCTGCACCACCAAACAGCCCAGTCTTACCACCTTTAACAAACGGTGCGATCAAATCAATTACCTTGATGCCGGTTTCAAAAATTTCAATTTGTGTGGACTGCTCAGAAAATTTTGGAGCGGCGCGATGAATCGGCGCGTGCGCACTTGCCTTGAGTGCGGGCAGTCCATCAATTGGTTCACCGAGGACATTAAACATGCGCCCCATCGTTACCTCACCAACCGGTACAGAAATTGGCTTGCCAGTACCGATCACTTCTGCCTCACGCGTAAGTCCTTCTGTGCTACCCAATGCAATAGTGCGAACACGCTTGCCACCCAAATGTTGCTGCGTCTCCAAGACAAGTCGCCGTGTTGTACCGGCATCAACCGCGATCATCACTTCCAGGGCATCATGTAAGCCAGGAACGTCTTGGGTAAATTCCACGTCAACGACCGGTCCGATGACTTGTTTGACTAATCCTTTATTTGCAGCAGAGATTGTTTTTGCAGTTGAGATTGTTTGGGCCATGTTAAGAAAATTTAAAGTCTAGAAATTCTATGCTGATTCAAGAGCGGCAACACCACCAGAAATTTCGGCAAGAGACGCGGTAATCGATTCCTGTCGAAGTTTGTTATATGTGCGGGTCAATTCCGAGATCAAGTCAGTCGCATTGTCATGTGCGTTTTTCATGGCAATCATCCGGGCCGAATGTTCCGAGGCAGCTGCCTCCGCCAACACATGATACAGCAACATCGTGACAAGATCGGGAACTAGTTCATCGAGCAGTTCTATTGGTGAAGGTTCCAGCTCATGAGTCTCGGCACTCAATGAGGTCTGCGTGCTAACAGCTCTGCCAGCACCACTCGGACTCTGCGATAATTCCTCAACATCAATAATTTTTTCTTCCGATAACGGCAAAATACCACGGATAAACGCTTGTTGTTTGAGCGTACTCACAAACTGTGTGTAGGCCAAAATCACTTTGTCGTAGGGACCCGATAAATAGGCTGCAATAATGTCGTCTTTTAGTTTGCGAGCCGTTCTGAGATCGACTTTGTCATTGCGCTCAGCCGTAACCACTAATAACCCTCCGCGCTTTGCAAAACTCTCCGCCTCGACACCAATCGCACGAACATCCGTCGTTCGACCTTTAGATTTTTTTTGAACATCCACAAGGTCAAGCACTTTGCGAGAAAGATTGGATATTAGGCTACCAGTTAAGCCCTTGTCCGGTGCAATCACCACTAGCAATTGTCTACCGGTTTCCTTTTTTTGGAGTAGGGGATGGCGTTCTTCTGTCAAGCCCGATAGACGGTGTAATAAAGACAGGGCAGAATCTGCAAAGGGCCGGCCTGCGATTGCCCGTGCCTGCGCCTTACGCATTTTTACAGCCGACACAGTTTGGAGTGCCTTAGTTATTTTTTGCGTATTAGAAACCGACTTAATTCGTCTTTTGATTTCTCGAGTACCAGATCCAGCCATTATAGTGCCATTATGGTTTAGCTGTTTTTTCTAGCTTGGTCTCAATCAAGAATGCGTCTAGCGCCGCCGACATTTGTTTCTCGAGAGCCGGTGTCAGCTCTGGCGAGGCCTCAATCGTCGACACAATGTCTGCATGTTTGCTTTCAATAAAGCGCAAGAGTAAATCCTCCAGTGTGCCAAACTTGTCAATTGGAATCGCATCAAACTTTCCGCTGTTCGTACCAAATAATACGATCGCCATTTGCCAGACTGCACGTGGCTTTTCTTGTTGCTGTTTGAGTAATTCAGTCAGACGTTGACCGCGGGCCAAACGTTTTTGCGTGTCGGGATCCAGCTCCGAACCAAACTGTGCAAAGGCCGCGAGCTCACGGTATTGGGCCAGGTCGAGGCGCATTTTTCCGGAGACTTGCTTCATGATTTTTGTTTGCGCCTTGGAACCCACACGCGATACGGATAACCCAACGTTAATTGCCGGTCGAATACCCGCGTAAAATAAATCTGACTCTAAAAATATCTGCCCATCCGTAATAGAAATAACATTGGTAGGAACATATGCTGTCACATCACCGGCTTGCGTCTCAATAATTGGTAGAGCCGTTACAGATCCACCGCCAAATCTCTTATTACGCTTGCCCGCGCGTTCGAGC
>CAZCZY010000076.1:0-24184 GCA_964503525.1 uncultured Candidatus Saccharibacteria bacterium
TGCTCCTCCGCGCGCAATAAAATCAGCGATGGCAATTTTTTTGGCGGGAAGATCCTTGCTGACCGCTAGTTGCTCTTGATCCTGTCCGCCGCCAAAAAATATAATATCGGCATCGGCCGGAATTGTTTGATCAAGGCTGACACCGGTAACGCGCGCCGCGATGCCACGACGCTTGGCTCTATATGCGAGCGTTAATATGTTGCCACGATCGCCATAGAGGTTCATAAGGTCGTGGTAGAGCCACACGATATGCAAATGTCGTGGAGCGCTCACAGGGCTGGCTCCCAATTTGCCGGCACAAGATCGCGGCGCGCGAGTTCGCCTCGCAAAAATATCATCGCAGTATAACTCGAAATAATATGCACGGCGCCGGTGGAACCAGCGACACCGACAGCACTCACATCACTCTCCACATGGCCTAACGTATCCGTAGTAGTCGCGCCTTCCAGTGCAGTGATTAAATTCTCTTCGACATTAATAGGTATGGTTACGCCCGCTGTCTCTAATCGAACTGCCAAATCTCCAGCGCGTTTTCCCGTTACCGTTAGCGCAGAAATTTTTGGCGCAATTGCTTCAAATAGTACGTCCCAAATCCACGAAATATCCTCTCCATCCGCCCAGTTGTCATTGAGTGCCAGGACGAGTGACAGTTTTGGCGATGATTCATCTAATAATTGCAAAATTTCGTTATAGCCAGTGGGATTTTTTGCCAGGTGCAAGAGAACGTCGCGATTGTTCATTACAAAACTCTCGGAGCGACCAAAAACTTTAACCGTTTTTGCAATACCCCGAACAATGGCCGTATCAGCAACGCCAATAGTGTCAGTGTCTCCAATAGTTTCGGCAGCTGCTACTGCCGCTAAAATATTGAAAGCGTTGTAGCGACCAAGCAGCCCAGTCTCCACCCCCAGTTTATTTTCCTCAGTACCCTTGATACGAACAATCTCGAGCTGCGCACCGTCAAAACCTTTTGGTTGATAGCGCGTGAGAACAATCGTCGGTTCGGGCGTGGTAAAAGTACAATTAGCACAGCGTAAGATTCCCAGGTGCGCGATAAAGCGTGTGCCATCCAGGCGACCACCGCAGCTCGGACATTGCGATACATCGGCAGCGTTTGGATTAGGGTTACCCAAAATTTCTAATTGACGAACACCAAAATAAATACTTTGTTTTTTTACAGACCGTGCAACGGTGATCACGCGTGCATCATGGGCATTAGCGACAACATTTCTAACACTTTTTGAACCAGTTATCGCCGCCTCCCAGCGCTTAGCAATAGAATCAATTTCGCCGTATCGATCTAGTTGATCTCTAAAAAGATTGGTGAGAACTACGGTTGCCGCGGGTAGTTGCGCAAGAATTTGCGGCAGTGCATGTTCGTCCGCTTCGATCACAGCGACGCGTTTTTTCTTAGCAACAACATTGTTCGCGCCAATTTTTTTTGCACGAAGCTTCGACATCATAGCCAACGCCGTCGCAACACCACTGGGCATATTTGCGCCCGCAGCATTTGTGACGACGTCATATCCTGACTCGCGCAAAATGTTAGACAGAATGCTACACGTGGTGGTCTTGCCATTGGTACCAGTTACCACGATGATTGGTCCGCCGATGTGCCGTGCTCGCTTCTTTAAAAAGCCTGGCGAGATTTTGAGTGCGACCAGGCCTGGCAGACTTGAGCCCTGTCCCCTGCCAGAGACCTGTACGAGCCAGCGCACGCCTCGCGCGAGTCCTGTTGCAAACCAAGTAAGCATGAAAAATACTCTACGATCCCTTTGCGGAACGAACAACCAACGTCCCTCCAAACAACAACGCGAGCGCAACAACAATGCTTGGACCAGTTGGGGTATTGAGCCAGACGCTGCCATACAAGCCCAGAAGTGTCCCAGCAACCGCCAGTGTGATTGACCACCCCACCATGCCAACGAGCGATCGACTCAAATTTTTTCCGCCGGCCGCTGGTATCAAAAGTAATGGTCCAATGAGAATCACACCGACCAACTTGATACCGACCGCAACAGTCAGCGCCAACAAGGCCAGAAATATAAATTCGTTACGATCAACCTTGACGCGGTTTACTTTGGCTAAATCTTTTGACACCGCAACTTGTACCAGTACATTAAACAAGATACCAAAGATGACCAACACCGCAACGGTGAGAACGCCTGCAATTATAAGATCTTGGTTTGTGACACCCAATATATCGCCGAACAAAAATCCGAATAAATCAACACGCGGTCCTGAGAGACTAGAAATAATTATTACTCCCAGCGCAACTGCTGCGGCATAAAAAACGCCGATGATAGTATCAAAGGCCAAGACGCTGGAGCGCGACAGCCAGGCGATGCCGAGCCCCAACAAAACGCTAAATGCAATAGCTGACCAAACAGGATCAATTTGTAATAACAGGCCAATTGCGATACCGGTCAAACTCGCGTGTGCAATTGCATCCGCAAAAAATGCCATACGACGCAGTACCACCATGACGCCGAGGCTGCCCGTCATGAGTGCAACGAGTAACCCGGCCGCGAGCGCCCGATAAAATATTGGCAGATCAAAAATGCTCAGGGCGTCGTTCATGGGTGATGGTAATGTCGATGACTCTGAAGGGCTTTTGGGTGGGCGACCGTATGGTGTTTGAGAACTTTGTCGGGGGTATCGTAGCCAGTGACGCTTCCGTTTATAAAGAGTGCCTTTGTTGCAATTTTGCTTACGATATCTAGATCGTGCGACACAAAAACGATAGTACGCTTTTTTTCCTCGGCTAGTTTTGCAATATAACCATAGATAATTTCCTCACCTCCGACGTCAATTCCGGTTGATGGTTCGTCTAAAATAAGCAGGGAGGGTCGGTTAAAGATCGCTGAGGCAATTAAGACTCGCTGTAATTCGCCGCCCGATAATACGCCGAGGCGGCGCTTGAGCGTTTGGCGCGCATCGACCAGAGTCAGCGCCTGCATGATGCGCTCGTCAGCACGGGTGCTTGTAACCGGCTGGCCAGCGCGGATTCTAAACCATTCCCGAACAGTAAGCGGAATTGTTCGATCAAAATCAAAATACTGCGGTACATACCCGATCGTGGTGCCAGGTGCAATCGTAATAGTGCCTTGATACGCAATCAGCCCAAGGACTGCCTTAAGCAGCGTCGATTTACCCCCACCGTTGGGGCCGATCAAGCCGACAATTTCGCCATGCGCAATAGCGACGCTCGCATCAGACACAACGTCGCGCTGCCCAAGCGTCACCGTCACGTGATGGAGATCTAAAATACTTTGCTCTGCGTTAGTGCTCATAGGCCGTGCACCAATTGTGACACGTTTTGTCGCATGATCCGAACATACGCGTCCGCATCGTCCGGCGCAGTCTCCAAGGTATCCAGGATGAGTAGGTCTAGACCAAATTCATCGGCCAATGTTTGTGCGAGATCAGGAATTGGTCCGGGTTCGATAAAAATCGCCTGGTATTTTCCCGTCGTTATTTGTTGACCTAAGCCTGCTATGTCTTGCAATGTAATTTGCGCGCCTGGACGCTCCACCAAGTGTATTCCCTGCTCGAGCCCATATTTATTTGCAAAATATGCAAATGAATCATGAAACGCAACAAAATTCTTTTGCGGAAGTCTGCTCAGTGCAATACTAGTTTCCGCATCTAATTGCCCCAGTGATTGTACGTATTCTTGGGTGCGTGCTGAAATTTTTTGCGCATACTCCGGAAATATTTTTTGCAGCTCTCGACTCGCATACTCGATTTGCGCCGAGGCTCGCACAGGATCGAGCCAAATATGTGGATCGCCTTCTGTGACTGCCACCGCTTGTGACGTATCGATGACGGGTGTCTCTGGAATTTGTCCCGCCACATCGGCGAGCCAGGGTTCTAGCCCAGCGCCGTTTGCCACCACTGCCTCCGCACGTGACACTAGATCAATCGTAGCCGGACTAAACGAAAAAGAATGCACATCGGCGCCACCGCGAATCAACTTTTCAACCTGGATCTCCGGCTCCAGGATATTTCGGAGCCATCCAGCTACGTGTGGGACCGTCGCGACAACCACCGGCCGTCCAGAAAATTGGATTTTTTGGCGCTGTCCCAAAAACCAAAGCCCGTAAATCACCGCCACCACGACAAAAAGCCAGATGATAAAAGCGCCAATAACACGCTTTGTTCGCCGCGGCTGATGAGGTACTGACATGTGCTGATCCTAGGGCCTCTGCGTTAATTTTGGTAGTGCGACAACCATTGCAGCAGCGAGCGCCGCTCCAATCACTCCAAGCAATAAATCATCAGCCGTATCAAAACCGTTACCCAGTCGCTGACTGCCGGTCAACACATCTTCCAAATATTCCTCAGCTTCGTACAGTATTGTTCCAAGGGCGGCCACGCTCAAGCCAAAAAAAGCGACTTCTCTTTTGAGTAAACGGGTTCGCTTCTTTTTAAAATAGGCACGAACAAAACCTGTCGTGATCAAAGCAAATACAAACCCGCCGGTAAAATGTAGGAGTTGATCGTAGCCGCTAAATCGTCCATACCAATGGAACATATCGCCAAAGGCATCGATCACAATCTGGCCGGTCAAAAATAGGCCGAGGATTCCTACAGAAAGATCCAGCTTATTTTTCTGTACTACTCTCTCGAGAATTTCTAAGCCAATCAGTGCTACCACGGACTGCAAGAGCAAACCCTTCCAGGTAAATTCGGTCTGGAGCGGGATTATTTGTAGCCCGCCCATTATTTCTAAACTAATGAGCCAGATCAGGATAATGCGAGCGGGCCAAAGTGAATGGAAAAGTTCCATGCCCCCTTTTTTTGAAACGCTAGTTTTGACTGCCAAATATATACTCGATTTGTTGCGATGTTATATCACCACTCTGCACGCCAATCGTGATGGTAAACGAACAACTAATCAGATCGCCTGCACCGAGTGTTTGTTCGTTTACTGGAATTTTATTTACGGTTTGCTTGGGGATCAGGTCTAGTGCGAGCAGTGCTTGAAAATGCACCCCTTGCCCCGGACGAGTAGACTCGCAATCCGCACTCGAGATACCCGAGGCAGTAGGCTTGTCTGTGATGACCGTTATTTCAAATGGCATCACCACGGTAGATTCCGACGCAGGCTCTATCGAAAGAATCTTGAACGAGGCCGGCGGTAGCTCTTCATTAGTAGAACCTGGCGGTGTCACCGGTGGCTGATTATTTAATACGGGCTCGTCGGTAGTGCGTGTACTCAGAACAACCAAAAAAACACTCACAACCAACGCTACAAGGCTCACTATAAATGCGACGAGGGAAAGATTTTTTCTTGACATGTCAATATTATACCACAAGACAACTGCACTTGGCTGGGGAGGAAGGATTCGAACCTTCGAATGGCGGCTTCAAAGGCCGCTGCCTTACCACTTGGCGACTCCCCATCAGTTTGTACCTAGACCCTAGCTTTTTGTAGCTAGACCCTGGTATGGCAGGGCGCCAGTATGTTACTCAACTACCTGCCCGCCAAGCAAATTAAGCGCGAGTTCTGCTAGAGGTTCGGACTGCACTTGGGACGAAACTGTAGCTGATGCTGCGGCTCGAACTTTTTGTGCTTTTTGATGTTCACTTTTCTTAGTGAGGTATATTTGCCGCTCTTTTTCTGCCAGTTCTGTCGGTACAAAACATCGAAGACGAACCTTTTCTCCAAACCGCTGCTCCAAAATCCGCTCGACGAGGTGACGGCTGCGACGTTCCAGAATGCGTTCTTTGTGAAAGCTGTATTCCACAACCATCCAAGCCGTACGATCCTGAACTTTAAGTACGATCGCGTTGCGTAACAACTCGGCCACGCCGAGATTTTCTTCGCGGATCAAATCAATGGCCTCGTGCCACCCGGTCAGCATTTTGTTAAGTAATCCCGTATCGACTCCAGATAAATTATCACTGGCGCTGATTTTTACAGTGCCCTCCAACGCCGTCGTGGATTTGCTAATTGATTTCTGCTCCTTTGGTAGCGCTTTTTTTGGTGACTGTTTTGGAATCGCGGCCGGTGCACTTCGTGCCGGCCCACTCGACGCCGTCGGACTTGGTGCCATGACTGATAGCGTTGCGACTTCAAGTGGTAACGACGCAATGGTGCTTCCGCGGATTTCCTGCGCTGCCTGATTAACCCGCGATAAAATGACGAGCAATTGTTTGCGAGGCAGTGATTTTGCAAACTCTTGCGCGCGCGTGCGCTGTTCAGGTGTGAGACTGCCTGCGGCCTGATCGGCAATTTTTGCGTCAATACTGTACAGCAACACGACACGAACATAGCGCACCAACGCGCGCGCAAAGTGCATCGCGTCGCCGCCTTCTTCCAGCGCCGTCCGGATGCTCGCCAAAGCTGCTTCCGCATCAGCACGAGCAACCGCACTAAGCCACTCTTCTAGACGCGTAACATTTGGTAGCGCCAGCACTTGCCCAACCAACTCCACGCTAATCTCACGCTTTCCCGCCGCCGCACGCATGAGATCCAACAGGCTGAGTGCGTCACGAGCGCCACCCTCTGCTTGCTCGGCCAAAAGTGCAACGGCCTCAGGTGATGCGGAAATTTTTTCTTGCTTTGCCACGCGCTCAATTTCGTCCACTAAGACTTGATGCGGTAACGAACAAAATGCAAAATGTTGCGCACGCGACATGATCGTCGCGGGGACCTGATGTATTTCTGTAGTCGCTAAAATAAATATGACATGCGCGGGTGGTTCCTCGAGTGTCTTTAGCAGGGCGTTAAACGCCTCCTTGGTTAACATGTGGAATTCGTCAATCAAGAAAACTTTTTTCTGGCCAATGCTCGGTGCAAAACGCACACGCTCACGTAGTTCGCGAATTTCATCAATGCCTCGGTTAGAAGCCGCGTCGATCTCGATAAGATCTAATTCCTTGCCATTGATCGCCCGCGTGCATGCCGAGCAGGTATTGCAGGGTTCGCCCGATTTTAAAAGGCCCTTTTGCAGTTTTTCGCAGTTAACCGCGCGAGCAAGCAGTCGAGCAACGGTAGTTTTCCCCGTCCCCCGCGGCCCCGAAAAAATGTAGGCGTGCCCAACCAAACCACTCCGCAGGGCTTCCTGCAGGGTCGTTGTTACACGCTCTTGCCCGCGAACCTCCGCAAACTGCGATGGCCGATATTTTCGATACAATGCCAAGCTCATAGGACTTGCTGATCCTACCGCGTCAGCCTGACTAACGGAAGTAGCAACGCACGATTTGCTTTATTTTTCCCCGTTATTCGGCTACTTTTTCCCCAATTTTTTGATTAGACTCTGAGATTGGAATTTTTTTTGCCTCGGCAGGGTCATAATTCTCGCCAACATCTGCAGTATTGCCCGTATCACCCTCGCGTAATCGTTCCATTGATTCACGAACCAATTCTGGAAGTTGCTGTTCGTCCGTGGTCTTAATAATATTCTCGATTGCACCCCAGGTAGCAATACCTGATTTTGGCAACATCAAGGTCACCTCATCGCCGGGGATACCTTTGAAATATGTTACTGATGCGAGCAAAACACGGTACTCCGCGCCATCAGCTTTGGCACGATACTCGCCGCGCTCGTCTCGACTCAATTGGCCACGAACATGTTTGCGATCAATCGGACCAATTTGTTTGTAAATAAAACTGCCATCATCGACAATCGTCAGCTTGAGCGTATCGCCTTCAACGAGTTTTGATTTAGAAGCGTAGTTGGCCGGCACGGGATATACTTTTTTATCACTACCAATCATCGACTGGCCGTCAAAAATGCCCTCGATAATATTAGTTGCCGTGGATTCATCCGCACTGAGCACAACGCGTTCTGTAGCTCCCTCAAGTGGTTGTCCGGATATATCCTGTAGTAGGCGTCGCGCGGTCGCAACTTTTTCCTCAGCGTCCCGAAGTAATTGCAGTGCTGTCGTAACTTTTTGCGTAGACATTGTTTATGTTGCGTTAATGTTTTAGTTCTTTTCTTTTTGCACTTTCCGTTATCTTCCGAACTAAGACAATTCTAGCACGACACTCATATGAGAGCGCAAGTCCACATTTGTACACCGAATTTTCACACCCCGTACAAGCAGACCTCGGAGCTACTCAATCGCCTGGCTACGCAATCTGCCCGCGCTCTTCGATCTCGCGCTCAACAACCGCTCTATCGCGACCGTGTTTAAGGCGAGAGAGTTGTTTAAGCGCCTCAGCAACTTTTGGCCGAATTTTTTCTGGATGCGTCAACTCCCAGGGCGCAGGTATTTGCATCGAAAACCCGGGGAGCGGCGTTTTTTGCGTGCTCGATTTGATGTACGCCTGGGCAAACGACAAATTAACTATGTCATTGGAATTAAATACGGGCTCAAATTCTTTTTGCAATACTTCTGCATCCTGAGCGCCAACACGATACGTACAAATGGTGCCGACGTTGCCCAGAATCGAATCCCTAATTTTTTCTTCAACTTGCGTAATAAATTGATGCGCTAAATGCAGATTGAGACGATATTTTCTGGCCTCACTGAGAATCGTCGGGATCGAATCTGTCGTAAAGTTTTGGAACTCATCAACATACAGATAGAAATCCTGACGTTGTTTTTCTGGTGTGTCGACGCGCGAGAGCGCCGCCATCTGGATTTTAGTCACCAAAATCATACCGATCAGATACGAGTTGATGTCCCCCATTTCTCCCTTGGACAAGTTAGCCAAGAAAATCTTCTTGTTATCCATGATGTCGCGGAAATTAAAACCGCTCTTGGTTTGACCTATGATGTTGCGCATCATGCGGTTCTCAACAAAGCGTCCGACTTTAGAAATCAGATACCCCAGCATTTCTGATTTATGAAAGTCGCTCGTCTTTGCCATTTCGTTTTCCCAAAAACTGCGCACAACCGGATCTTTGACCTTGGAGGCCTTATAGCGTTGGTAGCGTTCGTCTGAGAACATGCGTGGAACTTCTGCGAGGGTGCCTGGGTCATCCTTGTCCTCCATCAGCGTCAACATGACGTTGCGCATATTGTGCTCAAACATTGGACCAATGATCTCCGGCGGAAAAAGTTTGTAGAAAATCGCGATCATTTCGCCCACTACAAAGTCTTTAAGATCTTCTGTCTCGTATTCAAGCATGTTGAGGCCCACTGGCCGCTCGGTGTCACCAGGCCTAAACACAATCACATCATCAATACGGTGCTTAGGAATGCTTTGCAAAATTTGTTCGATCGCATCACCGTGCGGATCAAGATAGGCCACGCCCTCCCCCGCCTCGATGTCATCACGAATCATGTTCAAAAACATCGTGGTCTTGCCGGTTCCCGTCTTGCCAACCAAATAAAAATGGCGACGGCGATCTTCGCGCGGCATCAAGAACGGTCGCTTAACACCACGATACAAATTATGACCGATCAAACGGCCCTCGGTCGGTAAGCGCGCGGGGGCTGGTGCAGTTCGCGCCCCGAGCCATACGATATTGGGGGTATCGACATAGCGCGAGTCCGGGAAATGCATGATGCTGCCAAGTTCCTCACTTGATAATGTGAGCGCGGCCGTAGGACTAAACGTTCTAAAAGCAATACTCGTTAGCAACGCCGCCTGCTCCTCCGGTTTCTTAGGCGAACGAGCAACGAGTGAGTTTAAGTTTGGAAACGAGAATTGCTCAAAAGCTGAAGTCAAATTGCGCAGTTGCACTTTGGCGCTCTCCTGCCGTGGCGAACTCGCGACAACACGCAGGTTGACATCAAATCCAACTTTACTGGCCTTACCTGAGATTGCTTTGATTGCCTCCTCAACCAGTGGGGTCAACGGTTTTTGTTCTTTTTGTTCACCCGGACGTTTTGTCTCAGTTAACTCTTTGAGCAGCGAGACCGTTTTTTTGCCTCCCAGGGAAACTTTGTGCTCTTGTAATTTTTTGGCGAGACCATCCGCTTTTTTCTGCCAGCCACCTTTAGCCGGTTTAAAAAGCACTTGGATGATTGCGCCCTCGTCCTTAGAAATTTTTGAAAGCGAGTTGGTGAGGACGTTAAGCGGATCTGATTCTATTTGCTGATAGCTGCGAATCGGCCACTCAAAACTTCGCTTTAAGTGAAAGGTCGCCATCTCGGCATAGCCTATCTTTGGCAAAAATATATTATATTCGTCGGCCGGTTCGATCACCGCCTGTGAGTACACGGCGTGCAATTGTTTTTCTATTAAGTCCGCAATGGGCTCAGGCACTGCCATGTAAAACTGAATCTCGTCGTGCAGGGCTGCAATTTCAAACGTGAGATGGTCAACGTCCTTGAGAATTTTTTTGGTGTCGTGCGCGATCGCGGCAACACTCGCTAAAAATTGCTCGACAACAGAAATCACTTCGCGCTCGGCTTGGAGACTTTCTTGTGTTCGTTCTTCTTCGCGCGCACCTGCTTTGGGAAGCGCAACTTTGTACAACTTTATTACGAGCGAACGGTTAAGTCGTCGCTTGCCGCCAACAAAATCCAAAATCAGCCAGGTAAACGTCACTGCAAATGCGCCTCCTGCTAAAATGGTTGCGACAAAAAGTACTGTTGAGAAAAGTGTCACGCTCCCTTTGTGTTAGTTCGACATGCGTCAGTCTGACGTTTGCGCGGCTTTACTCGGGCCAGTCAAAAGTTTTTGTAATTCTTCAATGAGATAGGGCACTTTTTCGCGCTTAACTGCATACGCCTGTTTGAGTAGGGTGACCGCTTTGTCCAATCCTGACGAGCCTCCAGCCGCCATTTCGCCGAGCGCCACCACTGCTTGCTGCGGCTCTAGTGCCAGTAGTCGCTCGACCGTAAGTGGGCCTGTCTGTGCTGCACTCTCGGCGCGAGTCTGATCAGCCGGTAATTGTCCCGGTGCAAGTTCCGCTGCTTTGGCTGCATTTTTTTCCACCAGATCTTTGTAACTGGCTTGCTCCTTCCTTAATGCAACGCGTTCCTCGATCTCTTGCATGAGCGCTGTCTGATCCTCAACGCGAAGTTTTCTAAATTCGTCTAGTTTTTTTTCTAGCTCGCGGATTTTTGGATCGGCCGTGGCAACCCCGCCAGTTTCAAGAGGACTTGCCGTGGTTTCTGGCGCGCCCACCTGCTCAAGAGACCGAGAGGATTCTGCGTCTTCTGTCCCTTTAGGCGCATTAGGAAGTTCTTCGTCAACAAAATTCATGCACAAATCATGCCAATGTTTTTGGCTTTAGTCAACGCTAAACTTGACAATAGGGGTATTTCTTGATACAATAGTTGTCATGGAAACTTCCCCATCCAGCTCGATTAGACCAAGTACGCAGGAGCTTACACACAAAGGTATGACCTGGATCGACGTTCAAAATCCGACGCCGGAAATTTTACGTGACTTACAAAAACAGTATCAATTTCACCCGCTGGATCTAGAAGATGTCGTAAGTCCGGCGCAACGACCAAAATTAGAGGTGCATGATACCTATGCATTTTTTGTATTTCGTTTTCCGCACAAGGCAGGCCATCACCTGCGCGCTACGGAGCTTGACGTTTTTTTATTTAAGGATCGACTGATTACATTTCATTCGCACGATGTGCACGTTGTGCGGAGTGCTTTTTCTGATGCAAAATTGTTTGCAGAAAAACGCGCTGCTTTACTCGGCTCGGGACCCGATCATTTACTGTACGAGTTGCTGAGCTTGCTGTTTGAGCAAAATTACTCGCTGACGGATCATATTTCGCAAGATCTCGATCGTATTGAATCGAACATTTTTGAACACCGTTCGCGACGCCGCGACGTCCTATCTGAGATCTCGAGTTTGCGGCGCACCATCCTGGATCTCCGAAAGGTTTTTAAACCCCAGGCTACATTTTTGAAACAGGTCATTACGTTGTCGAGTAACTTTGTAACAAAGACCGAAGAAATATTTTGGCGAAACCTGGTCGATACTGCAGAAAATCAATGGGAGTTATCGGAGACACACATGAGTACTATTGAGGGAATCGCCGCCACAAACGACTCACTCGTAAATCATCGTCTAAATGAGACTTTTAGACTTCTGACCATTATTTCTGTTCTGTTTTTACCAGCGTCGTTTTTACTGGACCTCCTGGGCACCAATGTGCCTGGTAATCCCCTTCCAGAACAAACGCCAGTATTTGGCATAATTATTGGTGTCTTAGTCGTTGCCGAGTTGGCATTTTTGGGCTTTTTACGTCGACGCAAGGTTTTATAGAATTCGCTCAATTTTTACAATTCGCCCTCGTCAATTTACTGCGCGAACAGCAAAAGGTGCGCTAGACTGGTCTGGTGCTTCGTTTTTACAATACTCTTGCTAAACAAACCGTAGATTTTAAGCCGCTTGAGCCCGGACGTGTGTTGATGTATTCGTGCGGACCCACTGTCTACAACTACCCACATATCGGTAATCTCCGACGCTACGTCACTGATGATATTTTGCATCGCGTACTATTGCGGCGCGGCCTAGCTGTTAAACGCATCATCAATATTACCGACGTCGGCCACCTAACGCAGGACGATCTTGATCGCGGTGAAGACAAAATGATTGAGGCGGCCAGGCGCGAGGGTAAATCACCTTTGGTACTTGCCGAACATTATACCCGTGCTTTTTTGGCAGATGCCGGTACGTTAAATTTGCGTGCGCCTGACGCCTACATAAAAGCGACGGATCATATTGTAGAAATGCAAGAACTCATCACGCGTCTCATTGAGAAAAATTTTGCCTACGTGGTCGAGGGTAGCGTTTATTTTGACGTTGGTAGTTTTTCTGAATATGGAAAATTATCAGGTAACACGTTGCCGCAATTAAGAAAACAAGTTCGCCCGGAATTAAAAACTGAAGCGTTTGAACAAAAAAAATCGCCATATGATTTTGCACTCTGGATAAAAGCGGCTCCGGGACATTTACTGCAATGGGACAGTCCCTGGAGTCGCGGCTATCCCGGTTGGCACATTGAGTGCGCCGCGATGATTCTTAAACATCTTGGCGAGAGTATTGATGTTCACACGGGGGGCGAGGACAATATATTTCCGCATCACGAGGATGAAATTGCTGAGACCGAACCACTCACGGGTAAACCACTAGCAAAATACTGGCTGCACACGCGCCACTTGTTTGTTGATGGTAAAAAAATGTCCAAGCGCGATGGTACGTTTGTTCGTATCAAAGACGTGCAAGAAAAAAGCTATGACCCACTCGCGCTACGGTTTTTATTTTTGGGAGCCCATTTTAGCGCGCACCTCAATTTTACGTGGGCCGCGATGAAGGCAGCGCAAGAGGGTTGGCTGCGAATTGTCGAAGTCGTGGCAAAAATACGCGAAGCGCTACCAGAGGCTACCGCCATCAAAGCCAATCCAGCGTTGACCAAGCAGCTCAAAGAGATCGCATTGCGGTTTGACTCGGCACTCGACAATAACCTCAGCACCCCAGAGGCATTAGCAGTCCTGGCTGACCTGGTAACGCTCGCAAATACGACGCTCACAAAAAAGCCCGCGCAGTCCGACTTGCAGGCCATACTCGAGCGTTTTATTGATTTTGATTCGATCTTGGGTCTACTTCCAATTGCACCCGCGACACCCCTTTCGCCCGCAGACCTAAAACTGCTAGAGGGTCTTCTCAAGGAGCGCGCCATAGCCCGTAAATCGCAGGATTTTGCGCGCAGTGACGAACTCCGGGGTAAACTCGCCCTCGCAGGCTTTGAAATTCAAGATGTTGCCGAGGGGGTTCGTTGGCGAAAGACCAAAACAGGACAACGAGGGTTGCATCGTCAGGCCTGAGTCGCAGCTGCGGAAAAACGGTGGGTACTTCGTGCAAAGATCTTGGGCCAATGGGATTGTTACCGAACGTCGCCACCGCTATACTGACGCATTGACCTCTATGAGACTTCTCAAAATTACATGACACTTCCTTCAATCGCACCCAGCGTGCCGAACCAACTCAATAGCCCAAAAAACCTGGGTGGCTCAAAGAACGCTGGGAGCGCCGGGCAACTGAACACCGCCGGGCAATTGAGCACCGCCGATCGCGTCCCGCCGCAAAACTTAGAGGCCGAGGCGTCTGTTTTGGGCGCGCTGCTCTTGGACAAGGACGCCATTGTCAAAGTGGCCGATTTTTTGGTGTCGAGCTCCTTTTATAAAGAAGCCTACCGCGTGATTTACGAAGCAATGTTGGCGCTCTTTGAGGCGCGGGAGCCAATCGATGTCCTGTCGCTTTCTGACAAATTAAAATCCAAGGGCGAACTCGAACGCCTCGGCGGGACCGAGACGCTCACGAGTTTGGTAAACGGCGTCGCGTCGGCCGCCCACGTCACACATTATGCTCGTATTGTTCAACGCAAGGCCACGTTGCGCCGACTCATCACCGCTTCCAATGAGATTACGCACATGAGTTACCAGGCAAGTGAGGACGTCGAGTCCATCCTAGACCAGGCCGAACAAAAACTTTTTCAGGTTTCGCAGGCGCAACTCAAGCAAAACTTTATTCCTCTCAAATCAGTCCTGGCCGACACGTTTGAACGCATCGACGAGCTACATCGCAATCGGGGCCAGCTGCGCGGCATCGCGACGGGCTTTACAGATCTCGACGAGCTTTTGGCTGGACTCCAACGCTCCAACCTCGTGGTGCTCGCCGCGCGCCCTTCGATGGGAAAAACAACGTTTGCGTTGGACATTGTTCGTAACATTGTGGTCAATCTTAAAATGCCCGTTGGTTTTTTCTCACTAGAAATGTCTCGCGACGAATTGGTTGATCGGTTGCTCGCATCGCAAGCACAAATCGACTTGTGGAAATTACGCACGGGCCGCTTGGCTGAGCGCGAGGGTGACAATGATTTTGAGCGACTCAACGACGCCATGGGAATCTTATCGGAGGCGCCGCTATTTATTGATGACTCCGCTGGTACCAATGTTATGGAATTACGAACCAAAGCCCGTCGTCTGCACGCCGAACATAAGCTCGGCCTAATCGTCGTGGATTATTTACAATTGATGGAAGGTCGTCAAACAGAAAATCGTGTGCAAGAAGTTTCGGAAATTTCGCGTGCACTTAAATCTATTGCGCGTGAGTTGAATGTTCCAGTCTTGGCCTTGTCGCAGTTGTCGCGCGCGGTTGAGCAAAGAGATAGCAAGATTCCTCAGCTATCTGATTTGCGTGAGTCGGGCTGTCTTGCTGGCGACACACTCATAACCATGGCTGATACAGGTGCGCGCGTTTCAATTCGGACTCTCGCTGGTAAGTCAGGTTTTAAGATTCTGTCACTCAATGAACAGACGCTGAAGATTGAACCGGCCGTGGTTTCTAACGCCTTTTCAACCGGTGCCAAAAAAGTTTTTTCGCTTCGAACGCGTCTCGGCAGAACTATAAGGGCCACTGGCAATCATAAGTTTAGACTACTTAATACGTGGCAACGCCTGGACAAATTAAACGTCGGTGATCGCATTGCACTACCTCGAAAACTACTCAGCGGCTCGGGATCAAGTGTCTCAGAAGCGGAGGCATCCTTGCTGGGCTTATTGATTGGCGACGGTTGTACATTGCCGCGTCACGCCATTCAATATACAACGCAAGAAGTTGACTTAGCAGAAATTGCAGCCGGCTTGGCAACTAGCATTTTTGGCGAACGCATAAGACCAAGGATCAATCGCGAACGAACCTGGTATCAAGTCTACTTAGCAGCAGCACAACATCTTACTCACGGCAAAAGTAATCCGATTGCGCAATGGCTGCGTACTTTAAGTGCTTTTGGGTTGCGATCCTACGAGAAATTTATTCCCGCAGAAATGTTCGAACAGCCTATTAACATTACATCAGCATTTCTTCGACACCTGTGGGCCACAGATGGCTGTATTCGACCAGGTACAGCTGCAAGTCGATATCCAGCGATCTATTACGCATCCTCAAGCGAGACGCTTGCGCAAGATGTGCAGTCTTTACTGGTTCGTCACGGAATCAACGCCGTGGTCCGTTCCGTTGACCAGGGCAAGAAGGGACGCACGCAATTTCATGTGGCCATAACAGGGCATGAGGAGGTAATGTCATTTGCGCGATCAATTGGTGCCGTTGGTGCATACAAAACTTTGGCGCTAGCAGAATGTGTACAGCAAATCCAAACTCAACAGGCCAATACCAATCGCGACGTAATTCCAAGCAACATATGGCGTAGTAATGTTGTTCCAGCGATGCAACAGCACGGCATTACTTCACGCCAGCTCCAGAACTTATTGGGACATGAATATTGTGGGACTTCCTTGTACAAGCAAAATGTCAGCCGCGAACGATTAGGGCGAGTAGCCCTCGCTGTTCAAAACGACGAATATTTGATGGACCTCGCTAATAGCGACGTATATTGGGACGAAATCGTATCCATAGAACCAGCGGGCACAGAAGACGTATATGATTTAACGGTGCCTGGTTTCAGCAATTTTGTTGCCAACGATATCATTTCTCACAATTCAATCGAACAAGACGCGGACGTAGTCATGTTTATCTATCGTGAAGCCATGTACAAAAAAGATGCGCCCAATAAAAATTTGGCAGAAATTCATGTTCGTAAACATCGCAATGGTCCAACCGGACAAATCGAACTCTTCTTTAATTCTCAGCAAGTTCGCTTCCAAAATTTGAGTAGGGCACAGACTCCCAATCCCGCAAGTCTGCCCCCGTCGCCGTTGACACCACCCCCTCCACCCGCTAGCATTTCTTCTACAACGTAACCAAATGCCGCAAATCAACATCACCAGCGCAACATTTAAATCAGAAGTCCTAGACAGTAAGCTGCCCGTACTGATTGATTTTTGGGCGGTATGGTGCGGCCCCTGTCACATGGTAAATCCCACACTCGAACAACTCTCTGTCGATTACAAAGACAAACTAAAAATCGTTAAGCTCAACGTAGACGAAAACTCCGATATCGCCGCACAGTACGGCATCATGAGCATTCCAGCTTTTATGATATTTAAGGGTGGCAAAAAAATTGGTTCGTTTGTAGGCGCAATGCCCAAAGCAATGTTTGTTGAGCACGTCGACGAAATTTTGAAACACGACCTAGCAGAGCACGGTCACAACGACGCTGCCAAAACGTAATCGCATGGTTAAAATCAATAAGCTCAAACAAGTTTGGGAAATGCGCAAGACTGCAAAAAAAATGCAGTCGGCCATGGGTGAAATTTTAATCACCGGTAAAGCCGCGCACGGGCAAGTCAAAATGTCGGTGGATGGTAATCAAAAGGTCACCAACGTTGCGATTGATCCAGCCATGATGGTGCCGGATAACCGTGAGCGTCTTCAAAACGCAATCGTCGACGCCCACGAAAATGCGCAAAAACAATTGCGCGATATTATGGCGGCAAAATTACGTTCGGGCGAACTCAAACTCGACGACCTTAAGATCTAGACATGGCGGTTCTTCCGCAGCCAATCTTAGACCTGATCGAGAGCTTTGCGCGACTACCCGGCATTGGTCCTAAGTCTGCTTCGCGACTCGCTCTGCACTTATTGAGACAGCCTGAGGAGGAGCTCGGCCGTTTTGGCGAACAAATAAAAACCCTCCAAAGCAAGCTCACCTCCTGCAAGATTTGCCAGAATATTGCGAGTCAATCTCCCTGTGACATTTGCCGTGACACTTCCCGCGCGACCGGCCTCGTGTGCATCGTGGAAGATCCCCTTGACGTGGTCGCCCTAGAAAAATCCGGCCACTTCCGCGGCCGCTATCACGTTTTGCATGGCGTGCTCTCCCCTATCGATGGCATTGGCCCCGAGCAAATTAAGCTGCGAGAATTTGAACAACGCGTCGCTGTGGAAAAGTTTACAGAAGTGGTCCTCGCCACTAATCCCACCATCGAGGGTGAGGCGACGGCTCTGTATATACGCCGTCGCCTAGAAAAAACGCCAGACGTTCGTGTGACGCGCTTGGCGCATGGTCTGCCGGTTGGAGCCGACCTTGAATACGCCGACGAAGTCACCCTCGCGCGTGCACTCGATGGGCGGCAGGTTTTTGAGACGAGTCGCTAAAAATACGCGCCCGGCGCGCCCTCTCGTTAGGAAATTTTTGTAACTTCTAGTTCGGTTAAATCTGCTCTGTAACCCCGTAAGCGACGAACGCGCTTTTTTGGTCGATACCTAAAAGAATGGCCTTTGGGACCACGTACATGTGCAATAACTTTGACTTCAACCGTTGCGTTTTTTACGAATGGCGTACCGATTTCGATTTTGCTACCCGATGCACTAAGCAAAACGTCCTTAAAGGTGACGGCTGCGCCCTCTTTGGCGGCATAACGGTCAATAAACAAGTGCTCGCCTTTTTCCGCGAGGTACTGTTTTCCCTTTACGCTTACAATGGCAAAAGTCTCCATAGCCAAAAGATCCTAACGGTTTAGTTCTAGGACGTCAATTCCGCAGAATTTGACCAAGATTCAGGGCATGTCTCATATGGGCGTGGACACCATTTCATGTTGACAGCATGAATAGTAAAAGTTACATTCCTTCGTTCTGATAAAGAGGTTCGAGCGTTCTTAATATCCGGCCATAGCGAGCCGCACCGAGGAGGTAAATCGCGATGTTCAAGAAGCTTTCGATCTTTGTTCAAGCTGGTCTACGCACAGTGCTCAGCGACGGTGGAGCCATCCCCAGTTGCACATGGCTTTCCAGGCGGCTCTCAACTTACCCGCATCGGTCGTAGTTCACGCAATTTACGGTTCCTGCCTCACGGGCGACTCGGAAGGAAATGAAAAAAACGCGCGTCGTGTTCTGGGGACTAGTTATAAATTCCTTACTAGTGGGTATGCCGAGTCTAAGTGGCTCAATCACGCGATACGCGACGCTTACCGCATCGAGGCAACGCTGTTGAGAGACATGGACCACACGGTGAGGATCGTCATGCAGTTCTATCGGCGTGTCGAGCGTGCGGGGTTCGGCAGTCTCGAAATTCTTGTGGATGGCCATGGTGAAGTTGTGTCTGTCAACTTCCGCTTTCGCAACGGGACACCGTAAGAAAATCCACCAACGGCACCAACCTATCTAGGTTCGGTGCCTTTTTTTATTTGAAAACGTATTAGTAAAGGCAAATTTTTAAAACTGTATTTCCAACACACCAACCTTGACTCCCTCGAAAAGTCCAAATCGCTCGGCGTCCCCTGTCACTACCTCCAGAATTGCGTCCACGGGTTGGTCAGGGCGATAGATCGTCAATTCTGTATCGGCCACGCCCGGTTCTGGTACGGCGTTTTTTGACACGTCCACAACTTTTCCGTCCAGCAACCAAACAATATCTATCGCAAACCGCATATCCTTCATCCAAATGCCGGGAGTTTTAGTTTCTTCCAGTACGAACAACAATCCATCCGCACCAATAGTTTCTCGCCCGGACAACCCTTGCTGTCGCTCTGCATCACTGTCAGCAATTTTCACCTCAAACTGTCCGCTAGCCGCCTTAAGAATTGCGCCGGTGGTTGCGGAAGATATTTTGTCACGTAACGGCCAGGCTATCGGAGCACTTGGCACGGCCACGATGTTTGCGGATGTTTCTGGTTTTGTGTTTGCAGTCGTTGAGGATCCTGAATTTGTCATGCCTATATTCGTTTGCTGAGTACATCCACTTAATAAGACACCGAGTATACCAAGAACAAAGATGTGTCTAGACATGCGCGGGTTCTGGCACTGGAACAGGGCTTGCTTTTTTTGTCGTTCGTACCTTGGGCATTACCTGAAATTCCATGTAGCGGCCCAACATTAAGCGCGTGTGCGCATCGATCGCGGGAATTGAACCAAAAAAGATTGTGACAATTGGCGTCAACAGCCATTGAGCGACCACTGATAACCGGCGTATTTTATGCACGTGAGCCGGTCGTGGCGGAATCATGCGAGTGCTAATCACAATTGAAACAATTACGCCGACCAATGCGATTGTCAGAAATAATCGCGAGACTGTAGAAAAGTTTTGGCCAAGAACTGTATCCCTAAACTCATCTCCTCCTAAGAAACTCGGCAACCAACCACCAACCGCCAAAATAATCGCGGCAGTAGACCAGCTAAAAAATCCCTCAATCATCCGACCGAGGTGCAATACACGACGAGACAGCGGTACTCTAACGCGATTGCGCCCAAAAAAATGTGTGCCGAGATATGCCATATTTTCTGCACCCCAGGCCCAGCGCCGCTTTTGCTTATACAAACTCCCAAGCGTATTCCACCAGCCATCTGCCTGCACCGCATCCATCGACACCATCACGGGCAGTGGCACAACATAGTAATCGCCGCTATAGCGCATATAGGCCTGCCAATAAATGCGACTGTCCTCGGAAATTCTGGTGACGTCCCAGCCGCCGACATCAAGCAACGCACGCAATGGCACGGCGTGACTAGAAAAAGAAACTAAGCGATGGGTTCGGCTTGCCTCAATCATTTGCCAAAAGGACGAACCAATTGCAGAAACTCTCGGCATCATCGGCACGTCCCAAATATTATTGTGGTACACCGGGATCGGTTGGTAGGAAGCGCGCAGTCGACGGGGTGTGGTCACAAATGCTTCGGTGAGCACTGCCAAGTAGTCAGGATTTGCTGCAGTATCAGAATCAAAGTTTGAGACAACGACATTGTCAACGGGAATCCCGCGGAGCTTAAGCTCGGGCAAAATACTTTTAAGCGCAAAGGTGGCATTGGCGCTTTTGACCTTGGCCTCGCCAGCAATGCCATCCGGATGCGTGATTGTCCAAAAAGCACCAAAGACTCGGCCAAATTTTTGGCGCAGCGCAGCGGCCTTTTCTTGACCAGCTGCACCGGCGCGCTCTTCGACACCAACAAGAACAAGCACGCGCTCGAGTGGAAAATTTGATTGTGCCAAAGCTCCTATAGATTGCTCCAGTACTTCGGTGGGTTCATTGTACGTCGGAAACAAAACTACGTGCCACACGTGCCGCCAGTCGAGCAGCTCGTTTTTTCTGGCAGCGAGGTCGCTTAATTGTTGTTCGCGACGAGAGAGTACTGTGATCGCTCCACTAAGCAAGCGTTTTGATTGATACGTACCCCAAGCGCGCTTGGCCCGTAAACTTGCGACCTCGGCACGAACCTTTTGTGCCGCAGCCTCAGGTGCGAGTAGTTCGTCCAGGCGAGCACGCCAGTTAATCGGAATTATCGGATGCAGTTGACGATAGGTGTGGACAAGGTGGATCGAAACGTGCACTGATTTTAGAAACCACATCAAACTGTACAAAATAATTACGTACGAAATTATGTACGGTGCCTGCCACGACAAAAGTATCAGCGCAGCAAAGGCCGTCCACAACAGAGCGCCAGGCAAAATCTCCCAAAACCTCTCGGCTTTAGTGGTACGACGCTTAGCTTTCACAGGTGCATCTTGAGGTTTTATTGTGGAACCTTTGAGTTTCATTGTCGAAAGACTAACACGAGTAAAACACCGGCCGCTATCGTACCAACCGTTACAGCGGCAAACCATGCCAATAGCCGGGCGGCGGTTCGCTCCCGCTCAATAATTAACAGCGCCACGACAAGATTCGCAATGAGAAATCCTAGGGCCGTAAACAAATACCAAAGAATCGTCTTGCCACTCCCAAAAAAATCGATACCAAAGTAAACATTGTAATGTAGTGGCACCGCGCTGCCCCCTAGGTCACCCTTCCAAAGTAGTGCGCTCAGCAATGCAGCCACCGCCAGCATTGCGACCAAAAAACCGCCGCGGCTTATTTTATCCCGCCATAGTAGTTGTACGCCGTAATTCATCAAATCAACAAGCTAGCACGTCTGTGCTGCTTTTTCAACTACTTCACAAAGACGCGTCCGGGAATGCGTAAATCAATATATTCGAGATTTTTTTTGTCCTTAACTTGGTTGTCGAGCACCTCTTTAAGCACAATGACTTGCTGATCGGCCGGCTTGGTCGAGTCAAAAATTATTTTCCACCCTTCACTGGTTACGAGTGTTAAATCCGGTGCCAAGCGACTCGGGGCTACAAAAAAATTAATGCCGATGCCAACCGTGCGCGTCACATCAGCAAACACGGCACGAACAAATTGCAGCGTCTCTTCGGTGACAACGCGGTCTTGTTCGACGGTTGCACGCGCTCCTTCATCAACAATCACGGGGAGGCTGACGTCGCGCGATTCACTACGCAGAATTTCGTCGTAGGCTATGCCGCGTTCGTCTATAAAAAAGAACTGGCCTGCCGCTGACCAAATTGCCAACGGCTCGCGCTCGTGAATAATTATTTTGAGTACATTGGGTAGTTCTTTGCGCACTTCCACAGAGGCAATAGCTGGTGACGTTTGTAGCGCCGCTTGCTCAACCTGCTTGTTAGAAACACCAAGCAATGCATTGCCTGGCAAAATCCAAAACCGCGAGGTATTGAGGATTGGCGATACGGCGGTCAAAATTGCTTCGGTGGAAACCCGAGCCGCGCCCGTGATAATTGGTTGGTCAATGCGAAACAGGCGCGACCAAAACAACACAAGAAAAATCGTTATTAGAAGTGCAACGACTGCGACAATTAAAGCGATCTGTAAAACCTTACCAGAAACATGCCAGTTTTTCTGTTTGGTTTGGTAGAGCGTGCGGCGATGCGCGTGTGATCGATTAAAGCGTCGTCGCGGTCCTACGCTATCAAGTTTTGGTTGTGGCAATAGCATGGGAAGTACTCTCCAACGCCAAGGCAATAATACGATCGAGGAGTTCAGAAAAAGCATATCCGGCCGCCGCAGCACTTTGCGGGGTAAGACTCGTAACGGTCATGCCTGGCAATGTATTAATCTCCAATACTTTTATATCACCACGCGAGTTTGCGATCATGTCGGTCCGCGAATAGCCACGGCAGCCGAGCAGTGCGTGACATTTTACGGCAATCTCCTGTGCTGCATTGGTAAGTGGTGCCGGAATCTTTGCCGGTGTCACGTGCTCAGATCCACCCTTGGTGTATTTGGCACGGTAGTCATAAAAGCTGCTGCCACGTGGCATGATCTCAATCACTGGCAGCGCCTGCGCTTGCGTATTACCAATCACCGGTACGCTTAATTCCCGTCCCTCTATTTTTGGCTCCACCAAGGCCGAACGGTATTTTGTCACTGTGTCTCTAATTGCGTTGCGTAGTTCGTCCATAGAGTTGACCGGAATCACACCCACACTCGAACCACCGTTGACGGGCTTAACAAAGGCGGGCAACTCGATCGACTGTGGGAGTTGGTCAGGCGCTGTTAGTACCTCTCCCCGCGGTACAGGTATGCCAGCGGATAAAAATAATTGTTTGCTCAGCACTTTGTCCATGCCTATTGCGCTCGCGGCAACGCCACTGCCGGTGTACGGCACTCCGGCCAAGTCTAGGAAACCCTGAATGACACCGTCCTCTCCAAATTTTCCATGCAGTGCAATAAATACTAGGTCCGTGTTGGTCGGCTTTATCTTGCGTTGCCATTGGCCATCTTTATCCAAGCGAACCGGTCGTGCCAGATATTTGCTAGCGTCCAGGTACGAAAGTATATTTTTTCCCGATGCTAGCGAAACAGCGCGCTCATCTGAGAGGCCGCCTAAAAGAACGGCAACGCGCAATTTCTTACGAGCAGCTGGTAATTTCTTACGAGCAGCTGGTAACTTCTTAGTGGTACTTTTTTTACGATTAGCCAAGGTATTCTCGATTATGTAAATAGGGCTGTAATACTTCCGGTATTTTTATTCGTCCATCAGCTTGCTGAAATTGCTCTATTATAACCGCCGGAATCCTGGAGAACGTTATGCCGGTAGCATTGATGGTGTGGGCATAGCGTCGTTCGCCGGTGCTATTTACGTATTTGATTCCCAGACGTCGCGCCTGATAATCACCGGCATGACTGATCGACCCTGTTTCAATAAAGCGCTTTTCGCTCGGCAACCAGGTTTCCAAATCAACTGTTTTTTGAAACTTACGGGGTAGATCACCGGTTGAGAGTACTAACTTTTGATAATGTAGGCCTAATTTTTGTAAGAGGCCTTCCGCAATCGGCATCACTTCCTCTTCGTACACGCGCCAGGAGTCTTCTTGTGACGCAAAAACAAACATTTCTAGTTTTTCAAATTGATGGGTTCGTAGCATACCGCGCATTTCTTTACCGGCCGCACCAGCCTCGCGCCGATAGCACGAGGAAAAACCAGTGTACTTGAGCGGCCCGTCTGCTAGCGCAAGCGTCTCATGCGCGTGGTAATTAAGTAGCGTGATCTCGCTCGTCCCAATCAAGAATAGCTTGTCATCGGGCAGGGCATAGACTTCTTGTCGATCCACCGGA
>CAZCZY010000077.1:0-10878 GCA_964503525.1 uncultured Candidatus Saccharibacteria bacterium
CTCTCGGAGCCCAGCACCCCGATGAGCAGCGCAAGTACTGGATCGCTGCCCTCGGCTCGATTTCGCCGGACCGCGACGTCGCGTCTCTCGGCCTGAATGGCTACGGTCGCGGCCTGGACCTCGGCTGCTTCGACGGTGACTGGGGTGGCTCCTACCGCTTTACTGCCGTCCGCAAGTAACGCCCTCGGACCTCGGTCCCTTGGCACTTAACACAAACTTGGACCCCCTGGTCCTTCACCCGCCTGGAAGATATATCTTCCAGGCGATTTTAAATTTTTGCAGCAAAATGCGCGAGCCTGGGCCATAATGCCAGTTTCAGCTATCCTTATCAGCATGGGACTTCTCTCAAGACTTCGTTCGAATACGCAAACACCTCGCAAAGCACGAGCTGGTCGTGGCAGGCATGCCGTTGCACTTGATATTGGCACGGCGGTAGTCAAGGCACTGGTTTTTTCTATTGATCAAGAAAATCTAAAAGGTGAAGTAATCGGCGTTGGGCGTGTAAAGCAGAGTCTCGGCGATATGCATTCTGGAGCGGTCTCGGATATTGGCGGCGTGGTGAGAAATGCGCAAGCGGCACTAGAACAGGCAAGCCAACAAGCCGGTGTTCGACCAGACCAAGTCATCCTCGGAATCGCTGGTGAGTTAGTTAAAGGCACGACTACGACGGTGCGTTATGAGCGCGCCCGCCCACAAACCCGCATTGACATGCCCGAACTAAAAAATATTCTCCACAAAGTACAGTGGAAAGCATTTGACCAAGTCAGGCGCCAACTCGCCGAGGAAACCGGCCTCAATGAAATTGACGTCAAGTTAATCAACGCCGCAATTGTTGACGTCACCATTGACGGCTACAAGGTCACCAACCCAATTGGCTTTCAGGGAAAAACGGTCAAGATCGGAATATTTAATGCCTACGCGCCCTTAATCCATCTCGGTGCGCTCCAAACGATCTCGCGCGAACTCAATCTTGACCTGCTCTCGATCGCAGCAGAGCCATATGCTGTTGCGCGCTCAACCGGCATGGAAGATGCCGGAGAGTTTAGCGCAATATTTATGGACGTTGGTGGCGGTACGACCGATATTGCAGTTGTGCGTAACGGTGGCATTGAGGGAACCAAAATGTTTGCACTCGGTGGTCGTGCCTTTACCAAACGTCTCTCGAGCGTTCTCGGAAATTCTTTTGACGAGGCAGAACAAACCAAATTGCGGTATACCGCCGGAACGGTGACTGGTGTTATCCGTGAAAAAGTTGCCGACGCGCTTAAAAAAGACGCGGAAGTGTGGCGCGACGGTGTTGAATTAAGCCTAGGCGAATTTACCGACGTTGACTTGCTACCATCTCGCATTTTGTTGTGTGGTGGTGGTTCGTACCTACCCGAGATTAAAAAATCGCTGGAGTCCACGGATTGGTGGCAGCGTTTGCCGTTTGCTAAGCCGCCAGATATTCAATTTATCAAACCAAGCGATGTCGTTAATATTACGGACGCCACGGGGTTGCTCAAGGGCCGCGAGGATATTACGCCGATGGGACTGGCTAATCTTGCGCTAGATCTTGCCGGCGACGAACAAATTGTCTCAGGTGCCCTCCGGCGTGTCGTTAAGTTATTGCAAAATTAACTATGGCGAACACTTCCTCAACTCGACCAGCGCTCTACCTCGACCTCGACGATGAAATAACTGCTGTCATTGATCGTCTTAGCAGTATCGAGGGCGATGAAGTTACGCTGGTTGTTCCAAAGGGTGCGGTCGTATTGCAAAGTGCGGTCAATCTCAAATTACTCAAAAAAGCGGCGGCAAGATACCAAAAAAGATTGGTCATAGTCACGCGTGACGAGACCGGACTGAGTTTAGCCTCGCGTGCTGGCATTCCGACCAAGGCTAGCGTGGGTGGAAAAATTATTGAGGCGAACCAGGCGATCCAGAAGGCCCCCGAGATACCGACCATTCATGAATACGGGGAGGTTAAAGAAACATTCGGGGAACCGGTGATTCGTGAAGGCGAGCCGGTGGAGCAAGAAGCCAACCAAGTGGCCAGCCAGGAGCCCAATGCGGATGTTCGCCCCAGCTTGCGCGCCGTTGTTGAGGCCGAGCGTATTCAACAACAATTAGACCGAGAAGCGACGCAGCGAGCCAAAGTGGCGGATGCGGTCGCAGCGACGGACACTTCTCTGGTGACACAAGTTCGCCCGAGCAAAAAAATACGCGAGAGTGTTCGTCCGTCACGAACAATACCGCCCGAAGATTCTTCAGTCTCTCGCACCTCCCAGACACCAGGCGACACTACGTCTCGCGACGACGCTGCAAAATCTAAAAAGGAAAGCGCTCGTAAATTTAGTCTAGCTTCGGTGTTGCAGTTTGCACGTAAGCCCAAAGAAAGAAAATTGCGTACGGAAGAGGCTATCCCAGGCCACGGCAACGGCCGTGGCCCCAGCAATAGCCACAGCAAAGACAAAAGAATCCGCTTATTACCAAAGTGGCCTTGGAAATGGATCGGGGTTGGTGTTGGCAGCGCGGCCGTAATAATTTTTTTAGTGATGACGTTTGGATTTGCAAAAGCATCGGTTGAGATCACACCCAAAACTGAAAAAACAGTTCTAGATTCTGAGTTAGTTGGAAAAAATGAAGTAGATCCAGAAAGAAAAGAAGTCCATGGAACAATCGCAGCGTTAAATAAAGAAGGGAAAAAGTCAGTTCCACCAACGGGCGAAAAAGAAACTGGCGCAAAGGCTTCTGGATCAGTAACCATTAATAATGTCTTTTCTGACAAACCACAGACGCTCGCAGCGGGGAGCAAGATTAAAAGCGGTGGCGGTCAGACCTTTTTGCTAAGTGCATCGGTAACCGTGCCAGGGGCCACTGTGGCCAGTGGTAAGGCAGTGCCTGGTACCGCCACCGCGTCTGTTACCGCTGAGGCCGTCGGTGATCAGTACAATGTAGGACCGGGTTCGTTTATATTTCCCGATCTGACCGCGGAACAACAAAAGGGTATAACCGCCAGTAGCAGTGCTGCAATGGCGGGCGGTAATAAGAAAAAAGTTAGAACGCTAACAGCCAGCGATGTTGACGAAGCAAAAAAAGCGATTCAAGCGGAGTTGGCACCTACTTTGCTCACGGATCTGCGCGCAAAACTAGCTGATGGTGAGGAAATATTAGAAGGAGCGACGCAAGACGCACTGACAAAAGTTTCGTCCGCCGTGCCAGTGGGTGGTGAAGTCCCCGAGGGTACCGAGCAAGTCGAAGTCAAAGCAACGGTCGAGGTTAAGGCTATGGTGATAAAGCCGGAGGAAGTTCGCGCCGTAGCAAGGTCGGAGCTTCAAAAAACTGTTCCCACTAATCAAGAACTTGTCGAACAAGAACCAACCATAACGTATTCGCTAAAGTCCGTAGACTTTAAACAAGAAAAAATTATTTTAACTGTGCATGCAGAGCAAGAGTCGGTGTTCCGCATCGATGCCGGCGCTCTTCTTGGCGAATTATCGGGCAAAACAGAAACCGAGGCACGTGAATTACTCAAAAACAAGCAAGAAGTAGAAAAGGCAGATGTAAAGCTCATTCCGGTCTGGCGCCGCCATATACCGCGGGGTTCGCGTATTTACATCGATGTTCGCTAAACCGGGCCGATATCCTCAATCCTTCTAACCGCCTCCGCTTGACGTTACGGCGGGCTTCTTGTAGAGTTTTCGAAGTGTTTGACATACGACACTCTGTTTTGTCATTATCTTTGAACTGCGTTGCCTCCGCGTAAGCCTGTTATTTATCGTAAAAAACGCGAGGAGCGCATCGTTCCGGAGGCCAAAAAGAAGGCCGACGTTATTGAACTCAAGGGGACAGTGGAAGAAACACTGCCGAATGGGATGTACCGCGTGACCCTAGAGAGCGGCCATGAGATACTGGCGCACTTATCGGGCCGCATGCGGCTCTATCACATCAAAGTTCTCAACGGGGACTCCGTGACAGTGCAAATGACACCGTATGACCTGACCAAAGGACGTATCGTTCGCCGGGAAAAGTAGTTTGCCGGTCACACAACTTACTAAGATTTACGAAACAAGATCCTCAAGCCTTAAGACTAGCCGTGAAAATCACCCATGAAAGTTAGAGCCTCAGTCAAAAAAATATGCGAAAAATGTAAAGTCGTGCGTCGGCGCGGCCATATTATGATTGTCTGCACTGCTAACGCCCGGCATAAACAGCGACAAGGATAACTATGGCACGTATCGCTGGTGTTAACTTGCCGCCGCTTAAGCGCCTAGAAATCGCACTAACGTATATTTATGGTGTCGGTCGGCCACGCTCAAAAAAGATTTTAGGTATTGCTGGCATTGATGTAAATAAGAAAGCCAAGGACCTGACCTCTGCCGAGGAAAATAAATTGCGTCAAATTTTGGAAAAGGATTATAAAGTCGAGGGAGATTTGCGACGCGAGATTCAGATGCACATAAAGCGCCTTAAAGATATTTCTAGTTATAGAGGTTCGCGCCACTCCAAACATTTACCGGCTAGAGGCCAATCTTCTCGCAGAAATTCTCGCACCGTGCGAGGTAATGTTCGTATCACTATGGGATCCGGTCGTCGTACTACTTCTGAAAAAACATAATCACCATGCCCACGCAAATTAAAGATACGGAAAAAACTAAAGAGAAAAAGCCAGATGCGGGACTATCCCCCAAGGCCGGTAAGGCCCCAAAGGTTGACCAAAAAGCTCAGAAGAACGCTAAGCCTGAGAAGGCTGCTAAGGCCGGTAAGACGGGTAAAACTGACGCGGCAGAAAAAGGTGGCCCACCGGTCAAGCGCATTAAGAAAATTAAACGCTCAGTCACGCATGGCCAAGCGCATATTTTGGCCACGTATAACAATACGATTGTGACCGTAACCGACGGAACGGGTGCTGCACTCGGCTGGGCGTCATCTGGATCGATCGGCTTTAAGGGTGCTAAGAAATCGACACCGTATGCGGCTGGACAAGTTGTCCATAACCTCATGGACCGACTTGAGTCGGTTGGGCTGCGCGAAGTAAAAGTCTACGTCAAGGGTATTGGCTCGGGTCGAGAAGCGGCAATTCGAGCATTTCAGGCACGTGGAGTGACTGTTCAAACAATCAGGGACCTGACACCTGTCCCACACAACGGTTCTCGTCCACGTAAAATGCGGAGGGTCTAATGGCACGCCGAGTTGATTCTAAATGTGAACGCTGTCGGCGCCAGGGCGAAAAGCTCTTTCTAAAAGGGGAGCGTTGTTATACACCAAAATGCGCGGTGACACGTCGCAACTATGCACCAGGTCAGCACGGCCAAACCTCGCGTAACCGCATGTCAGAGTTTGGTTCGCAACTAGCCGAAAAGCAAAAGGCCAAATCAGAATACGATTTGATGGAGCGCCAATTCCGCGAGTACTTTGAACGTGCCTCGCGTCACAGTGGCGTGACCGGAGAAAAATTACTGGAATTCTTGGAGCGTCGCCTAGACAACGTGGTCTATCGCATGCAAATTGCTAAGTCCCGACGCACGGCGCGGCAGTTGGTTCGCCACGGACATATCTTGGTTAATAGCAAGCCTAACAACCTACCGTCTTACCAAGTGATGGAAGGTGACAAGATCAGTATTGCGGAAAGCTCTCGCAAAATGACGTATTTTACTGGAGCCGTTAAAGCACTCCAGACAAAATTGATTCCCGGCTGGCTCGAATATGACACTGAGTCGCTCACGGCGGCCGTAAAAGCGTTACCAACACCGGAAGACACTGCTCAGGACCTCAAACTGCAGCAGATTGTTGAATATTATTCACGTTAATTAACTTCTAATACACACGCATGCTCGAAAAAATAAAACTGCCGACCCACGTCAACTTTAAGCCCGACGAAAAAAATAGTAACCGCGCCGAAATGGTGTTGGAGCCGTTGCATCCCGGTTATGCAATTACGCTTGGTAACTCTTTGCGCCGGGTACTTTTATCGACGCTCCCCGGTGCAGCAATCACCGCTGTAAAGATTAAGGGTGTCGAACACGAGTTTTCCGCTCTTGAGGGCGTTAAGGAAGATGTGATCGCGATTATTTTGAATTTGAAGAAGGTTCGTCTCAAGTCACATAAGGCCGAGCCACTCAAACTCTCCTTAGAGAAAAAAGGTGAAGGCCCCGTCACAGCCGGTGATTTTGAAAAATCGAGCGATGTAGAAATTGCCACGCCTGACCAGCTCATCGCCACGATCACAGATAAGGACACTACTTTTTCTCTGGAAGTCACGATAGAGCAAGGTCGCGGCTATGTTCCGGTTGAGGACCGCGAAAAAGAACAGCTTGATATTGGTACGATTGCGATCGACTCGATTTACACGCCGGTTAGAAGTGTCAGCCTGGATGTCTCCAGCGCACGTGTTGGTCAGATCACCAACTTTGATAAGTTGACTATGAACATTGAGACCGATGGCACGTACACACCCAAAGAAGCAGTCGAGCGTGCAGCCAATTTGTTGATTGACCATTTTAATTTGTTCGCCAAGGATCTCAAGATTGAATCAGACACAGAAAAGCGCACACCACTGATGGAAGTGGCAGGGCCCCGCAAGATTGGCGAAATTCTAGGACAAGCGGTCGCCGCACCCGCGCCACAGCCGACGATACCAACAACTCCACTAGAGATGGCGATTGAAGAGCTTGGGCTATCGACACGTACGCTCAACGCGCTCTACAACAACGATGTCAAAAAGGTTAAGGACATTGTAAAAATGACCGAACAAGAATTGGCCGACTTGCAGGGTCTGGGTGGTAAGGCACTCGCCGAAATTACCAAGGCACTTAAGAAAGTGGGCATGAGTCTCGCGGGCGGTATGGGTGGAAAGCCAGCTGAGCCCGCAGTGCAACCCGAGTAATTCCTTTTTAAGAGTTTATTTGCCATGCGACATCGCGTAAAGACAAAACGTTTTAAACGAACCAAGGCGCCTCGCACAGCGTTGTTACGGTCGCTTGCGCGCTCGTTGGTGCTCCATGAGTCGATTAAGACAACTCTGCCAAAAGCAAAAGCAACGCGCAGCCTTACCGAACGCTTAATCACTTTGGGAAAATTAAAAAGTCGTGACGCTGAGCGTCAGTTGCTGCGGCGCATGCCCGATGCACAAGTCGTTAAGAAATTATTGAACGAATTGGCGCAGCGGTATGCTTCCCGCGAGGGTGGCTACACTCGCGTGATAAGAGTAGGCACGCGTCAGGGTGATGCCGCGCCCCTCGCACGGGTTTCCTTGATCCCCGGTACAACCAAAGCCACAACAAGTAAAGGCTCCGTTAAAGTAAAATCGAAATGAAAGAAGTTCGTAACAAATTAAGAACGCACCTCGTAACCCCAAGCGATAAACTAACGCGGGGTTGGCACTTGATTGACGCCAAAGGACAGATCCTCGGACGCATCGCAACTCAAGTCGCGGAAAAACTTGGTGGCCATCGCAAAGTAAATTGGACTCCCATGCAAGATGTTGGTGACCATGTTGTGGTGATCAATGCCAAGGGAGTGCGTTTATCAAGTGATAAGGCGACACGTAAGACGTATTATCACCACACCAGGTATCTAGGCCACATGCGTGCCGAACTTTTTCAGCATTTGTTTGAGCGCCGACCAACAGAAGTAGTGCGAAAAGCAGTGTATGGTATGTTGCCACGCAAGCGATTTAGAAAAACCATGATTCGACGTCTGCATGTGTATCCGGGTGACGCGCACCCTCACTCCAAGCAATTTAGTAAATAATATTTAGTACTCACCTGTATGCCAGAAGAAAACACAGAAAAAGCAGAAGACAAAGCAAAAGCAGTGGACGCCAAGGCAAAGCCAAAGGCGCCTCGTAAGCCGCGCGTAAAAAAAGTGGTGGGTGAGGCTGCCTCGCCAACGCGAGCACGCCGCGGCAAAGTGGCAGAAGCTGGCAAACAAGACATTGCTGCGTATTTTGCGAGTGTCGGTCGACGCAAGACTTCGGTCGCACGGGTTCGTCTCTCAAAAGGCAAGGGAAATATTACGGTCAATGGCAAGACGATGGCAGTTTATTTTCCCGATAAGTTTTGGCAACAAGCGATAACATCACCCTTGGTCATGACGGGAAATCAAAAAAATCTTGATGTGTCTGTATTGGCCCACGGCGGCGGGGTAAATAGCCAAGCCCAAGCCGTGCGACATGGAATTGCACGAGCGCTAGAGCAGTTTGATGCCAGTTTACGACCGACGCTCAAAAAAGCTGGTTTTCTTACTCGCGATCCTCGCGAAAAAGAACGCAAGAAGTACGGACTCAAGCGAGCCCGTCGAGCCCCCCAATTCTCCAAGCGTTAATTCGCTTAGTCGCCGGGGGCGAGTGTGATTGTGCTGATCACCAGCGCGTCGACAGTAGGATACACAATGTCAACGCCGCGCCGCGCTGTCTGCCAGTCAACGGTCTTGTTATCGGCGCTGGGAAGCGTAAGGACCGCGACTGATTGCGGTGCGATACGACTAACGTGAAGCAGCGTAAGCTCGTCGCCAGAGACATACCATAAATGGTGGCCACCATCGTGCCAAGAAAAATCCTCAGGTGGTGTTGATACACGAGTGATCAGGAATATTTCTGTTTCGTCTTGCTTGGCATCCGCATCATAAGCCCATAACTCGGCGTCTTTTTGGTAGGCCAAGAACGAACCATCTGGTGACCAATGGGCGGCGCTGACATTCTCGTCGAGTGGTTCGAGCCCAATTACTCCATCAATTTTCTTAAGTAAGAGTAGGTTCTTGTCAACATCAATGACGGCAATTTGTTTGTCGGATGCTACCACCAGCTGCTCTCCCGCTGTTTTTAGAGTCGCAACTTGCGTGGGCTCGAGAGTGTCAATGCGCAGGTCGATAGACGCTAGCCGAGCTGATCCGGCCTCTAGCTCCGTGCTGGGCTCCAGTACTACTGCATCCTGCAAGAAAAATACCTTAGGTGATGCCACCGCAAAATCGGAAACATTTTTTGCAATGATCTCTGGTAGGGCATCTGTGCGAGCGGAGTCCCAACGCAGCAATTTATTTTCCGCGTCGCGGTAAAATAAAAGCGTGGGTTCGTTTTCGTCCCAGTGAATTTGCTCAAACGGAAGAGCGGCGAGGTGCGTGAGTTCCGTGAGAACTGGCTCGCTCACGTGTGGACTAATTCTAAAATATTTATCCGTGCTCTTAATAAATAAAACTTTAGAATTGCCTGACCAGCGTAATTCCTCGATGTCCGTCGGATCAAAATCGGCGCCATCAATCAGCCGACGATTTTTTTCCTCGCCGCTGGTGTGTAGCCATAGGCCAATATCATTGCCGCTATTGACTGTGAATGCGATAAAGCGACTATTTTCCGAAACAGCAAACGGTCCGAGATCGCCGGTGATCGGTTGCTGTTCTTTGGGCTCCGCATACACCAACGCAAGACCGTCGATGCGCGTAACATTTTCTGCAGTAACGGGTATATCCGCCTCCCACGTTTTGTAGCCTTCGCGCTCAAGTTTGACGTGATGTGTACCGGGTTCTAGGTTCCGCAACACTACTGGATCGTCCTCCGTCTGGGTTGGCGCATCATCCACCGTGGCAAGCACGCGGGGCACATTGGTATCAATTAAAATCATGCCTGTTCGGACCACACGACCTTGATCGGTATCAAGCGCGAACCCCCGGGCGTAGAGAATCGCCAAAGGGGCTACAACTGCAAAGACTAACAGGATCGCACCGAATAAAATATTTCGCGTTTTTCTGCGCATCACGCGATTTGTACAGACTTTTTGGCGCGGAGTCAACCTTGGGTTTGAGCGTGCTTGCGCGAGATGCATGATTGCGACGCTTGCAGCGACGGTCGCGCCTCGCTAGCATTACAGTACATGCAGAAATTTATCATCAAAGGCGGGCAAAAACTTTCCGGCGAAATTACGGTAGCGGGCAACAAAAATGCTGCCCTAAAGTTTTTGCCCGCCTGTATTTTGCTGCCCGGAGAAATCACGCTGACCAACTTGCCCAACATCGAAGCGGTGTCAGTTATGGGCAAGCTCCTAGCGGCTATTGGTGCCAAAGTTGAATTTAGTCGCGATGGCCATACGGCACGCATCAATGCAGAAAAAATAAAAACCACCAAGTTGCCGACAGAACTCGTCACCAAAGAGCGTGCCTCGCATTTACTAGCAGGTCCGCTCTTGGCGCGCTTTGGCAGCGTCGAGCTGCATCATCCTGGCGGTGATGTTATTGGCGAACGGCCCCTCGATATTTTGTTAGACGGTTTTAAAGCAATGGGCGCGGCCGTTACGCAGGGCGATCGTTCGTACAAAATATCGGCGAAGAAATTAACGGGTGGCAAATTTGTATTTAGACGCGTCAGTTGGACAGTTACAGAAAACTTAATGTTAGCTGCGACACTAGCGGACGGAACGACTGAGCTCATCAATGCGGCCTTAGAGCCAGAAATTATTGCGTTGGCAGATTTTCTCAATACACATGGCGCTCGGATAGAGGGTGCTGGAACACCAACGATAAAAATTCATGGGGTTAAAGCACTCCGGAAGAATGGTTCCCACATCAGCATCATGCCGGACAGATTTGAAACCGGCACGCTGGCATGTCTCGCTGCTGCAACGAATAGCGAAATCAAAATTAAGAAGTGCGCGCCACAGGATATGGAAGTATTTCTAAAAACGCTCGAGTTAATTGGAGTGCGATTGGTTCGTGACAAAAATTCTTTGACCATAAAAAAACGCACACGCCCGTTACAAGCCACCGAGATTGTCACGCACGAATACCCCGGCCTCTCCACCGACTACCAATCACCATTGACTGTCTTGCTCACGCAGACGCAGGGCTTATCTCTCGTGCACGAGACGATCTGGGAAGGCCGCTTGTTTTACACGGACAAACTCAAAC
>CAZCZY010000078.1:0-34650 GCA_964503525.1 uncultured Candidatus Saccharibacteria bacterium
TAAGTACATGAGCGAGTTGCTCGCTACGTCGGACTGGGCGCATCCCCTCTCGTGCTACGTGGACGCGCAGGAAAAAATTCAAGTTCGCCCTGTAAATTTACGAAATCCGTACTACCCCAAACTCATGCTCGGTGGAGAAAATCGAGTCGGCCTCAGTGCAATGGCGCATACGATGGAATTTTATCGGCGCCTGCCGCACGGGTGGCGCACAACTCCCCAAGGAATTTTTACGGATCTCTATATGTACCAGCAATTTTTATCGATGCGCGACGCAAAAGTAACGAGTGGCCAGCGTCCAACCATGCTGAGTTTTCCTGATGGTGTTCGCATGGAATACACTCCCACAAAAAAACTGGACGAACTCAAGCGCTGGTCAAAAAAAATACAAGAGCCAAATTTTGAGCAGCGCCTTATTGCAGAGCTACTCGATGCTGCGTATGCAAAATCAGTTGAACTTGAAAGCGATCTCATGTCAAAAATCACGGACGTGATTAAATCGCGCGACGAATTCCAAAAAGAGCGCGACATGGCGGTCAAAAACATGAATCACTATCACGCCGATATTATTACCCTGCAGAAAGCTCTTGAGGAGGAACGCTCCCGATCGAGATCGTTGCTGGGTGCCATTCGGGCACGACTTTTTTCAAAGCGCTCAAAGGACCAGCCTGCTGATCACGTTCGGTCATGATTAATTGGTCATGGTCAACAGCCGCCCACGAAAATCCGAGAGCAGGATCGTTAAAATTACAATCATATTCATCCGCGCGCTCGTAATACGACGACTGACCGACAAGCATGATGTTGTCTGTTGGCGCGTAGATGCAATGGACGACACCAGCCGGTACGTACAATAATTGCAACTTTTTTTCTGAGAGGTCGAGCATAACCGCCTTTCCCTCCGTCGGTGACCCAGGCCTGGCATCGTGAAGCCCAATACGAGCAGTCCCGTGTGCAAAGACAATGTGTTCGTTTCTTTTGAGGTGTGCGTGGGCGCCACGCATAACCGTTGCTTTGTTGAAAGTGTAATTCCATTGCAGCGTTGCCGTATCAAACCAACTTTGTCGGTAGAGCTCAGTCAAAGTGCCGCGTTCGTCCGTAAACATCGTCAGATCAACGACAAAAACGCCTGAGAGAATTTCGCGGTATGGGTTGCCGTGATTGGTTCCTTCGGGGAGGAGATTTAGCATGAGTAACATCCTACGATCTATTTGCCGTTTGTACCAAACCCAATACTAAATTTACACTGAGAGATGTGCTATGGCGAATCCGCAACCAGGAGTTGTTGCGTACTTGAACAATTCACGGAATCAGAACGAGGAAAAAACAATGGCAAGACCACCGTTTATGGAACTGTTGCAAGCACGCGCACTGCCAACGACCGGCAAACGCGTTATTTTGCTAACTAAACGAACAATCGGAGATGTTACTACCGGCGCAGTTGTAGCAGGGACCAACATTATCGATCCTGAGGTTGTGACATTCTTAAACGCACACAAGAGTCAGATAAAGAAAGTAGAAATTATCGGCGGTAAGGCGGCCGTCCCGTTTGAGGCGGAGACAGAGCTTAAACGCTTATTTCCCGCCATTACGATTGTGCGCCTAGATGGTACCGACCGTTTTGATACGACCGGCCAGATTGACACGACTTATTTTGTGGCACCGACGCATGCCGTCCTGGCGTTTGGTAAACCCGTCCTGCCGGCATCGCTAAAACACGGCATTGCTGAATATGCAGCTCTAGCTGGTGCACGTATCGCCGCGTTTAAAGGCGCGCCGCTAGTTTTGTCGGATGCGACATCCGTCCCGGCCACGATTGGCAACTACCTAAAAAATAACGCAGCCACGATCAAGCTCGGAGAAATTGTCGGTGATCTAACGCTCGTTCCACAAACCGTCGTAGACGCATATCTCGATTTGATTAAGTAAAAGAAGTTAGAACGTGTGGTTACGCAGGCTGGACTGCCCGCGTTTTAATATTGACAAAACCTTCGTTTAGAGTATGCTCTGCTGTTTTGTACATTACCTAAAAACTTGCCGAGGAGGCAGTCATGAAAGTCGAACGCGCCACCGTCCAAGTCGTAGCAATCTTGCTCATCATCTTGTTCGTACCAGGAGTCTTTGCACAGTCCGATGAGCCGTCCGAAGAAACGCCCGACACACAAAACCAACTCACTCAATCCGGCGCCATTTACGAAAGCATCATCCAGGAGTCCGAGGACCCCACGTACCAACTGGTCGAAGTGCGGTGGGCAAAGCCACTCAGCACGCGCGCCAAGTACTTTGATGACGCATGGTTTGCCGAGTATGCCTACGTTGGTCGCCACATCGCGATCGACGTGGTCTACTTCCAACAAAAGTTTCTCGGCGAACAATACCGAGAGTTGGACATCGGCGCTGGCTACCCATTTCACTTTAATGGCGGCTTTACGGCCTTTGGTGTCTACTACGCGGCCAGTCGCGGCCCGGACTACCAATGGTTGGCACCGGCCTTTAACGGAGTGTTCGAGAAAAATCGGGTGTCGGCGCGCATTCTGGTCCTCTATTACATCGGCCTGACCGACGACTCGCCAGATCTCTACTTTGTCGATCCAATGCGGCTGGGATTTAAGCCCGTCGACTGGTTAACATTTGGGGTCTCCGGCAAGTTCACTCGCTACGTGGGTGAGGACTGGCAAGCCGATCTTGGACCAATGCTGCAAGTCACGACCAAGGTTGGACGTTTTGAGGTTCGACACTTTACCGGTGAAGAACTGCAAGTGTCCTACACAATCGCCTGGTAAACTAACGCGCCATATCGTGTAAGTATTTCACAAGGGTGTTCGCAACGAACACCCTTTTTTTAATTGACACCGCTGCCCGGCATGATATTTTTGTTCGCTCGTTCGTTAACAAGTGAGGAGGTACGTATGACAGTACAAATGTCTGTTGAGATTGCACAAATGCCGCGCGTCGGGGTGGGAGTCATGGTTATGCGCCGCCACGGCACCGTCCGAGAAGTTTTGCTCGGAAAAAGAAAAAGCTCGGACCATGCTGGCACGTTCTGCTTTCCCGGTGGTCGGCTGGGCCCCGGCGAAGACCCCATCAAGTGTGGCCTCAGGGAAATTAAGGAGCAATGTGGAATTGACGTAGAAAAAGTGCGTTTTCAGTTCGTAGCGTATGTCACCACTTTTTTGCCCAAAATCTACGTGCACATCGGCTTGCAAGCCGATTATCTCATAGGTGAACCGCGCCTGCTCCAGCCCGGCAATTACGAAGACTGGAAGTGGCACCCCCTCGGGTACCAACTCCCGCAACCGCTGTTTAAGACAACCGAGCTGGCCTTCGAAAGTTTGCGCTCCGGCGAGAACTTCTTCAACCACGTGAAATAACATGTCACTCATGACTGCGTGCATCAAGACGCCGCGCACGGCGAAACATGGCGTGCGAGTTTCTATTATGAGTCGACATACCCTTGCAGACGGGGTCACGCCTGATCCAGAGATTACGAAAATATATTTTGATCGCTGGTGGCCGCAGTTTGCTCCACCACCACTGCTCATCGGTGCGTACTACAAGCGAGGCTTGCCATGGGAATCGTTTGCAAAGCAATTTAACGAGTATCTCCGCGAACCTGACCCCCACCGACATCTGTGCAGACTCGTAGAATACGCCCGTGCATTGGATCTTACGTTACTGTGTGTCGAGCCAACACCAGAGCGCTGTCACCGACGCCTCGTAGCAGAAGCATGCCGCGAAATTGACCAGTCCCTGCTCATTACCATCGAGTAAAACTGAATCAACGCAGTGGGCATCAACAGAAAGGAGTTACTCAACTTGGCTCTCCCAGTAGTCCTTGTGCTCGAATGGTATGCGGCGTCGCGCGACTACGTCCTTTGTCGGCTCCTAGCCTGTAAAGCCGAGCGTTGGGTGGATGTACTACCATGCCAAAACCTTGAGCAGGCCGTGAGCATCACCAAGGAAATTGGTCCGTGCATTCGCCTGATAATTATTGACGACGATGGCCTGCAAGGGTCAGCACACGATGCCGTTATCCAGTTACGAACCACAATTCCTAACTCCACAAAGTTTATCGTGATTGGTCAACCGCCCAGAGGGGAACCTCCCGACTGGGGCGCACTCGGAGCTCGCTTCTTCTTGAAAAGCGCTCCCGAACAAGAAATCGAAGGATTCTTGCGGCGGTATTTTGAGCAATTAGAGCGTCTTGCCGCGGCTGGCAGGCCTCGTGACTCAACTATCGTTCACAAGTAGGTAACCTCGTCGCAAACGTGCGGCGAGGTTTTTTATTCGCGGATCAATTTTATTCAACCACGATCATACCGGTCATCACGTCAGCATGGGCGCTGCAGTGATAAGGATACGCGCCTGGTTCATCAAAAACCGTTTCAAATTTTTGCCCCATAGCGAGTCCACGCGAATTCTGTTGCTCAAAATAGGTGTGATACGGATGGCTCTCGGTATTAACAAAATGTTCGATGGCGTCACTATTTGTCCAAACAACTTTAGTGCCGCTACTGATTCTAATATTTTTTGGCGCGAACAAAATATCTTTAAGATCCACTTTGATTTCAGCTTTGTCGCGCTGATCTTCAAAGTTGCTCAACGGTGTTCTATCAATTTTGAAATAGAATTTACCTTGGGTGCAGCTGGTGTCAATAAAACAGTTTTTATACGAAACAACGTACTCACCATCCGGCGCACTAGTATCGAGCGCGACGCGCGCAGCAAGTTTTGATTCGTCTACTGTAGTATCACTGCGCGTAAACTCCGAGGCCTCATCGCTTGCCAATACAACAGTAATTTCTGCGCTCGTCATATCTAAATCACTATTGATTACGATCGCAATCGGTGCGACTGGATACTTATCGCTGTGATGTGGCGTTGTGTCTTGAATATGTTCGCCGCGTACTTCTTGCGATTGCACACGATCGCTACTTTGTCCATGGAACCCGGCCCAGATCAGATACGCACCAAGTAGAATTACTGCGGCTGCGCCAAAAATAATCCACCCGCGAGTTTTTATAGTCATATTTTCAATCCAACTCATGGCGCCTACGTTGCGCTACCAAAATTACTGCACAAAAAACTGCAATTGCCCGTCATGACAGGTATTATCCGGCCAACATGCCGTGTATTTGACTGTATACAAACCATTTGGCGACCCCGCACGAATCGCGCGTCCCAATATCAAACTGTCGATTCCAATAATTACTTCGCCGGTGCCTACTTCCATTCCATCGGCAGATATACTTATGGTTGAGCCAGCGACTACGTCAAAATTAAACGTAAGCGAAACGTCGCTCGGAACACTATCCACCGTTGATCCATGCGCCGGTTTAGACGAGACAAAATGCGGTGTTTTTTTGGGATTTTCAAACGATGGGGCGGCTGGAGGTGTTGTTTTGTTCGTAATAGGAGAGGCCGTGTTGGCTACTGGAGTTGGTGCGACAACAACCTTGCCTGTATTGATATTTGATGTTGGCTCCAGCGGGGCAGGCCCTCGAGGTTGCGAATAAAACCACGAGCAGCCCGTGAGGCTCAAACAACACAATATCGCCGGCACAATTTTTTTCATATGGCAAATTGTACCATGCGCGCTATACTCTCAAATTACATATGTTCGAACCATGGATCACCACACGCAATCGTGTTAACGGTGCTCTGTACCGGCGCGTTGTGCGACCCGTATTTTTTAGGATAGACGCAGAAAATATTCACGACCGCATGACACGCACGGGCATGTTTATAGGGCGCCATCGCATCACACGCGCCGCCGCTCATTCTATGCTTACCTACGAGCACCCCCTTCTCGAACAAAAAATCCACGGCATCGCCTTCAAAAATCCGATTGGCCTCGCTGCCGGTTTTGATAAGGACGCCAATCTAACCGATATTTTGCCTCATGTTGGATTTGGTTTTGCAGAAATTGGCTCCATCACCGGCCAACCATGCGAAGGTAATCCGCGACCACGACTCTGGCGATTAAAAAAATCCAAAGGTCTCGTGGTCTACTACGGTTTAAAAAACGTGGGCAGCGACGTACTCAGCAAAAAAATTTCACGATTAAGCGCGCAAAAAGATTTTGCCATCCCTGTTGGCATTAGTGTTGCCAAAACAAATAATCGTGAGACGTGCGATCTTGCGGCCGGCATCGCCGATTACAAAAAAGCCTTTACTGCATTTGCTGACCTTGGCAGTTACATCACGGTAAACATCAGTTGTCCCAATACATTTGGTGGCGAGCCCTTTACTGATCCGAGCCGTCTCGATAAATTGCTCAACGAACTCGACCAAATCCCTACCGAGCGCCCAATATTTCTAAAGATCTCGCCGGATTTGTCGCCGATCGAGGTCGACGCGCTGCTAGATGTCGCAACTAAACACCGCGTACACGGATTTATTTGTTCGAACCTGACAAAAAAACGCGATAATCCCCGCCTCATTGATAGCAATGTGCCGACGGTCGGCGGCATGAGCGGAAAAGTGGTGCAACCCCTTGCTGACAAATTAATCGAGCAGGTCTACAAAAAAACTCAAGGTCGCTTTACCATCATCGGTTGTGGCGGCGTATTTACTGCGCAAGATGCGTATCATAAAATTCGACTGGGCGCTTCGCTCGTCCAAATGATCACTGGGATGATTTACCAAGGCCCGCAAGTCATCAGTGAGATAAATCAGGGACTCACGCGACTACTCATCCAGGATGGCTATAAGAATATTTCTGAGGCCGTTGGCTCGGCATATTTGGTTCGGGACGAACAGAATGATACCGTAGCAGCCGTATGACACGTCTCTATAGTCGAGTAAGTGCCAGTATGTTGGCATACAAAGCCTGGTTTATTTCGCTCGCAGGCTTGGTAGGAAGCCTCTATTTTAGCGAAGTACAGCACCTGCCACCATGCGTTTTATGTTGGTATCAGCGCATTTGCATGTACCCGTTGGCAGTCATTTTAGCCGTCGGCATTATAAAAAAAGACAAAAACGTGGCGTGGTATGCACTGCCGCTAACGGTTATCGGCTCCGGAATTGCCATTTTCCATGTGTTGTTGCAGGCCGGCATAATTCCCGAGGCCGCCGCTCCCTGTCAGGCCGGCATCTCATGCACCACAAAATATGCTGAGATTTTTGGTATCTTTACTATCCCTCAGCTTTCGATGATCGCTTTTCTTTTCCTCACGGCGTTAATGGTTCTAATTATTAAGAAAAAATCATGGGCAGCATCAAAATAATTTTGATCGGCGCAGTACTCACGGTTGGGCTCATTGTCGGCCTGGCTTTTTTAGGCTCCAAGCAAGTTCCCGATAAGGTCGAACCTGTTTTTGAAGGCGAAGCACAACTTATCCGAGATTACAGCCCACGATTTGGCGCTGCGGAAGCCGACACCAAAGTAACCATCGTAGAGTTTGGTGACTTCCAGTGCCCGGCATGTGCATCCACCAACCCTGCCCTTATTGCAGCAGTAGAGAAAAACAAGGATGTCGCCCTGGTGTTTAGACATTTTCCACTTGATCAGCACCTCAATGCCGTTCCTGCTGCCCGCGCCAGCGAGGCCGCCGCAGCACAAGGCAAATTTTTTGAGTTTGATAAAATTTTATACGAACGTCAAAACGATTGGGCCACCGCATCAAATCCAAAAAATAATTTTGAAGACTACGCACAGGAACTGGGCCTAAACGTCGATCAATTCAAAAAAGACTCTGCGCGCGATGATTTACTCGAGCATATTAGTATCGATCTGGGTGATGCCCAGAAAAAACAGGTCTCGTCAACGCCAACGCTGTTTATCAACGGCACATTGTACGAAGGGCCACGCGATGAAGCTGGACTTCAAGCAACCATCGAGCAACTACGTGGTGCGTCCGGTGCGTCCGCAACTGAGTAAAACGTCCCATCTTCGCAACAGTCGCCGCGTCATCGTTCCAAAAATATTCCCCCGCTGTGTTTAAATTTTCTCTATTAACGTGGAACATCCAGGGGCGGCACTATTTTGGCTATACCCCTTTTTCTAAAATCGCACCGCTGCTCGAAAAAACTCAAGCCGACATTATTTGTCTTCAAGAGTTTCCGCAAGCGCGCTCAGCATTAGAAAAAACAAAATTTGATGAGCGCTATCGTGTAATCATTCCACCCAAAAATGAACCTGACGAAGGTCATGTCAATCATAACGTTTCGTTTAGCAAATTTCCGGTGCTACAGCATGGTGAATTCGCGTTCAAAGAAATTGTGCCAAGCCCCTTGTGGGAAAGAATCGTTTGGATGGATATCGCAGTGCCTCGCGCCGTGCTGCGCGTTTACAATTGTCATTTTGGTCTCAAGCGACTTGGTATTTCTCATCGTCTAGAATTTTTGGACGAGGTTTTTAAACATGCGGCGCGCCACAAGGGCCCCGTCATTATTTGTGGTGACATGAACACAATTATTCCGGCGCGCGGGTTTTGGCGGACGGTTGTTCGTAAATTCCACAAAATTCCAAAATCAACTTTTATTGTCGACGATCAATATTTTCCCGGCGACGAACGCCACATTTTTAGACAACGAGCAACTGCGGCCGGATACTCCGACCCAACTCCCATCGACGCGAACACATGGCGCTGGCCAAAAAAACCTTTTGGGATCCTGCGCCTAAAGTTAGACTGGATTTTAATACGCGGCCTTAAAGCTGAACCAGCCCAATTTGGAAAAATAATCTCTGATCATCGCTGGGTTCAGACGACGCTTACCCTCGAATAGTCAGCACACGCCAATTAGTTTGCGTCGAGGAATAATTACGCACTTGTCAAAACAGCCCGGCGCGTGATGTACTGACGCGCTTGGTTCTTTTTTATTTTTAGAGAGTGAGGTGTCACGTGGTAAAAAAGAAGTCTAAACCCTGGCTGGGCGAGTGTCTCATCATGGTCGATACAGAAACGGTGGGACTGGATCCAAACGTGCATAGCATGCTTTCAATTGCTGCTTGCGTGGTTGAGGACCCCAGAAAACAAATTTACCTGGAGCTAAAACCCGTCAATCGCACGGTCGACCAAAAAGCAATGGACCTCAATAAACTCGACCTCGCCCACTTGCGAAAAAACGGACAGACAGTAGTTTGTGCCATGCGTCGCATCAAGCGCTGGGTCAAACAAGTGTCCGGTTCGCGTAGGCCAATTTTTACAGGGCGTAATGCCAGTTTTGATTGGGCCTTTGTTACACGCTATTTTGCGCTAGCTCGCCTCAAGAATCCTTTCCACTATGTGCCACTCGACCTCATTTCGTATTACATGGGCATGATGGCCTGTAGCTTTGAAAAAGCGCAAACACGCAACGTCGACCAGCGTTTTATCGTCGGCGACACAGCACATCACGCACTCAAAGATGTCTTGCGCCAAACGACAGAGTGGCAACGCTATCAACAATACCAGGGCGAACGACTGATATTGCCGAACCTTGCACTGCTCAAAGGCACACTAAAGGACACGGGCACCAAAAGTCCGTTCTGATTGGCAAAAAATACGGTAAGCTTGTCGCAGCTTTCATTCGTAAAACCAGGAGAAAACCCATGCAGTCACCCACGGTCATACCCACGCCTATCTCGCTCAAGTCGCCTCACCAACGGCGCGTAGAAAACTTTATGCGTCTCGCCAAGCAAGACATACCTTCAAAACCACAGATGCCGACTGCCGCGAATCGCCGGCTGCGCGCCGCGCTGTTCATCGAGGAAGTGCTCGAGACCATCCAGGCACTTGGCTTTACGGTGCGCTCCGCTTCTGGCGAGGCAATCGGCCCCAAAAATTGGCAGTTGACGGAGGATCACACCCCCGATTTCGTCGAGGTCGCAGATGGATGTGGCGATATCTCGGTCGTAACCAACGGCTGCATGTCGGCGTGCGGTTTCGCTGGAGAGCCACTGCTCCAAGCCATTGATGACAATAATCTCCAGAAGTTTGGTCCGGGTTCGTCCAAGGATGAAAACGGAAAGCACGTCAAGCCGCCTGGACATCAGCCGCCTGACATTCTCGCGGTACTTGTGGCTCAGGGCTACGAGCCCAGTCAGCAATCTGCTGAAGTGCCTGCCTAGCAATACAAAAAACATTTCAAACCTACAAAAACGCCCGGGTAATTATTACCTGGGCGTGTTTATTTATTTTTTGGGTTCGCATTTGTGAGGTACAAGCCAACAAGGTTGAGGGCAAATGCGGCCGCCATTACTGCACTGGCTATCAACGCAACGGAACCAGCCGAGTCAGGATCGATGGTCATTCGCCACATGATTCGTTGGAGCAGGATGACCGACATCAACACCGTTACCATCGTTCGACCCAGTCCGATCCCGCACTTAACCTCGAGAATGAGTCCAAACGCAAAAACAAAGATGGCAATGAGCATGATGTCACGCTGCCCATCAAATCCTAGGCGAACGCGATTATCGATGAACGTTGTGATGGCACCAATGGCAACTACCGGCGCAAAGGTCACCACTTGGCGAACACTATGCTGCTGCTAAGGCCAATGCAGCAACCAATCCAGGCTTGAGCATGTATCCCAACTTTCTACTTGGTCCGACCTAAAATGGAAAAAGAACGCCTGAAGGCCCCAACACTAGCGCCCTGTGGATAATTTGACAAATCAAACAAAACGTTGTAAGGTGCTGCCTAGTACGTGACAGAACGTTCTTTTAGAAAGAGGTGTGTTATGCATCACCATGGTGCGGTCCTGGTAGTCACGGGAGCGCATGGCAATTACACGGCGCACGCCACGCTGGATAGGATTCCCCCGCCAACCCCAGACGGGCGCGAGGTATTCCGCATCCATGTCAGCCGCTGCGCCGACCGCGAGGAGCTGCTCGCCGAACTCAATCGGCAGGCACGTATTCGCGCCGATCAACTGCACATCGGCAATATCGCCGGTGTCTACTGACAACAGTCGTCGTAAACAAAAAGGGCCTAGAGCAAACTCGCTCGGCCCTTTTTTCGTTCCCTAACTGCTTGCAAAAACCTAAAACTGGCGCTACGATTCTCGGCCGTCAAGAGTGACGGATAGAATAGATCCGGGAGGTGCCTATGTGGCAAGGCGTTGTGTTTGATTGCGATGGATGTCTCGTGGACTCCATGCATAAGGTCTATCGAGGCGTGTGTAACGTTTTCAAGGAGTCTGGGCTCACGCCACCGACCAAAGCGCAGTTCGACCGTACTTTTTACAACCCCTGGCTCAAGTATTTTGCCGATTGCGGTATCCACCACGGCGGCGACCAAATCGAGCTGTGGTACAAAGCCGGGACAGAGTTTGGCTTTTGCGAAATGTTCCCAGATGCCCATGTGCTGTTACGGCACTTGTACATGCGGAACATTCCAATGGCGGTTGTGAGTGGAGCGCCCAACGCCCCGCTACGTGAGAATATCGCGGCCAACAACGCGGATCATTACTTTCGGTTTATCCAAGGTGAATGCGCCGTAAAAACCGAGGCGATCCAACGATTTTTGGAACGAACAAAAATCCCGCCTAGCAAAGTCGTGATGATCGGCGACGTTTTGTCCGACATTCGCGACGGAAAAAGAGCAGGGGTTTGCACGGTCGGCATCGCCCGCAGTGTCGCATCACGTCAAGCACTCGAGGATGCCAAGGCTGATCGCGTCGTCTCATCACTTGAAGAGTTGCTCCTTTGCTGGCCATAAAACCATTACCAATGGAAAATACGACCAGAGAGGTCCAACCATACCGATCCTTTATCCAAAGGGTCGGTTTTCTTTTGTTCGTGCCTTACCGCTAGCAGCGCTTTTTTGCTACGTACGACTGCGCCCCTTTACAAGGTCCATACGCTTAGGTAGTCTTTACGCGGGCTGAGTAACCCTTATGCCCAGTTTTTGAATATTTGTTAGGTTGTAAACAATTCCTGTAAAAAACCAGTACGTTAACGAACAGATCCGCTCACCTAAGTTACGCGTGGTGGCGGCCGATGGTGAAGCTTTGGGCGTTATCACCAAGGAAGAAGCCCTCGCGGCTGCCCGCACGGCTGGTCTTGACCTGGTTGAAGTCGCGCCAAATGCCAAGCCGCCGGTTGCCCGCATCATGGATTTTGGTGCTTTCCGCTACCGACAACAAAAGCAGTTGCAACAGCAACGCAAGCACGCCAAAAAAGTTGAGATCAAAGGGATACGGATCGGTATGCGCATCAGCGAGCATGACTTTAGTCACAAGGTTGACCAAGCGCGTGAGTTTTTACGGGAAGGTCACCGCGTTAAGCTCGAACTCGTCATGCGTGGACGCGAGCAAGCCTTCCAGCTCCGTGATCGCGCACTCGTAAAAATCGACGGATTTCTAAAAGCTCTGGATCTCCCCATTATCCGCGAACAAAAAATGTCCAAAGTCGGCAACCGCCTGACACTCGTCGTCTCCGCCGGAAAAATTCCAAAAAAACCAGAGCAAACAACCCCTGCCAAGCCAGTTCCAGCCAAACCACAATAATCTCATGCCCAAAATCAGAACACATCGAGCCAGTGCCAAGCGATTTAAATTAACCGGCGGCCGCAAAAAGCGATTTATGAGTCGCCGTGCAACGCAGGATCATTTTAATGCGCGCGAAGACGGTGGGACTATTCGTGCCAAGCGCATTGACCGTGTTGTTGATGCTACTAGTACCAAGCGCCTAAAAGTGTTGATGCCCTACGCCAGCAAAGTTGCAAAAAATAATCACTAATTCATGCCACGCGTAAAACGAGGAATAGCAACAAGAAAGAGGCATAAGCGCCTAAGAAAAGCCACTAAAGGCTACGTCGCGGGAGCGAGCCGTCATATTCGGCGCGCGCATGAAGCACGACTCCACGCGCTGGAATATAAGCACCGCGGCCGTAAGGAAAAAAAGCGAATTTATCGGTCGGTTTGGATTGTTCGTATCAATAATGCACTAAAAAAACTTGGCGATTTGACCTACGGTACGTTTATTCATCAGATGCAACTCAAAAATATTGACTTGGATCGCAAGACCTTGGCCTATCTCGCCGAACATATGCCGCGTGTTTTTGAGGAAGTGGTAAAATTTGTCACCGGTAAGTCAAAGTAGATTTACAGACTAAGTAGATTTTAGGCGCGGCATAAACCTTCCACCAAAAACTTCCATGGCACTAGAAAAATTTGCAGACCCAAACGCTCCCAAAGATAATCGCGGACCCTTGATCGGCGGGATTGTCTTAATCGCCGTTGGCATTTACTTTTTGCTCGAACGCTACAACTTACTCCCACCCTTTAGGACGAGTTGGCCGGTTGTGCTTATCGTCGTGGGCGGCGCATTAATTGTGGGATATATTCTTACGCAAATTCGAAAAAAGTAGCGCGCGACGCGCGAGAAGCCAACCCAGGCTGATCCCGACGATAACGCCAAGCGAGTCAATCAAAACATCGCGAGCGGAAGCTGTTCGTCCAAGAACAAATCCTTGGTGTAGTTCGTCTATGGCGGCATATGCAATTGCGATGCTAGCCGCGACAAGTCCGGTACGAACAAAATATCTCGGCAGGGTCCCGCGCGTCGCCGCAGGTCCGGTTTTTTGCGCTGGCCAGAGGGCCCACTGGAGCAACCCTGCTAGCAGAGCAAACTCAAGTGTGTGAGCAATCTTACGCAGCAAAAAATCCTGCGCAAAGGGGCTGCGCAAGTCTGGGATGTCAGACAATGCCCAAATAAACGCGGCCCAGGCAAGGACTAGCGCCCAGCGCCACCTATGCGGCACTCGTACCTGGTGCTCCAAGCGTTTTGCGTAAATGCTGCAATTCCTTGCCCTCTTCTTCTTCTAGAACGTGCGAGAGATATTTCTTGGTGAGTTCGACCTGCTTGGTTGCGAGCTCTTCTGCGCGCTTGCCTTGTGTTTCTTCAATGTCTGTAAACATACCCTCGAGCCGTTCCCACTCAGCTTGTTCGCGCTCGAGGGCGTCGATCAGCAAGTCCACTTGGCGCAGCGTTAAGTTTGGCAAATCTTTTTGGATGGCTTCCAACATGTCAGCTGGCATATTCGAAACCGCGAGGAGTTTTCCTAGTTTGTCGGCGCGTGTTTGCATGTCAGGAGTGAGTGTCATGTTCGTATAAAAAATTTATGCATTGGCTAGTTTAAACGTTGGCTACAATTTCTTTAGCAAGCTTACCAAAGCCTTTTAGAACTAATCCCGTTGCAAGGCGCCGCGCGCTGACACTTCCTGTGATATTCCACTCCGGAACCGATACATCATTAGCTTTGGCGATTTCCTTGCTTGCTTCCAGAATTTGTCGGTTGCTTGGGTTAACCCCGTGGTCCACATACCATTGACGAACAGTATTCCAGATGTTTTTGGAGACCACGCGAGCATTATCGACCGCTTCTGGACTCGTAGGAGCCTCAAGGCTGGCCGCATGGCCGGCGGCCTCGGTCAACGTCCCAACCACCTCTTTACCGCCCTGTATGGCCCCTCTGGTGGCTATTTTGGTACCTAGAGCCTTGGCACCGGCTGCACTGGCCGGTTTGAGCCATACTAGGGCCGCACCACCAGCCGCAAGGGCAAGCTCAGCCGAACCCCAGACGTAGCGCTTCCAATACTCCGGATCGATATTTTCTCGGAAAGCCTTGGCTAACTCGGCACCGTCGATTTTTTGGTTTTCTGCCGCGGCTTTTTCTAATTCCGTTTTTAGGTGTGCGCGAACTTGTTCAATGCGTTTTTCTAAAACATCTGCGGTTTTTTCGCCGCGATAGGTGCGCATGCTACCAAAGCGGCTCATTTTTCCCAGTCGGTCGCGCAATTGCGTGGTTGCAGAATCGATCAGAGCCTCGCGGTAGATTTCATTATTTCTATACCGAACCGCCGCACCGCTGTAATTTTCTGCAATATTTTTTGCAATCTCGTTGGTGCGATATCTAAATGCTTCTGCTTGGCGCCACTCGAGCCATGACATAGTGAGTGCACCTTTGAGGCGCTCACGAAGAAAACGCGCTTTAGGAGTTTCTGCGGCTTTGCGCGCTTTTTCGACGGCTTGCGCAAAGCCGCTGGGAACTTTTGCGTCAGGTTTTGCTTCTGGTTTGGCTTCGGGGGTTTTTGCAGCTTCTGGTGCGACGGCGGTTTCCGCAGCCTTTCCCTTGCGGAAATAGTTGATCAGTCCAAACAAGCCAGCTTTTTCGGCGGCTTGTCGCAAATAACTTTTAACCAAACTTTCTTTACCAACGCGCTCGACCGTTTCTGGTTGCACTCCCGAGATCACCGCCTCCCCCACTTTGTTTTCTATATCACCAGCTTTGGTGGCTATTTCGCCTGCGGGTTCGAGTACTTTTGCGACGAGTTCAGCTTCTTGCTGCCGACCAGCGACGATGGCGTCCCAGGCTTCGTCACTAGAATCTTTTTCTCTTAATTTAACATCATTTTCTGGGCCACCAGTTGCGCGAGCGATGCGTTGGACACGCGTCTCCGCGTCCTGAAAATCGGCCTCGATCTTTTTGGCGGCAGCAACCGCATCATCGCGATCGACCCCTTCAGATTTTTGTATTTCACCGATGAGCACGCCCTGCTCGACTAACTCTGCGACTGCTACTGCACCCGACGCCGCTGTTCGGGCATAGTCATCAAAACTGGGCGCCTCAAGTACGCGAGTGAGTTCCGCCGGAATTTCTTCTGATTGCTCAATTGTCTCAGAAGTGCGAATGTCGGCCGCTAGATCCCCGCCGTCCAAAAAATCGTCGCTCGTTGGTGTTCGTGCAATGTCAGGAAGCACTGGAATTTCTGCAAGCCGTGGCGAAAATTCTCGCAACTCCTCCGGCAGTTCAGCAGGCACGGCACGACGAGTGCCCGAAATTTGCTCGAGCACTTCAAAAAATTGGTTCGCCTCTTTTAGAATTTGAATGCGGTCGTGCCGCAACGTTGCACGCTGAAGTTTTTGTAAGTAAAGGCGTCTAAAAACTTTTTGTTGCGAGGTCGGCAGCGCATGTTGCATCTTGGTTGATGTGCCTGCTTCGCTTAAATACACTGCGTCACCTGAGTAGTAAAAATTTGCAAAGGGAATTTCTCGCGCCTCGAGTCCCCTCTTGGTTCTAACAACAATCGTTGCCATCGGTTCGATCCCCGCACGACGCTCGTGTGTTTCTTTTTTAGGTGCGACGACAGGCAAAACCAGCTCTTGTTTCGGTACCTGCACTTCTTTTGGTGTTTCCACTTCGGCTGGCGCGGCCTCTGTTACTGGCGGCACCGTGGCGGCTTGCTCCAATTTTTCTCGTCCAAGCTCCGTTATATTTTTTCCAGTTCCAAACTCAGCTAGCAACTCACCTCGCTGTTTCTTGATTTTTCCTTTATCACGAACAAGTTTAAGACCAGACTCCGGCGCTGCCGAAGCAGCTTTTGGAGTTGGTTTGTGAAGTTTTTCGGAATCTTCTTGTGCGCTGGTTCGCTCTGGATTGGAAGTGTTAGTCACAAAACATATTTTATCACGTGTTTATAGATAAGTCAAGTACAGTAGCCGAAAGTTCAAAGAGTAAATGCAACACGTTGCCACAATATATAAAACAAGTTAGCGTGCGAAATAGAAAGTACTTTGAAAAGAAAGGAAGTGGCATCGATGTCCGGCACCACCCGTCGTCGATTACGACCTGTTCGCCGCCAAAAAAAACACAGCGCGGAGCAAATATTGCTCCCTGGCATGGCGCACTTTATGCGCAACGTCTCCACAAAAAACGTTTACGAGCGTTTGCTTGAGCGCGACTCCACCTGCCTGGAGGCAATTCAATGGCTCACGCGCAATCATCTCATCGCAGCCGGCAATCAGTACCAAAACGCCGAAGCGCGGGAGGAGCAGCTCAAACATGCTAGGCGTTTGTTGCGGCGCTGGCCCGATTCTCGTCGCGATAGTCTGTACTACGTCATGTGTCGCACGGTGTTGACCATCTTGGAGGCACACCTCGCGCAACCGGACGAAGCACAGTTGTTTGAGCGGGTCATCCAGCAATTTAAACCCGACAATGATTGGACGGGCACTACAAACGCGGACTTTCTGTTCCGGATAGGTGCCGCCTACTATCATCGTGGCCGCGTGCACGAACGTGCTACTTCGGGCAGCGGCATCCCTGACTTGCAAGCTGCGTTCACACTGGTGAATTTCGCTGTTCGAGTATTTCCATCACATCGCGGCTATCGTCGGCACCTGCAAACGATCGCTGGGTTACTACAGACAACGCATGTACTCGACATGCCTGTCGAGTAATAAGAGCTCTCAAACTTTGGGAGCTCTTTTTTAGTTATCGTAGGCCTCGCGTCGATGCTTGATCGTGAGAATAAACAGTATGGTTATTTCACCGTGTGCATCATTACGGAAGATAGCCCGATAATCGCCGCTCCTAAATCGGAAAAGGCCCCTGAGTTCGCCAGATAACGGCTTAGCAAACGTAAGTAGCTTGCCTGTCGCGCAATAGGTACCAATTTTATTAATTATCCTCTTGCGTATTTGAGTGTCGAGTGCATCGAGTGCGCAGCGCCTCAACAGCATACCGCGCCTCATACTTCATAAGCCGTACTGCTTCTAAACTTCGCTAATTAGTGCAATAGGAATAGCCGCAGGATTGGCAAAGCGCACAACCCTCTTGGATCGCCATATGGCCACGACACTCTGGGCACGAGGTCGACTGCGTTGCTCCGCCAAATTCCGCCATAGTCGCTGCACCTGGGCCGGTCCCCTTGCCTGCCGCTACATTTGCATCTGCGGTAACGACGGCCTTAACTTTGGCTTTGACTGTTGCACGAACTGCCGACGTGAGTACTTTTTTTGGCTCTGCTACTGGCGCACTGTTCGCATGGGTAGAAGCAGTACCGGAGTGCTGCGGTTGTTGTTCGTGCGTGTGCTCCATCCAGTCCCGGAGTAATCCAGTGTCGACCGTAATTGGTATCTCAAGTTGCTTGGCGCCTGCGCGTGAATTTGCCGCGGCCAAGATTTTTTCTTTGATAACGTTGTTGGACGGCACATTAAAGGTAACTTTTTTGAGTAGTGCCTTGGTTTTTTGCGTTTGTAAAACTTGTTGGTCGCGACTGCCATCGCGGAACATCGTCACGCCCTTTAATCCAAATTTGTACGCCAACATGTATGTGTCTCGAACATCGTCAACCGCTGCCTCGTGCGCAAAGTTAATGGTCTTGCTCACGGCATTGTCGCAGTGTCGCTGAAAAGCGGCCTGCATGCGTAAGTGCCAATACGGCTTGATATCCTGCGCAGTTACAAACAAACGACGCACATCAGCTGGAATTTCTTCGATATGTTGGATGGTGCCTTCTTCGGCAACTTTGCGCATCAATTGTTCGGAATAAAAGCCGCGCTCTTTTGCAATCGCTTCAAAATATGGGTTGATGTACAGCAATTCTTGTCCGTCCATGACGTTCTTGATAAATGTCACGGCAAAAATTGGTTCGATACCGGAGCTGCAATCGGCAATCATTGAGATTGTTCCGGTCGGTGCAATCGTTGTGGTTGTACAGTTGCGCAATTTGGGCCCACCCGGTACGTCATAAACACTCCCCCGCCAGTTCTTAAATACACCGCGAGTGTCGGCAAGGTCAATGGCTGCTTTTTTGGACTCGATGTTGATAAAGCGCATCAATTTTTCACCAAGCTGGTTGGCTTCCTCAGTGTCGTACGAGATTCCCATTGCAAGGAGCATGTCCGCAAAGCCCATCACTCCAAGACCAATGCGCCGATTCTCCGTCGCAATTTTTTGGATCTGTGGGAGCGGGTAGCGGTTCATGGTGACAACATTGTCGAGGAAGTGAATGGACGTATGGGTAGCCTTGGCGAGTTCGTCCCAGAGGATGCGGTCATCTACGTTTTTGCTCTTGGCTGCAGATCCTTTCGCACCTCCTGATCCCATCACCGCCGCACCTGGTTTTATAAATTTTGCCAAATTGATCGAACCCAAATTGCAAGCTTCATACGGCAAGAGCGGCTGCTCACCACACGGGTTGGTCGATTCCATTTCGCCAAGGCGCGGCGTTGGGTTGTCGCGGTTGATACGGTCGATAAAGACAATGCCGGGGTCGCCCGTGCGCCATGCGCTCGCTACTAGCAAATCAAAAACCTGTTTGGCTGGCAACCACTGCACGACGTTGCCACTGCGGGGGTTGATGAGTGGGTAATCGGCATTTTGTTCGACCGCTTGCATAAACTTCTCAGTGACCGCAACCGAAATATTAAAATTGGTCATTTCGGAGAGGTCTTGTTTGAGCGTAATAAAATCCAGCACGTCGGGGTGATCAACCCGCAGGATTGCCATGTTGGCGCCGCGACGCTTGCCACCTTGCTTGATGACATCGGTTGCCGCATTAAAAACGCGCATAAAGGAGACCGGACCGCTCGCAACGCCTCGCGTCGACATGACCATGTCATTACGCGGTCGAAGTCGCGAAAAACCAAAACCGGTTCCACCGCCGGACTGGTGAATGATGGCTGCATGTTTTACAGAATCAAAAATTCCCTCGAGCGAGTCTTCAACCGGGAGGACAAAACAGGCGGAGAGTTGTTGGAGCTCGTTGCCAGCGTTCATGAGCGTTGGAGAGTTGGGCATAAAAACCATGTCCGCCATAATGTCGAAAAATTCTTTGGCGGTTTTTTCTACGGTCTGCCGGTCCGCGCCATATTCGGCGTCCCCTTGCGCGATGTTGTTAGCGACGCGCCAAAAAAGTCCGTCAGGCGTTTCTATGATGCGACCATTTTCGTCCTTGCGGAGATAGCGTTCTTTGAGGACTTTGGCCGAGTTTACTGAGATTTTGACACGGCCGGAGACTTCACGACCAAGAATCGCACGCTTGGCGGCGCGATATTCCGCGTGCTTTTGGCGATATAAAATATATGACTTGGCAACTTTGGCTTGGCCGGAGTCAATCAGAACTATTTCTACGATATCTTGAATTTGTTCGACCGTGGGGATGGCCCTGCCAAATTTATCCCCGACAATACCCAAAACACGCTTACTCAATTTGTCGGCAAGTTTTTGATCGTCGATTTTTTCTGACTTGAGCGCTTTATAAATCGCAGATGTGATTTTTGCACGATCAAAATCCGCTATTCTACCGTCGCGCTTTTTTACTTGTGCTCGTTGGTCGGCCTGCGAGGATTTTTTTGCCGGGTGGGCTGTGTGGGATAGTGCGGAAGTGCGGGGGGACATTTTTGTCAATTTAAAGAATAAAAATGGTGACGCATCGTTCTATTCCCCGCTTGGAGCGCGGACAAAAAGTGGAGTTTTTGGAGGGAAGGATTGATCTAGGCTTTCCTAGAAATTTGCTTTTGGCGATGGCCAAATCACCTTTCGGAACTCTAACATACGCACCAAAAAATGAATGCAGAAAACGTGTAAAAAAAGTGTGGATAAGGTAGGTTTTTTCTCTTTTTTTTGCTCGAACTCAAACGATTTCGTGGCGCGAAAAAAAACCGGCCCAATCAAGCCACGGTTTGTGAAAACGGACAATGCTGTCGTAAATATTTAGTCCCGAAATCGATATTTCACGATCGTCCAAAGCGCCTTGACTCCGTCCTTCCAGCCGATTTTTTTGCCTTCGTTGTAATCGCGGCCGGCATACGAGATAGGGACTTCGTAGACCCGACAATGCATTTTGGCGACCTTGGCGGTGATCTCAGGCTCAAAATCAAAACGGTTTGATTTGAGGTTTATTTTTTTGATGACGTCGCTCTTAAAAACCTTGTAGCAGACTTCCATGTCAGTCAGGTTGAGGTTGGTCATCATGTTAGAGAGCGTCGTCAGCATCTGATTGGCGATCATGTGCCAAAAAAGATGTACGCGGTGCGCTCCCCCTCCCACAAAGCGCGAACCAAAAACTACATCGGCTTTGCCCTCGAGAATTGGCGCAAGCAAGGTGTGATATTCGCGCGGATCGTATTCGAGGTCAGCGTCCTGGATAATGGCGTAGTCGCCGGTGATATGTTGGATCGCCGTGCGTACCGCAGCACCCTTGCCTTTGTTTTTTTCGTGGTAAAAGACTTTTACGTCAGAAAAAATGTTTTCTAATTTGGCTCGTAAAATATCTCTCGTACCATCGGTAGAGCCATCGTCTACGAGGATAATTTCCTTGGTAATATCAATGGCACGAACCCGCTGCACGATCTCCTCGATCGTTTTGGCCTCGTTGTAGACGGGAATTAAGACAGAAAGCGTATAGGTAGTTGCTTTAGGATCAATTCTACTCGGCCCCTGCGCTACCGCAGGGGCCCTGGCAACGATATTGAGGGGTGTATTGACGCTCGTTGTGGTTTGCATGCGATGTGCCGGAGAATACCTTCTCCCGGGCTAAGCATCAAGGCCCGAGCCAAAGAATCACGCCGCGGGTTGCTTTTCCGGTGAGGACCTAAAAGTCCAGGCGCGGTTGAGAAAAAATGTTCCCACACCAACAACGCCCATCAGCATGACTTTAAAAACAAGGTCTTCCTTGTCGCCCACGATTTGCTCAAGTGGTAACAAGACCAGTGTCGGCAATGCCACCTGTTGAAAGACGTAGGCCAGAATAGCGATGGTGTAAAACTTGGGGAGTTCGCGCTTGAGAGTGGAGTGCGATTTTTGTTTAAAAGTCCAGTATTTATTCCAAAAAAAGTTATTGGTGACGCCGAGAGCGGCGCTCACAAGATTGGCCGGAATTAAGTCCACAGAAAGTTTTCTGGTGAGAAACCAAAATGTCCCGAGGTCCAAGGCAGCTCCCATCAGGCCAACGGTCAGGTACTTGCTAAATTGAAAAATGGTTCGGCGCATAAATCCTCGTACGTGTGGCTAAATAGAACTTTGCGAGTGTACCCTACTTAAACAGTTCGGTCAGCGTTTGGAATAGCGTTTGATCGCTGTCTGAAGTGGCGCCCGGAGTGCGACCGGTATAGCGCTGGGCAATATCAAGTGCTGGCTCCCCCGGATGCCGCGACTCGAGAATCGCCAAGTACGCCGCCGAGTACAAAATACTCCAATCGTCTGCGGCGAGGCGGCGGATGCGTTCTGTTCGTGCCTGGTCGGATTTTTCTTGGTCCTGAGACTTGTCCTGGTCGGGAAAAAGGTCCGCGTCGTCGAGGCGCTCGATCTCATCAGCCGTCGAGAGCTTAACCTGGGCTATGCCGATACTTGTATTCTCGCCGGCCAGTGCTGAGACAACATCGCGCTCTAACTCTCCCGCATCCAATGCGCGCAACTCTTTTTCGATCGTGTATGCCACGAGTGCGGGTGCCAGATCAGTTTTTTTGGCCGCGCCCTCGGTGAGTGCAATCTGCTCGGCAGTCAGTATGAGATCAGCTGGCAGCGCCTCCTCAAAATCCTGAGCGGAACGCACGGCATCATATGGAGCCTTGGGTGCCGTCGCGGCAAATTCGGTCGCGCGATCAACCGCCAGACCAGCCTTGTCGAACACCTGACCAGCGTCTTCACACCCAGCCAAAAGCCCCATCGTTGCGCCAACAAAGAATAGCGCCGCAATTTGCTTGCCCGCCCCTGCAATTTGCTTGCCCGCCCCTGCAATTTGTTTGGCGCCCTTTTTGTTTGCCGCGGATTTGGGTTTCGTCAGATGTTCGCGCAATACGACCCACGGAAATACAAAAATAAAAGTCAGGGCGGTCACAATTGCGATACCACCGGTCAAAATATATTGGGCCAACGTGCGGAGAAAAAGCACGTTCCTAGTCTACTTGACGGATGGTTGCGGTGGAAGTTCTAAAAAAAAATCACGGCGCCAGATAAAATTGTCCTGCTCGGCCGGTTTTTTGGGGCCGCGCCAAAAACTATTGACCCCACTTTGCGGAATAATTGCAGTACCCAGGTCTAGGTAGCGCAAGGGATTGGTTGCAACGATTGTTCCATCGGTACGAACCCGATCCAACTCAAAATGCAGATGCGGATTTTGCGTCTGGGCAGTACCAACACTCGCAAGCGCATCACCTGCCTTGACGAAATCCCCTACTGACACCGTTACATCTTTGAGATAGCCGTATGTTGTTTGAAAACCACGCTCGTGGTGCACGATCACGGTCGACCCAAACGCATCGCCAACAAAAACGACTTCGCCATCAGCGGCGGCACGCACCGGCAAGCCAGGCATCGCGACAAAATCAAGTCCATTGTGGCGACCCTGCCATTGTTCGAGCATGGAGCCATGCATAGTTTGCGTTGCAGCCTGGAAGCCATGCAAGCCATACACAAACCACGTGTCACCGGGTTGGGCAACAAAACTTTCTTCAAATATGCCAAAGGGCTTAAGCGACCCTTCGACCCCTAGCCATATGGTAGAGCGGGGATGGCCCGGCCAATCTTGCCAAATCGAGGCCTCTCTAAATGGCATTTGCAGAGTAAAACCGCCACTTGTATCTGCTAGGGCCGGCCAGAACATACCCACGGCAACGGCGACAGTTGCAACAGCAACCGCAAGCAAAAGCCAGATTTTATGAGACCAGTTTCGCAAAGTAGGTTGCATAGCAAGTCCGCCAGGCTAACCGTTTACATACCGACTGGCAAGCGGTGCATTTATCCATTGACCAGGCCGCGATTATCTTTGACTTTTTGCACGAACTGTTACTTAATTAGTCGCATGCAAAGGAGTTTTGCGGATTTTTGGACTGATATCGTAGGCAATATTGAAGATTCTGTACGCGAGTTTGCGCCGCGACTATATTTGCTCGTGCTTGTTTTTGCGTTTTTCTTTTTGATCGCGCAGCTTTTTAAGCTGTATGGACAACGCAAAACGGACATCGACCTTTACAAACGCCCAGATCCAGAAAAGGTCGAGCAATACAACCGAGTACGGCGAAAAATTCTTTTTGGTCGTTTCTTTAATTTTTTCTTTACTGTCGTCGCCATCGGTGCTTCGCTGGCCGTCGCGGGTGTCTCTATTGTTACGCTGATCAATAGTTTTGGTTTTCTTGGTGCGATACTCAGTTTTTCTCTAAGCGATTTTGTCCAGCAGTATTTTGCAGGTTTTTTGATTCTCGGCCAAAATCACATCAACATTGGCGAACAAATTAGAGTCGGCGAGGCGCGTGGTGTCGTCAAATCAATTGAATCCCGTTACACGGTGGTCCGAGATTATCAGGAACGCGACCTGTTGGTGCCCAACAACACGATGCTCAAAAACTACTTGGCGATAGAGCCGGTGCAATCGATTTTGCGCGACTTTGTAAAAGTTCGTGTCTCAAATAAAATCGACCCGCGTAAGGTGATAGAGATCGGCGAAAACGCATTACGTAGTGTGCCCGGTGTCGACCCTGGCGTACCGCCGCGCGGCTATTTGCGATATTTTGGTGAGGCCCTGCACATGGCGTTTTATTTTTCTGTGCCATCCGCACGCCGCCTACATTTTATTACGCGAAGTGACGCCCTGGTCGCTTTAAAACAAGCCTTTGATCAGAACGGCATTGAGATTTCCTACCCGGCTGGTGTGATCGTGCAAGAGCTGGAAGAGGATTAAACCCTCGCGTGCGCCCGTGCATCTCGATTCAGTACATCTGTTTTAACAGATAGATAGACGCGGATGTCGTCGCGCGTAACGGCACCAACCAGCCGTTGATGATCTATCACGGGGAGACGTTCATAATTATTTGCGGCCATAATCTGTAGCGCCTTTGCTGCAGCGGTTTGAAGGCGCAAAAAATGATTTTGGCTGACGGGCTGCATTGCATGCTTGACGGTTAATTTAGCTAGATCAGCTACTGCAACGCGACGAACTTGCTCCAAAGAAATCTCGCCAATGATTTGGTCGGCTTGTCCATTAATTTGGCCGGCTTGAGTGACAAGCGCACCAACTACTTTTTGACCAAGCAGAATTTTTTCAACAAAATCGCGCAGACTTGTGTCGCTGGGAACCACCACTGGCCGCGGCGACATGAGATCTCGGGCAGTTATTTTTTCTAGTGTAGACATGAGGACGACTTGCAACACACTCTCGCGTGCAGCAGAAATCAAAAAATAACCGATAAACCCGTACCAGACGAGCGCCAAAACACTTCCCAGCACCAGGAATTGAAAAATCCCGAACGCCACAATCAGGTAGCCGACACCAATCCCAAATCTTGCTGCGATACGTGTTGCTTTTACTTGATCGTATTTTTTCCATAGGGCAGCGCGCAGTAATCGTCCGCCGTCGAGAGGGTAGCCCGGAATAAGATTAAACAGAGCGAGGGCGAGATTTATGAAACTAAGATACTGAAATGCGACAGCGAGTGGTGGTAATAGAGGCGCGATTAGTGCGCTGATTCCAAAAAATAGTGCACTTAAGCCGAGGCTGGTCAGTGGTCCGGCGATTGCGATTTTTAATTCTGTGCCAGGATGTTTGGGCTCTTGAGTAAGATTGGCGACGCCACCAAAAATAAAAAGGGTGATCTTATGAATGCCGACTCCATTGCGATTGGCGACAACAGAGTGAGCCAGTTCGTGCGTCAGGACTGAGCTAAAGAAAAGTAATGTTGTCAGAATACCAAGCAGGACACTCAGCGTAGTGTTGAAGCCGTAGACTTGCGGAAAAAACTGAAACGCCAGCGAGTAAAAGACGAGTGCAAAAACAATAAACCACGAGTAATCAAGCTCGATAGTTATTCCGAAGATTTTTCCCAGGCGCACGGCACGAACAAAAAAGAAGCTTGGCATTGCGTAATAATGCCACACTCAGGCTTACTGCCCAACCCATACTTACCTCCCAAAGACGCGAATCTTGGCGCGGTGTTCGGCACGACGATTTTCTAAATCGTGTTTATCGAAATGGCGAGCGCTCATTCGTAGTCCAAATATGTGCAGGCGTGAGTTTAATATAACGAGTTGGCAATACGTCTTAAACCGCAACGATTTTAGTGGCCCGCGCTGGTGCTTGGCCATGACATATTGCGTTGTATCGCGATAGGCCTTGAGACGCTCGTCGCTTATTCGCTTGCCATAGAACTGCTCAGCGGATTTGTTCCAGGCATGAATGATGGTGGCCGTGTTTGTCACAAAATTACGGCGCCCAAGTTTGTGCAAACGCCAACAAAGTTCCATATCCTCCGAGTACAAGAATATTTTTGGGTCGAACAACATTAGTCCACCATTAATTTCTCGTGGAAACAATAACGCCGCACCGGCCGACCAATCTACGGCGGTGAGTGTTTGTTCACGGGCACGATGTTCGTCAATTTTTTCGAACCAAAATAATTTACGTAGCTCCGACCAAATGCCGGGAAAATTGTACGCCGAGGGTTGTTCTTTGCCATGCTGTCCTGTGTGGTCTGGAAAAACCAGACGTGCACCGAGCGTGCCCAGTTGAGAAATATTTTCGGCGATTAATATGAGTCTGTCGAGTGCGCCGGCAGTGACTTGTGCATCGGGGTTGAGCGCTAAGATAAATTCGCCACTCGCTTGCTGAATTGCGCGATTGTTAGCACAACCAAAACCTTCATTGCCACTGTTGCGGGTGAGGCGGACCGTCGGGTGCTGTTGTGCGACGTAGGCGGCCGTGCCATCTCTTGATGCATTGTCCACGACAAATATTTCGTGCGAGCATTGAGGTGGAAAATTTTTCAAAGAATCTAAGCAGGCGCCAATTTGATCGCGTGATTGATACGTTACGACAACAATTGAGAGTCTTACTGTGTTGGTTGTGATTGCACTCATGAATTCTCCTCATTTTCACGCGCCCGTTGCTTCCCATGTTCGCCTTGGCGAACAGTATTCCAAGTTGCGGCACGTCTACCACGCACATAGTCGATGAGCCCGAGGAGGCTGGCAGCATTTGTGACAACAAAATACGCCATAGCTAAAGATCCGGGGAGTGACTTAGTTGCTTTGGGCACAACAAGTCCGACTATTGCCAACGAAATAAAAAATAATGCAATGCCTAGTGGAGCGCCTTGACCCAAGACGGCAAGAGCCACACTCAGCAAAAAAGCCGAGATGAGCAGCTCTGCACCAAGCCAGCGCAGCACTTTGTGTGCAATGAGCATCGTTTGCAATTTCTGGTTGCCACTGTGCCAGGCAGCGCGCCACAATGTCGGCAAGGCCACAAAACCCTGAGTGACCAAGCGGCGCTTGCGATTGAATTCCTGGCGCATGGAGGTTGATGCAGGCTCGTAGGCTACGGCGTCGTGTGCTCGCATCACTTTGAATCCTTGTGCGACGAGCAGAAATGGCAAGACCAGATCACTCACAAGCCAGGGCCTCAGTTTTATATAGCGCTCTCGCCGAACCGCATAAATTGGACCATTGACGCCGATAGTTGAGAGCCAGATGGACTCGCCAGCTTTTATTTTTTCGTCGACTATTCTGAATAAGCCTTCGTTAATTTTTTCTTCTATTGCCTCATTTGCCTCGGCTTCTTCCGCGTGCCCGTCGCGCGTGAGGACAAGCGTCCCCGTCGTTGAAGCGACCTGTTTGTCAACAAATGGTGCAACGAGCGCGCGTAGGCTTTTCTTGTCCCAGCGCAAATTTCCGTCGGCAAAGGCAACTACGTCTGAGGTTGCGCGAGCTACCATTCGATTTTGACATTCAGTTTTTCCAATACGTCCTTCAAAACGAACCAGCCGAATCCCCTGCTGGGCAAACTTTTTAACGATCTGGTCAGTTTGATCCGTTGATCCGTCAGAAAATACTTCGATGTTAAAGCGGTGTTGCGGATAATCCTGCACTTGTAAACTCGTCAGGGTTTTAGCAATGTTTTTTTCCTCGTTGTATGCCGCGACGATGATAGTTACTGAGGGTACAAAGTTTGCATCTAGAGAGGGTGTCTGATCTTTTTTTTGTGAGCGTGCGGCTCGTGCGATAGCGATCATAAAAAGCGGATACCAAATAAACGGTATGCTCGCGACAAAAAGCAGCGTCCAAAAAATTACAGCCACCAAAACCATGATTTTCTTAAGTTACGGATCTTGCGCTGCGTTTCTCGCGAGATGGGTTTGCGGTCGGCCAATGCGATGGAGCGTCGTCGCCAACCATCCGCAAACCCGCGTGTTACCAAATACAGGCGATCGGGAAAATTTCTTGCTGCATTGTTCGCCGCGTGTGCCATATAGTGAAACGTGGAGTACGGCCACGGTAAATTTCTCCAGGCAAACCACATGTGGTTACGAACATCAAAATAATTTCGCCAGAGATTGCGTTCGGCAAGATTGACTTTGTGAAATACTTCAATGTCCGGCGTGTACCAAATTTCCCAGTCGTGATCGAGCATCCGGTAGGACAAATCTTTTTCTTCGGTTGAATAAAAGTAGTAGCCCGGGTATGAGCCAGTTTGTCTCAACGCTGTAGCACGAATCGCGTGACCAGCACCGGGATAATATGAAGCCTCAAATTTTTTATTGCCCCACTCCTCTACGGGTCGTCCCTGATAGTGCCACTGGATTACGTCGTGCGGCTCTATATAGGAGCGTTCGCGAAATCCGAGAATGCCGAGATGTGGATTTCTCTCAAATTCATTTACTATTTTTTGCGTTGCTCCTTGGTCACGTAACACCGCATCATCGTCGACAAAAATGAGCACGTCCCCTGTTGCAGTTTTAATGCCGGCATTTCGTCCGGCATCGACGCCACTATTGGTTTGTAGTGTGACAAGCCGCGCCTTTGGAAAATTGGTACGAACTCGAACAACCGTGTCATCGCTCGACTTGTTGTCTACGACGACGATTTCTTTGTTTGTGTAAGCTTGCGAAAAAAGAGCTCGCAGATTTTCAACAAGATCCACGGCCCGATTACGCGTTAAGACGACAAAACTAACTTTCATTAGAGTTGTGGATCCTGCCAGAGTAAGGTCATTCAATCAAGTCGCTCAAGATAAGAAAAAGGGGCACCGTTTGATGCCCCTGAGACGTTACTCTTCCGACAGTTCTTCTTCTGTAATAGGCCCCAGTACGTGATCGACCAGCTTATGCGGGTCGGTCATGCCGTGTTCACGCATTGCGCCAAAGATGCTTGCCCGCAAAAGTGAGTCAGGGGTGCCGGCGTCAGTCCACGTGCCATCGTAGATTTCGTAGGTGAGAAGTCCGCGGCGCAAATACTCGTTGTTAACGTCTGTGATCTCGAGTTCTCCGCGCCCTGATGGTCGCTGCTGCTCAATGATCTTAAAGACATCAGCGTCGTAGAGATACACACCAATTGCTGCGTATCGCGACTTTGGGTTTTTTGGTTTTTCCTCGATGGCAACGAGGCGGCTCTTGCCTGGCTCGCCCTCAAAGACTGGGACACCAAAGCGCTCCGGGTCAGGAACTTCGACGAAGAACACCATGGCTCCCACGCCTTTTTGTTCCTCGAAAAACCGCTGAACGCCTCGCTTGATGAACTTCCCTAGGACATCATTGTCGCCGAGGAACACCAGTTGCGGACAATTCCCCACCCAATTCTTGGTCAGGTAGTGCGCAGCAGCGATTCCACCAGAGCCTTTCTGTCTAAGAAACGCAATATCAGCCCCAGGCATGTCGAGTGCAGGATCGTCCGGATCGACTGTCTGAACAACCGGCCCAATGTGATCCTCGCCGGAAACGACAAGAAACCTGCGACAACCAACAGCGTACCCAGCTTTGAGCGGCCGAAAAATCATCGGCCACTTGTATATTGGCAAAAGGTGTTTGTTCGTTGCTTTGGTTGCGGGTAAGAGTCGTGTCCCCTTCCCGCCTGCTAGGACAACCGTAATCAGTTCGTGCACCATCGAACTACCTCACTTTCAAGGAACGACCCGGCACTAGGAGCGATTTTTGTAGCATATCTTTCGCATTGCATTCAAGCCATTGCTACGCTAGTTTGGCCTTGATGGAAAAAGTAGCTAGTAAAAGGGCTTGGATTGTCATTCCCGTCTTCAATGAAGAGCGTGTTATTAGTGCAGTCATCTCGGAGGTCAAGAGTGCTGGTTTGCGCAATATACTCGTTGTTGATGATGGTAGCAGTGATGGTACATATCAGGCTGCGGTATCATCAAGCGTTATTGTTGTCCGTCATTTGCTGAACAGAGGCAAGGGCGCAGCGGCAAAAACCGGCCTTGAAGCTGCAAAATTACTTGGTGCTGAATTTATTGTGACCATGGACGGAGACGGCCAGCACAATCCACATGACATCTTATTAATGCTGGAGAAACTAGCCAAAAATAATGATGTGATATTGGGCACGCGATCATTTGCGGATTCGCATATGCCTCTTGTCAAAAAGATAGCTAACCATATCGGAAATTTTTTTACATGGTTCATCTACGGTTTGTGGGTATCAGATAGTCAGTCGGGTTTCCGTGCTTACACGCGTAGAGCAATAAATTTGATAAGCACAAATACAGACAGATATGAATACGATAGTGAAATAATCCGCGAGATTTATCGGCACAGACTGAGGTTTTGTGAAGTACCCATAGAAGTACGTTATACAACGTATTCTATGAGTAAACTTCATAAACAAAATTTTAAAAATGGGATCAAGACCATGCTAAAAATGTTTATTTCGTAACGCCGTGAGTACCTCATTTTCTTTTTTTCAAATTGTTGTAACGATCATTGCCATTGGCTACTTGACCGACGCTGTCGTAAGATTTTCGGACCGCCAGCGCAGGTCCTTTTCAAAATTGCTGCTGACCTTTGCCGTATGGGCAGTAATCCTAATTTTTTCGCTGAGTCCACAGGTTACACATCGGCTGTCTAATATTCTCGGCTTTGGACAAAACCTAAATACCCTCATTTTTTTGGGATTCGTTGTTACATTTGTAATTATTTTTAAGATTTATGGCATACAAGAAAATGCGCAGCGCCAGATCACTAGCTTAGTGCGGCAACAAGCCCTCGAGCCGTTACGACATTCACTTGCAACAAAGGCACCCGCTAAAATGGAAGACGATCAGTCTTAATTGCTCTCAGGAAAGCCCTGACGGGCTTCATTACTTAACTCAGCAATATATAGCGAATTTAGCCCAAACACGAAGGATTTTTGTCTCTTGATAATAAATCCGGCCTCGTCTAAGAAGGCCTGCACTTGTCGATGCGACATGCCAAGCATTTCGTGGGCATGATCAATGTCTCTTTCTTGGTGGTCAGGATCATTGTGGAAGCGAAGCCAATGAATAAACTTCCCCAACTTCGGCGGAATCATTGTAATAAGAACTTGCCCATCTGGTTTCAGCACACGTACAGCTTCCTGAAGTGTTTGTAATCGATTAGGAATATGATTGAGACAAGCTAAAAAACTGACTGTGTTGAAAGTCCCGCTTTTAAAGGGCAGATGTGCAGTGTTTGGCACAACCTCGTCGCATCCCTCCCATGGGTATACATCGACTCCAACGCCATTTCCATAACTTCTAACAAAAAGGTTTGACCCGCAACCAATATCAAGGACTCGCCCCCGAACGTTGCGCAGAGCAACGATTACGCGTTCATCATCAATAGGCGTGAACCCAAGTCGCAATGATTTCTCTCGTGACAGTAAGCAAAGTAACGGAAATGCAATTCTACTTGCGACAATTTTTTTTAAAGTTGGCAAGCGAATTGTCTCACTGCTTGCAAAGTATGCGTGTCGAATTGTTGTTTTTTTTTCTAGCACGCGTTGCGATAACATCATGGGAATAACTTAATCTTGCCCAAGAATACGACGACGGGCTGTAGTTCATTTCCTAAAAAATTGGAGATCTCTATTTCATTTTCTATTGTACCACCGTGAGATGTAATGGCGGTCTGACACGAATCGTAAAAATATAAGTTGTCTTTTAACGCGAATGCTGCGAACGTAAATGTCTGATCCGGGTTTGATCCCAATAGGCTTTTTACTTTAGCTTGATAGTCACGGTCATCAGTCATCATGCGATATAGCGGGTGATCGCTAATTTGCACTGTCGGAATGGATGCATCGATAAGCGCAATCAGCCCTGACGCACGCTCATTACAATTTAGGAAAATATCCGCCTCAAGTACAGCGCCCTCAGCTTCCTTTAGCTGCAACTTATTTTCCGCTAGGAAAGGTATCTGCGCTAAGTGCAGTTGAGAATTACTTATCAAGGTGCGCCTCGCAGACATATCTGTTGTCAATGCAAATTTTAAAATATTTACATTTTGCCAAGTAATAAATGACAGAATGGCAACGAGCAAAAAAAGGGATCCGAGTTTGATTATTGGCCTTCTGTGTGCAAGGCCATCGTATAACAACTCGACGAGAGGAATTAGCAGGATGCCACCCAAAATGATTGCCACAGATATGTACCGTTCCGCACCGAAGACAAGACTCCATACTGTGAAGCTGATAAACGTGATGGACGCCAACAGGACGATCGCACCAGACCTCCTTTTTTTCTTACGAAAATATAGCACAAGCACGGATATACTCGTGAGCCAGGTGAATGGCAACTTTAGGTCCGAAAAAAATGCGTATGGCACTCCAAGTCGTGAAGGATTTTCCAGCCATGTCACAGGCCAAAATAATTTCTCTATTTTTGTAGTCCCGCCCGTGTCATTGGTAAACCCAACACTGGGATAATATTGGGAGTGAAAAATATTGTTATAAAAGGTGAAAAAAGGATTGCCAGTACGAGACCAATTCTGGAAACCATAAAAAAACGAGGGGGCGATTACTAACAGCATGCAAATAACCACAATTAGAATTGAGCTTATCTCTATTTTTTTACCATAGGTATAACGCAAATAACTCCATGCCATCACAAGAAGTATGGGTAAAACGAAAGCAATTGCAGTAATTTTACCCGCCAAGACGATTCCGATGATTGCCGATGAGATATAAAACTGCCATGGACTTGGTTTCTTTACAGACTGCAAAACAAGCAGTATTAAGATCATAATAAGTGAGGCGGTCAATATATCTACAAAATATGTTGCCACCTGAAACACTAAGCCCGTAACGATAACAGCATTTGCTGTGAGTAAGTAAAAAATTATAGGGTGCATCCTCCTTAAGTTATAACCAACTTCCCTGGCAAGTCGCAGCGCTACCCAGATGATCAGCCAGTATGCGACCAGCGAAACAATTGTTCCAAGTCTGTATCCCGCTAGAGATCTGACTATATAATTAAGAATGTCAAATAGCGGAGACACATTCGCAAAACCCAGTGGATAGAATTCATTAACGCTAAAAGGCCAGCCCCAATTTTGAATGCCGCGCGCTCCATTGAAGAGGTGGTAAAGAAAAACATCCCCGGATGTGTCAGGCAGTAAAAATCGGTTTAGATAAATAACGAGAGGGATTGTAAAAATTGCGATAATTAAAATCCATTCGATGACTTTCCTGCGATCGACTCTAAAATGTTTAAACGGGGGCGTCATTTTCAAACAAACTTTAGCTTGAGCGCAGCGTTGAAAATTTCACAAGACTTAGGATTCGCTCTCTAAATGCGTGCTCATTGTAATTTCTTGCTCTTTCAACTGCGTTTTTTCGCACCTGCAATATCTTAGGTAACTCGTGAGCGCTGGCGATTTCGGCCGTAACTTTTTTAAGATCATCCAGAGATTTCCATAAAATGCCACTAACGTTATTTTCCACTATTTCTCTTTGTCCCGCGCTTGATACAACAATTGGAACACACCCCGCGGACATCGCTTCCACCGTTGTTATACCAAAGTGTTCAAGCTGCTCTGGATATTTGTTCTCATCCACATCGAATCCAGTCGCGTGCCAATAGATAGAAGATGATTGATAAAGTTTTTGTAACTGTTCTATTGGCTGATTCACATGAACATATACGGGTGCACCTTTTGCTGTTTCCATTATTTTTGCGAGATACTCCCGATGCTCTGGCTCTGGACGAAGTGCTCCCGATATGTGTAATTCCCAACCCTTTAGTGTTCCAGAATTTATCATTTCCTTAAAAGCTCCGACTAACTCTAGTTGCTTCTTATTATGCCCACCGACAAAGAATCTGCCGACATTTAGAATGTATTTACGTTTAGTCTCAGCCTGCTTGTCAAACGACAAGACGGGGGGAGGAATTATCTCTTGCGAAACCAAGTGACTCAAATGCAACTCATCTAATTTTTTGCTCACATGATATTTAACGAACTCTGAATAAACTATCATCTTTTCGTATCCCAGCAGCCATTCCCGGCGCTGGTGCAGAATTGCACTTTCTGTCGGGAACGGGAACTGGCAAATGTAATAATTTTTTTTTCCCATGGGATATATTGGCGGTACGATGTTATTTCCCATGGCAAAAAAAATGTCATACCCCGACCGCTTTCGTGCCTCGTCTAAGGTAATAATATTTACTTCCCCTACATCCACACGCAATTGCTTCGCCACATTGACAAGACGAGACCGACTCCATGCATGAGGTGCGACCAATTCACATTTCCCGAACTTCTGGGCTATTGATGCAATGCTCAATAGATAGCGCTCGCCTCCACCAGGTGAAATATCATAGGGGCTAAATAATCCAATTTTCGGTCTAGTTTCCGATGGCTTGAAAGTCTGTTTTATCGTCTGATCTTGTGCGCTTGCATTGCTGGCCTCCAACTCGTGGGACGGCTTTTTTATCCGGTCACTCCATCGAGCGAGAAACTTACTGCGATTTACGGTGACTATATTGTTTAGCTTCATCGAAGGGTCACGACTTGTGGCCCCTTCATGGTGAAAAACGACAGACGTTGGACAGTAATACGTATTAAAACCAGCCCGCTCAATTTTAAAACACAGGTCAACGTCTTCGTAATAGGCGGGGTCATAACATTCATCAAAACCCAAAACGTCCAAGAAGAGTCTCTTTTTTATTAGAAGAGCAGCAGCTGAACAGTAATCCACG
>CAZCZY010000079.1:0-24383 GCA_964503525.1 uncultured Candidatus Saccharibacteria bacterium
CAACCCTGGCTAACTATTTTTTCCCAAACCCCGGGACCGTCACATTTGCAACCGGCACAAACTTTCCTGACGCGCTCGTGGCTGGAGCGCATGCCGGTTCGCCTCAAGTGTCGGGGCCGATTATTTTGGTAAAACCTACGGAAGTCGTGAGCGAAGTCAAAACATATTTGTCCAATAATTTGACCTCAATTATGAACGGCTTTGTGTACGGTGGTGCTGCCGCCATATCAGAAGCCGTCAAAGGCCAGCTCGAGTCGCTGCTATAGCGCCGCTGGCACGAACTAGATTCGCCCAGCCAGATGAGCTAGGTTGTGCGGATGGGGTTTTATAAATTAGTCGCGTTTGTCGGTGGAATGGTCGTGCTGGCGGTCGAAATTACGGCGTTTAGAATTGTCGCGCCGTATTTTGGTAATTCGATTTTTATTACTACTAATTTACTGGGCGTAATTTTGGCGGCCTTGGCGCTCGGATATTGGCTCGGTGGGCGCGCGGCCGACAAGCGGCCGCGGCCCGAACCGCTCTACGTGCTGATGATCGGCACCGCCTTCATAACGGCAATAATTCCATTTGCTGCCCCGATACTGTTACAAATTCTTCGTTCGTTTATTACGGATGTAAACGGCACATTAATCATTTTGAGTTTAGCGGGAAGTGCGATCTTATTCTTTCTCCCATTTGTCTTGCTCGGTATGATTAGTCCGTGGCTGATCCGTCTCGCGACGCGCAATCTTGGTGTGGCGGGACGAACAGCCGGCAGCTTGTTTGCCTGGTCGACGCTCGGCAGTTTGCTTGGAACTTTTTTGCCAACACTTATTACAGTGCCACTCATTGGCACCAAAAGAACGATATTACTTTTTTCTGCAATGTTGGCGTTGGTCGCGGCTGTCGGCTTAGTCAAAGCACGCTGGTTTATCCCCGCACTCGTGATTGCAAGTTTACTATTTGTCGTCCAACCAAAATATTTTGCCGCGGCTGCTAATGTTGTAGAGGAGCGAGAGAGCGCCATGGAATATTTACGTGTTATTTCGGATGGCAATGGTGCGGTGCATCTGGAACAAGACGAAGGCTTTGGTATCCACTCGGTGTACGATCCGGCTACATTCCTCACCGGAATGTATTTTGAGTGGGTTATGCTTGGCCCAGCGTTGCGAAAGACTCCGGCCGAGGCCGCTCAAATCGCACCAGGAAATGGTGTTCCAGAAAATTTAGACGTCGGAATTGTTGGACTGGCGGGAGGTACCACTGCGCGCCAATTTATTCACTATTTTTCTAACACACACGTGACCGGCGCCGAACTTGACCCCGAGACTGTGGAGTTAGCGCGAAAGTATTTTGGGCTCGGAGAAGTACCACCCGAGCAATTAACTATTGTGCCTCAAGACGGCCGCGTATGGCTCTCCGGGACATCAGAAAATTTCGACACTATTCTCGTCGACGCATTTAGGCAATTGTATATTCCTCCTCACTTGTCTTCGCGCGAGTTTTTTACGGAGGTGCAGGGGCATCTCAAGCCAGGTGGTATTGCGATCGTCAATTTAAATGCCATTGACACTGACTCAATTGTATATAGAAAAATGGCGGCGACGATTCGCGATGTGTTTCCTAATGTTTTGGCGGTAGCGATTCCAAATTCATACAACTATCTTTTCTTTGCCAGTAACGAACCGCTCAACACAGACGCACTTGCCGAGCGCATGCCAACAGAACTCCGCGATCTTGCAGAAAAATTTACCGACAGCTCATTTTCCATTGAACGCACCAGCGAACCGCGTCTCGTTGCTACCGACGATCGACCATTAGTAGAAAGTTTGTACGACTTTATGATCGCGCGATGGTTGTTCAAGAGCGGATCGCAAGTGTCAATTTAGTGAAGTACATTTGTAAACCGCATTTGACTAACCACATAAAAACTCTTTAGGATGTCGCGCATGTCTAAAGTTGCTGCGTCAAAAAGTGCTGCGTCAAAAATTCTTTCGCTCGGACGGGTTCCAAAACATATCGGAATTGTTATGGACGGTAATCGTCGCTGGGCACGTGAACGCGGACTAACCGACTTTGAGGGGCACGAGGCTGGAATGGAAAATGTTCGTCGCATAATCGACAAGGCACAAGAAATGGGCGTAACCAATGTAACCTTGTATGCGTTTTCTACTGAAAATTGGCGCAGGACAAAAAAAGAAATCCGCAACATCTTTCGGTTGATGCTCAAGTTTATCGTCAAGGAGCGCGTGCATATCCTTAAAAATAATATTCGTTTTCGCACTATCGGCGATGTCAAACGTCTGCCCGTCAATTTACGTACTGCAATCCGCGAACTTATGCGTGTCAGTGCCCGCAACAACAAATTTATCCTTAACATTGCGCTTGACTATAGTGGACGGTCTGAGATTGTTCGTGCCGTGCGACACTTGGTCAAGAAAGGCGCACGCGCAATGCAAATTACTGAAGAGCAAATTGCTGAACACCTCGATACAGCCGGACAAGTTGACCCTGATCTCATTATCCGGACCGGCGGCGAACAACGCTTATCAAATTTCTTATTGTGGCAGGGAAGTTATAGCGAACTTTATTTTAGCCCGCGCATGTGGCCAGAGTTTTCTGACGCCGACTTTGAAGAGGCGATTAAAGAATATCAGCGACGCGAACGTCGCTTTGGCAAATAGACAACTGGCGAAGCATATCGAGCATTGGCCTAGTGTTTGTGTCTATCGCGCGGCTTTGGGTTTGCAGTAAGGCTAGCCTCCGCGTCGATCGCACGTACATACTCAGTGTCGGGCTGTTTACTTCGCAGTAAAAAAAACCGTCGATAAAACAAGAGTGTTGTGACGGCCATCACCCCGAGTAATATTGCCGCAACGACAAATGGAGACACGGTGAACGGTGCATCGCTAAGGGCTGGTTCGGTCGAGGGGATGCTGGTGAGCGGCAAAAGTGATTCGTCGTGCACCGGTGGGAGGGGACTTTGTGCCATGTGTGTTGGTTTAGTGGTCCGCAACGCTAGCACTTTAATCATTTATTAGCAATAATTGTGCAATGAGCTTGGAATCCGCACGACCAGTAGAAACATTCCGCCCACGACGACGATATTTGGGAAAAACTATTGCCGCCCTGCTGGCACTGTTTTTTCTGCTGGCCCTCGTCGTCGGCTTTATTTTATGGCGCTCCGCCTATGCAGCTAAGGATTCTAGCGCAACAGTACAGGCCATCACGATAGAGAGTGGCACTGGCACAGAAGATATTGCACGCCTTTTAACCGAACAAGGGCTAGTTTCTAGTGAGCGTGTGTTTAAAATCGCAGTGGTACTAACTGGTTCGCGTGGAAAATTGCAAGCCGGCATATACGAACTCTCAGCAGCCATGTCACCGGCAAAAATCGCGGGTATATTAGTGACCGGCGCCACCAAAGAAAGACGGGTGACCATTCCGGAGGGTTTGCGACTAGACGAAGTGGCGCAACTACTAGAAAAAAATAGTATTGTCAGCGCAAAAGAATTTGTTGAGGCAACACAAGAAAACTTTGATTTTGCATTTTTAAAGTCAAAACCAGCAGTGGCCGATCTAGAAGGATTTTTATTTCCTGACACGTACACCTTTAGGGATGGCGTTAGCGCCCATGATGTGGTTGGGACCATGCTTTCCAATTTTGACCAGCGCATCAGCGCTTTGCTACCACAAATAGAAGCGAGTAAGCGCAGCCTGTTCGAGATAGTCACACTGGCCTCTATCGTTGAGGGAGAAGTTCCCAGTGACGAAGATCGCAAAGTCGTCGCAGGAGTATTTTTCAATCGACTCGCAGAAGACATGTTGCTGCAGGCAGATTCCACGCTGGCGTACATTCTCAAACAAGACCGCATTGATTTTTCTACCGAGGATACAAAAATCGATAGTCCCTACAACACCTATAAAAGTTTGGGATTACCACCGGGTCCAATCAACTCACCCGGATTGTCTTCTTTGCGGGCAGTCCTAGCCCCAGCAGATACAGAATTCTTTTATTTTGTTAGCGACCCAGACACCGGCGAGACTGTCTTTGCCAAAACACTCGACGAACATAACGCCAACGTAAAAAGAGTTTTAGGCGATTAAGTTTGCTCACAAATTACGCAAGTCCAGGATTAAATTTGACGGTGCAAAATTGCTTTGATAGTCTGCTAATCACGTTTCCAAAGACCCCGGGCGGCCTTGGCTGAAAAGCCAATGCCTTAATCACCCGGCGAGGGGACAAACCAGGTGCCGTCATGCGCCTTTGAGCTAGAGGTCTTTGGTTCGTACAGAACCATTTTTTATTTTACCTATGCCAATCACAAAACAAGCCAAGCAAGATCTAGTTGCGAGCCTCACGACAGAGGTATCGGCTGCAAAAGAGCAGGTGTTGGTAGGCTATAAGGGCCTGACCGTTGCAGACATGCAGGAGCTCCGAAAAAAACTTCGCGAGGAGGGGATGAGTCTCAGAGTTGTTAAGACAACGCTACTTAATCGCGTTTTTGCGGATGCCAAGATTGACGGACTGGATGCCAAGGCGATCAAAAAGCCTGTGGCCTTAGTTATCGGAAATGACGAAGTCATGCCAGCAAAAATTTTGGTTGAGTTTGGTAGGACTCACAAACAATTGGAGATTTTGTCTGGTGCCCTTGATAAAAAAGCGATCAGCAAAGATATGATCAACTCGTTGGCAAGTCTCCCGGGTCGTCAAGACATGCTGGGCATTCTGGTTGGAACTTTTGCTGCACCGATGTCTAGTTTTGTTCGGGTATTAAGTGGCGTACCGCGGTCTCTGGTGCAAGTGTTATCGCAGATTTCTAAATCCAAAGCGTAATAATGTGGCGCCATTGCGCGGCAACCTGATCTTGTTAATAAATAATTAATCAACCAAGAAAACATCATGGCAGACGAAGTAAAAACAACCGCAGCCCCAGCAGCAGCACCCGCATCCGCCGCTAAGCCGGCCAGCGAAGCTAAAGCAGACAAGAAAGTCGAAGTACCGGCAAAGTTTAAGCCGCTCGTTGAGCAAATCGAAAAAATGAGCGTGCTCGAAATGTCCGAGCTCGTAAAAGTGTTGGAAGATAAGTTCGGCGTTTCAGCAGCCGCGCCGGTCGCGATGGCAGCTATGCCAGGTGCCGCAGGCGCAGCAGCAGTGGAGGAAAAGACCGAGTTCAACGTTGAGCTCTTGGAAGCCGGAGCGCAAAAGATTCAGGTTATTAAAGTGGTTCGCGAAGTAACGGGCAAGGGTCTTAAGGACGCGAAGGATATGGTCGATGCTGCTCCTAAGGTAATCAAAGAGAATGCCAAAAAAGAGGAAGCTGAAGAAATCAAGAAGAAGCTTGAGGCAGCTGGTGCCAAGGCCGTTCTCAAATAGGGTTGTTTCCCAAAAAGATCGCCCACAGCCGGGCGATCTTTTTTAATATTTATTTAATGTGACTGTGTCTATAATAGGGCCCATGCAAAAACCTGCCCTGCAATCGGAAGCCAAAAAAAACAAACCCCGTGGGCGACGTATTTGGCGCTTACTTCTTGAATTTATCGTGGCATTTGCGGTGCTCGGCGTAGCGCTTTACGCAGGAGCAAACTTTGGCGCTCTCAAAAGCAAGGTCGGGTTTTGGTGGGGTAAACAATTTGGCAGCGACATTTACTTCAAAGAAGAAGTTGCTGGCCTTGGTGCTGCGACGGAGATTATTCCGCCGGATGATCGCATCGTCATTCCTAAGATTAACGTCAATGTGCCCTTACTATTTCCGGGCTCGTCGGAGACCGAAGCGCTCCTAACCGAGCTCGACCGGGGAGTAATCCATTATCCGGGGACGGCGATGCCAGGGGAGCTGGGAAATGTTTTTGTTTCTGGACATTCTTCGCAGTACGCTTGGTCCAATGGGTCGTATAAAAATATATTTTCCTTAATTAACGAACTGCAACCAACTGACCCGATCATTGTCTACTATCAGCAAGAAAAATTTATCTATCAGGTAACTGGGCAAAAGATTGTCTCGCCAAATGACTTCTCGGTACTCGACGAGTCTGGGGGTCACGAACTCTCTCTGATGACCTGTTGGCCGGCAGGGACGCTCGCAAGAAGGCTCGTGGTCACGGCAGAGCTGGTACCGCCTGATGGAAAGAGCTCATCTGGTACCGGGGATGCTGTCGACAACCTAAAGACCCAACTCGACAAAAGCATCGAGCAGATTAAAGAACTGCCGCCCATACGGTAGCTCATACAGACGTTAACTCTGTAGATCGATTTCTAAAACGCTGCTGCCGTTGAGCAGATACGCTTTGCCACCTTTTTCGATCACTGCAAAGTCTCGTAAGTCGTCAAACTTTTCTGAAGTATATTGCTTCACAAATTCGCCTGATTCTTTTTCGAACTGTAGCAACCGTTTTTTGCTGGGTTCGAGAATAAACATAAACGTCATATCTTCACCGGCGACCAGCTTAGTCGGGGCCACAAGGGGATCGAGGACACCGCCCAGTGTAAATTCGCCAAGGGTTCCTTGGGTCATCTTTGTAATGCTGCCAGTTTTGCCGAGTAGCCACATGTCGCCATCTATTGCGAGGTCAACCATGTCCGCCACAGATGTTTCGTCCAGGATCCAGCTATCGCCTTGAGAGTATCCAGCCAAGGTGCGTTGGTGCCGCATAACTTTGTTGGAGCTGGGATCCAGTATATAGAGTCGATTACCGTACGACTCCATGGAGATAGGTGTTTTTGGCTTAAACGAACCACTCACCGTAAGCTCCGAAGTTTTTTTGCCGTCAAAGTTTACGAGGCTATTTTCGTCGGTCAACAACACCACGCGTTTGTCATCCGTGGCACCGATTACAGGCTCACCCAAATCACGATCAATGGTGGCGGCTTCTGCTTGGTCACCGTTTTGCACATTGACGAGCTGCACCTCACCACCCGCTGTCCAAACGGCGAGTTGTCCATTAACCAGGGTCAAGCCAACGGCCTCTCCACTGCCGGAGATGGCTGCTAATTCTTTGGGTTCGTCTATTTTTACACTACCAGAAAGTTTCTCGTAATCTTGTGCAATTGTCTGGCGCAGCGTGTCTACCTCTGGAGCGAGAGCGGCATCGCTAGCAACATCGCCAAGTAAGCCTTCAGCCTCCTTAAGAAGATTTAAGCCCTGCGTAAAATCTTTGAAAATAATTGCGGCCGCCGCTTGCTCCTCTAACTGTGTTGCGCGGGTAAATTTATCAACGAGCACTTGGCGCTCCTGTTTACTTTGCTGCTGCCCGGTAAATGCAAACAGGCTCACCACAAAAATAAATACCGCCAACAGCGCGAGTCCCGTAAATATTTTTGCCTTGATTGACATGCGCTTCCACGCCATGAGAAAAGCGCTTTTTATTCTGCCCGACTTTTTTGTAGCGGCCTTGGTGTCACCACGGGGTCCGGGTGCTTTGTCTGTCGGGGGCACACCAGCAGCGACAGATGGTTTTTTCTTAAATCGACTAAAGAGACCAGTTACCGCTGCAAGATTAAATCGTTTTTTACTTTTTGGTGCCTGATTTTTGGATGGCGCTATTGTACTCATTACGTCTGCACTCTTACCGTCGCCCGAAACACCACCCTTAGCTTGACTAGGCCGTTTGGCCGGAGTTTGAGCTACTGGCTCGGCAATTGTTTGTAAATTCTTACTATCAAACCGCAATACAATTGCCGAGCTGGCCAAAGCCGGATCGCGACCAACGCGGTTTTGCATTTCACGGGCGGCTTGCTCTGGGCTGTTTGAACGCAACAGTTCGCGTAGGTGTTGCGGGTTGATCACCTCAGTTATTCCGGGCGTGGTCAGCAAGACAATGTCGCCGTCCTTAAGATCCCCCGAGGCCAGATGTTCAAAGGTTTTCATGGGACTGGCTGCTTTGCTTGCGTCATATAAACCAGCGCTGATCTCGGCTATTTCATTATCCCGGACAAGATATGCCTTGCCGCGTCCGGTCGCACTGACATGAATCGTTCCGCGCTGAAAAACACCAATGACCCCATGCAATTTTCCGATCCAATGGATTTCGCCGCGTGCTGCTAAGTCCGATAAAATCTCATTGGTTTTATGTAAGGCATCCTCAAAATTTTTGGCAGCATCGGACGGATTACCTCGGTAGTACTCGTGTTGCAAAATCGTCGCGACGGCGTCGCCAAGTTGCGGACTGGTTTTTGCGGAATGATCAATTTGCAGAACTACAAACAGTTCGCCGTAAGGTCGATTTTTGTTGCTCTGCCCTCTAAAAATATACGTCTCCGCAAAATGGAGACTCGTTTTAGGATTAAATGTGTTGAGGTTGGCGAGATGTAGGGGAGAAGAGATACGTGGACTCGCGGGCTGTGCGGCCATAAAGGCTATATGACAAATAAGTGGATTGCGCCAAACCGTACCATCCGGGTACTCGTTTGGCAAGATTCTCTACTGGCTTGCACCCTTTTGTTGTTCGGCGTAGATTTGGAAAAGAAATTTCCCCCAAGGCTTGAACAACAATCTTATTCAGTATAGTGTAATCCCTCAATGCCCAGCACCCTCTCCAAGTTATTTGGGTCCAAGACCCGCGTAAAAGTCCTCACCCTACTTTTAACGGATCCAGAGAAACAATATTTTGTACGTGAAATTACGCGTCGTTTGTCAGACACGATAAATTCTATTCGGCGCGAACTGGCAATCTTAGAAAAAATTGGCCTGGTAGAAAGCCAAGAAAAAAATCGTAAGCGCTACTACATGATCAGAAAGTCCTGTCCGTTTTTTCCTGAGCTGCGCGCGTTGATCCTAAAAGTTGGCGTGACACCCGAGCAGCGTTTGATCAAGCAGGTAGAATCGATCGGCAATGTGCAATTGGCAGTGCTTACTGGTGTCTTTACTAAACATCCAAGTCCACGTACAGATTTATTGCTGGTGGGAGATGCTATCGATAAGCGCCGCCTAGAAAAATTGATTGCATCACTAGAAGACGACATTAATGAAGAAATCAATTTTACGATGATGTCGACTGACGAATTTGAATATCGACAAAATATGACGGATCGCTTTTTGGAGGATATTTTTGGCCACGAACATCTCATTGTTGTAAATGAGCTGCCCGACGCCACTCGCAAGAAGTTCGAGAAAATATTTGCATAGCTAGGAGTAAAGGAGCATGCGCGCGGTTGATCATTCGCGAGTCGCAGCAGGAGCCTTTGCAGGTTTGCTCGGCACTTGCCTTATTTTTTTGGCGGTCGCTTTGTTGTATTGGCTGCCACAGGTCTCGCGCGAGACCATTGCAAAAGCAACCCGTGGCAAACCGGCAACAAAAATGGAAGCATGGGAGCGAACCACCGAGCAGACGGCACGCCAATCTTTGGCTTTGGGTGATGCATACACGAGTGAGCAATCAAGGGTCCAAACCCATGAGGTTGCGGCCGGTGCCATTGTGGGTTCTGTGCTTTCATCTTTTGGCACGACGAGTACAAAGGTCGTGGCTGATGTAAATCGCCTGTTTGAATTGCGAGTGGCTGCCGATACCGTCGTCGAATATCACGATAGCGACTTGGTACTGACGACAGAAAGTTCTCGTATCTCAGTCCAAACGTTCGCACGGGTGGGCCCAGACGAACTAGATCTTTCTGGAGTCCTTGCAAAACGCATGGGGATTGATGCAACGTCCGTTTCCGACTATACCGGCACAGAAAAAGGCTTTGTGGGCGAGGGTACGCCGGCGGCGTATGGCTTTGAACGAGGAGATGTTCGTATCATGTTGATTCAAAAGTCAGCTGATCTCAAATCGCGCGGCGAGCTGGATGCAATTGCGGCGTCGTTTCGCTGGCTAGAGTAGTAAGCCGAGACAGACTCGACACATTACAACGCACTGTTTTCTACCAACGCATTCTTTCTCAAAAACTAGACAAAACTGTGCATAAATGGCCGAATTTCGGCTATTTTTTGGTATGTCGGGTGGTTGCAATAGGAGGTCAGGTGGCTTAAAATGGTTTTGGAGAGGTGAAAAGTGGAGAGAAGTGGGGATAAATCGACCTAAAAGTGGATAATCCCTATTTCACAAGCAGTCGGAGAGTAGGTACCTGAATCTCCCTGGGTCCAGGTCCTGCTCTTCGTCTCGCTGTTTCTAAGCAATTTACCGCTCCAGTAACCAACTTTTTCACCCGCACTCAAACCCGCACTCATGTTTATCGGCGAATATCTCCATACAATTGATGAAAAGGGCCGCCTCGCGGTTCCTGCAAAGTTTCGTCTACAGCTTAGTAAAGGAGCGGTTGTAACCCGTGGACTCGACCAGAGTCTTTTTTTGTATCCCATCCAGGAGTGGGAACAGCTCGCCAAGAAATTAGCAGGTCTGCCTCTGGCTCAAGCAAATTCCCGCGCATTTACTCGTCTCATGTTGGCAGGTGCCATGGATGCAAGTCCCGATCGACAGGGTCGCATTATTGTTCCGGCCTATTTACGGAAATTTGCGACGATAAACAAGAATGTCGTCCTCGCTGGGCTCTACAACCGAATTGAAATCTGGGATCAAAGCCTCTGGAACCGCTACAAGACTGCTACTGAGAAAAAGAGCAGTGCCATCGCAGAAAATCTGACCGCACTCGGTATTTAACGTACATACATGGCACGCTTACTTTCTATTACCCGTTCTACTCCGCTCGATACCAAACTCCGCAAGCGTGACCTCACGGCTCCGCTCAAGCTTGGTCCGCTCAGCCTTGGCGTATTAACCGTGGGTCTCGTCGGATTTTTAACGCTGTTTTATATCATCGAGACTTCGATGACTTCCTCAGAGGGTTTTAAAATTCATACGTACGAACAGCAAGTCAACGACCTACAGGATAAAAATCAGCAGCTAGAAGTTGAAGCCTCAAAATTACGCGCACTGGATCATCTAGAAGAAAAGCTCGACAAAAGCACCCTGCAGTTTGTGCCCGTGACGCAAGTGTCGACCGTTAAGCTGCCGCATGACACGGTAACGGCCAAGCGCTAGAATTGCCGACCATGGTTAGCGGCCGCACCAAGAGAAACCGCAGACAACTTTTTCAACTGCAACAGCCGGAGCGTGATCGCACGCCCGCGCTGATGTGGCTTTTCTTTATGTTTTTTGCGGCGATCATTGTGCGACTTTTTTACCTGCAAGTTTTGGAATCACCGACGTACATCGCTCTCGCGGCGGGACAACGCTCGTTGGTTAAACAGTTGGTACCGTCGCGCGGTGAGGTTTTTGTTCGTGACATAAATTCTGGCGAAGAATATCCATTAGCTGCCAACGAAGAATTGGAATTTATTTTTGCGGTGTCGCGAGACATCGAGGATGTAGACGCGACAGTTGCCGCGATCGCTGGTCCACTCAAACTAGATCAGCCTGCCCAAGACGAACTCAAAGGTCGCCTCCAAGATAAATCCGATTTGTACGAGCCGATCAAACGACAGGTCGATTTAAAGACGTGGGGAGAAATCCAAGCCCTCAATCTCAAAGGGATAGAAGCGACACCAGAACAGTGGCGCCTGTATCCAGAAGGGGACCTCGCAGCCCAAGTGATTGGCTATGTTGGCTTTGACACAGAGGACGGAGAAAAACTGATCGGTAACTATGGGATTGAAGGGCACTATAATGAGTTGCTCTCGGGCACACCGGGACAAATTCAATCGGAGACTGATGGCAGTGGTCGACGGATCGTTTCGGCCGATAGTAAAATTGTTCCGGCCGCGTCCGGTGCCGATATTGTATTGACACTCGATCGGACAATCCAGCACCTCGCTCAAGAGGCCATCACTAATGGCGTAAAAAAATATCAAGCCCAGTATGGTGACATAATCGTAATGGATCCGGCGACGGGCGATATCCTGGGCATGGCGTCGGCGCCAGCATTTGATCCCAACAAATACGGCGAGGTAAAAAACTTGAGTGTATTTAAAAACACGGCAATCTTTGACAGTTACGAACCGGGTTCAACCTTTAAGCCGTTAGTCATGGCTGCGGCCATTGATGCTGGCTTGGGTGGCCCTACATCGACGTTGCCAGACTCTGGTTGTCGCAAAGTTGACCAGTTTAGAATCTGTAACTTTGACGAACGCGGTCCCGGCGTAATCAGCTGGACGGGTGCGCTTGAGCGATCATCCAACGTGGCAATGTCACAGATTGCAGAAAAACTCGGGCCAGAAAAACTCTACGAGTATTTACAAAAATTTGGTCTAGATGCATTGACGGGGATCACACTGGATAAAGAAGCCGAAGTAACCATCGCGCCCTACGAAGGTTGGCCGGCATCACAACTTGCAACCATCGGGTTTGGTCAGGGTATCGCGACGACGATGTTACATATGATTACCGCCGAGGCTTCCCTTGCTAATGATGGACATATGATGGAACCACATATTGTGAAAGAGATCCGACATCCGGACGGGACCATAGAAAAAATCGAACCCAAAGTTGTCGGTGACCCGATCAAGCCCTCGACCGCGCTGACATTATCTGCGATGCTCGTCTCCGCGGTAGAAAATGGCGTCGCCGATCAAGCTCGTATCGAGGACTACGTTATGGCTGGCAAGACCGGCACCGCTCAAGTTGCCGGAAAAAATGGCACCTACGACGGCTCTAAATGGATTGCCTCGTACCTCGGCTATGGCCCCATTCCAAATCCAAAAGTGGTTATTTTTGTTCGTTACTACAATCCGAGAACGTCAATACACGGCGCCAATACCGCTGCACCGACCTTTAAGGAGTTTGCGCCTCAGGTGTTACACTACTTGCGAATTCCGTCAAACCGTGAGAATAAGAACAAACGCTAATGAAGAAAAAAATTGTGAGCCGATTACAACAACGTTTATTTGACCTAAGTCGTCAGACACTTGAGCGATATCACCCCATTGTCGTGGCGATTACGGGCAGCGTTGGGAAGACGAGTACAAAAGATGCTATTGCAACCGTGCTCGCTGCAAAATTTTCTGTTCGGGCGAGTAGTGGAAACTATAATAACGAGATCGGTGTTCCGCTGACAATTTTGGGCGAAGACTCCCCAGGGAAAAGTGTGATTGGTTGGTGGCGATTATTGCGACGAGCAAAAAAAGTAGCGGCAGGTCACGATTCCAATTACCCACACGTATTGGTTTTGGAAATGGCAATGGATCGACCAGGGGATTTGGCTAAATTAGTGGCCCTGGCAAAACCTGCCACGAGTGTGGTTACGGGAGTCAGCGAGTCGCACTTGGAATTTTTTACAAGTATATCTGCGATTGCTGCAGAAAAAGCGACGTTGATTAAAGCGCTAGCCCCGGAGGGGACGGCAATTGTAAACGCGGACAATAAATTATCAGCCGACATGCGGAGATTGCATCCTGGCAAGACGTTAACGTTTGGGATTGATGCCGCTGACGCTGATGTAACTGCAACCGACTTACAATTCTTGATGCAACTATCACCTGGTACTTCGCATAATCGAGACACAGAACTGCTCGAGGCCGCTGGCATGCCACTCGGCATGACGTTCAAAGCTGAGTTTGAAAAAACGAGTGTACCGATGCGGTTACCGAGAGCGCTTGGTAGACAGCAAGTGTATTCAGCGCTTGCGGCGATCGCTGTTGGTCTGGCACATGGGATGAATCTGGTTGAAATTAGCGATGCATTACTCAAGTTTGTTCCACCCAAGGGGCGAACCACTTTGATCCCCGGGATAAAAAATACGATGCTGATAGATGATACCTACAATGCATCGCCTGTTTCTACAATTGCGGCACTGAATGTATTAGCGGCGATGAAAACTGGCGGCCGTCGGATCGCCATTCTTGGGGATATGGCCGAGCTTGGTGAGCGAACAGAACCAGGTCATCGCGAGGTTGGTACGCACGCTGCTAAGACCTCCAACTTTGCAATATTTGTCGGTCCCAAAATGAAGTTTGCGGGTGAGGCGGCTGATGAGGCGGGCATGACCGATGAGCGACACACGGAAGTTTTGGATGCGCGCCAAGTTGAAGACGTGATTCAGCCTAAGCTCGAGGCCGGCGACGTTGTGTTGATCAAGGGCAGTCAATCGATGCGCATGGAGCGCGTTGTTAAATCTCTCATGGCAGAACCTGAGCGTGCTGCGGAGTTGCTAGTCAGGCAAACAGGCTTGTGGGAAAACAAAGCGTAAGCTACGCTTTCCCGCGCGCAGATTGTTCGCAATTACTGGTCCCATCGTCTAGTGGCTAGGACACATGGTTCTCAGCCATGGAACTCGGGTTCGACTCCCGATGGGATCACCATAGACTAGTCACGCCGGACGTCATTGTCTCTACTTTTTGGCACCTGCGCATTACGTTGGCAGGTTATTTCATTACATGTGCAATATTTTCTATAAGCAAACTAACTACTCCATCATGAAACCAACACTTATTGCGTCCATCGCGCTAGCATTAGCTATCATTGCACTGGGAATCTCATTTACGCAGCTAAATAGGGCGGCGACCTTTAGTGCTGGTGCTGAAGACTGAGAAATTACCGCTCCGGATGGGGTATTTACCACGGAGAGTGCGGGGACCCTTAGTTCGTGCCTTGAGGATTACGGCGCTTGTGCCGACACCTATGGGTCTGAGAACTGTGGGTTCAGCCAGGGGGAAAATAGCGGAGGTGGTGCAGGCAGTGGTGGAGGCGGAGATGCCGGTGGTGGCGATAGCGGCGGCAACGGCGGCGGCGATGGCGGCCCGTAAGGCTGATCCTCGCTAATTATGTCCATACAACAAACAGGGCGCCTCGTGCGCCTTGTTGGTTATTGACGGTTTTTTAAGAACATGTTTAACTCCGTGGTTCGTCGAGGCACAGGAGGCCACATGCAACGACTCGTCCTTTTACTATGTATTGTCACATCCAACGCCATTGCGGAGGGAGATGTGACGCACGCGTCACGGGCCAACCGGGTCATTCGCTTTAAACACTGCACGGGTCCCATCGAGATGGTGCAAGAAATCACCCCGCACGAACTAATCCTCGGCGACGTCGTCGTAAGTCGCTGGCTCCTGAGCCATCCCGACCCGCTCGTACATCGCGACTTGGTCGAAGTGCTAGAGGATGGCCTCGTGGAATTGTACTTCACAGTCGACCCAGGCATGCCACCAGCACTTTTCACCGTGCCGGAGCATGAGGGCAAACTATATCCGCGCTTCATCTTCAACTTCTTCCACATGGGTATGGCCGAACTCCGTAATGTACCGCTGCTATACCGCGTGCTGAGTCACGAGGGTCAACACGCACTGGATTATATCGCTGGAAGTCTCACGATTATTCCAGGTGACTCGGAGCCCCTGCCCGCCGATTTGATCATGATGTTTAAAGCCGAACTCCGTGCGCACCTGACAGAATGCAGTGTTGGTGTCGCATATGGTTTTTTTGGGCCCGGCTTTGTGCCGAATAATCGCGATCCGTGTGAGTCATTTGCGTCTGGTGGACGCGAGGGACTTGCACATTGGGCGTCGAGTGCATATCAAAACGATCCGCGGTTTTATTCGATCGGGTCGCTGCTCCCGAGTGCAGCCAATGAGTGGCTCTGCGAAAATGAGGTAACTACCGACGCTCGCGCCATCAGCGACTGATGGGGCATGCAGAGTACCTACGACTTGGTCGCTGGCGCACGCTGGCATTTGTGTGAACCATTTAAGGAGATCTCATCGAGGTCTCCTTTTTCGTTCGCTAAGACGTTTTCCCGTTCGTACAGGCGTCCTTAGGAAATACGTAAAACGTCGTGCTATCGTTATGAGCACAAGCATGCGTAACGAACCAACACAATCAGCGGGATTTTCTGGACTGGGCATCGCGCCAAGCCTGCTGGGCAAGCTCGAAAAATTGCGTTTTAAGGACCCAACACCGATACAACGGCAGGCGATTCCAATTGCGATCCAAGGAAAAGACGTCGTCGGCATTGCCCAGACTGGCACCGGAAAGACGCTCGCGTTTGGAATCCCGATGATTCAGCGATTAAATCAAGTCAAAGGTCGTGGCCTTGTGGTTTTACCGACGCGCGAGTTGGCCCTTCAAGTCGACGAAGCATTGCGACAAGTGGGCTCGAGTTTTGGGTTGCGAACAGCTGTCATTATCGGCGGTGCTTCTATGCGCGCGCAACATCAGGCCCTCGCAAGAAATCCTCACATTATAATTGCGACACCCGGCCGGCTCAATGATCACTTGGAGCAAAAAACGGCGCGTCTAAACAATACGCGGATTGTTGTGCTCGATGAGGCTGACCGCATGCTCGATATGGGTTTTGCCCCGCAAATTGAAAGGATCTTTAAGTCATTACCACGCGAACGTCAGACCATGTTGTTTTCTGCGACGATGCCGCAAAAAATAATGAAATTGGCGACTGCACAAATGAAACTACCTATCCGAGTCGAAGTTGCACCAACTGGAACGACCGCCGAGCGCGTTACGCAGGAAATATTTATCGTCCCTAAGTTTTCTAAAATTGCTTTAGCAGAAAAATTACTGCAGCAATACCAAGGCACCACGCTTATCTTTACGCGCACCAAGCATGGTGCCAAAAGATTGGCGCAGGCGTTGCGCGGGATCGGTCACGCTGCAGCGGAATTGCATTCTAATCGGTCGCCCGCGCAACGCCGTGATGCCATGGCTGGATTTAAATCAGGAAAATATCGCGTCCTCGTAGCTACCGACATTGCTTCGCGAGGGATCGACGTGACCGGCATTGAGTTGGTTCTCAATTTTGATTTGCCGATGAACACGGAGGACTATGTGCATCGTATCGGCCGCACCGCGCGCGCCGGTGCCGGTGGGCACGCCATTTCATTTGCCACACCGGATCAGCGAAGTGAACTCCGCGCGATAGAATATCTCGTCAGAAAAACATTACCGATTTCAAAATTGCCTGAGTTACCGCCAGAGCGGCCTCAACCGCGCGAGAGTGGACGTGATTTTAGTGATCGACGTCGAGCACCACAGCGACGGGGCAAACCATTCCACCGTTCACGTACCTCCCAGCGTCGGCGAACCAGAAGCTATTAAGTAGCCCTGGAAGCTATTAATAGTTGACAACCGGTCGGTAAAATGATTGGTTCTTATTGGCATTTGTTTTTTGACAACCTGCCGATTTAGCGATTTGGAAGTCTACGCAGAAAGGGAGATCGACAATGACGACGAAATCGACGTCGAGCAACTTTACATTGCCGTATCGCACCATGTCGGACCGCTTGGTCAGTCCCGATGGTTCGACGATCGTGCCACCGACAGAAATTTGGATTGGCACGACGCGCATTGAATTTTCGATCAACTGGGACATGCGCATTACAGTGCGTGCCTATAGCAATGGTGACAAAGTTTACGAACTTACGCTGAGCAACGGTGCGGAGTACTTTTTTTGGCCGGACGTGGCTAAAAAAATTACCAATAACCCATTTAGTTGGGAGGGTGAGTTGTATCGGGCGCTGCGGGATTATCGGGTTAAGCCGGACAAAGTTGTTTTGATGGCGGAAGGTCAGCCATTAAATCTCAAACCGTTGCAGTACGCCCTATTGAAAAATGGGGGTGGTACGGTTAGCAGTGGGCAACTAACGGAGGCGCGACACTGTATTTTGTTTACCCCATTAGGAGAGCCACACCCTTTTAGAAACAAGGTCTTAGCGGTCTACGTCTGGCCGAGCTATCTCTACAGTGACCTGCGCTACGACCTCAAGCAGGTAACTTTTGGGGATGTCCCGGGCGCGATGGTACAAGCAGCCAAGCGCTGGCAAAGCGCGGTGGACTGGGCTTTGTTCAAGCATCGTACAAGACCTTCGCTCAAGTTCCCTGATCGCATCTATGTAGACGGGACAATCTACTTCATCGATGCTCACCGTCCACAAGAACCGCGGGAGTTTGACGTCTTGCGACGGATTCATGGCTACCGGTTTTTGTCCCAGTTTTGGTCCGATCCACAGCAGGACTACGTCCGCGCACGTCATGATGAACGCTGGGCGCGCTCAATGGTTCGTAGCTATTACTGCAAGATAGAAACATTGTATGGCGATAACATCGTTCCGCGGGTCAAGATCAACAACGAACCGTCGGTCAACCCGCTCCGCGCCTACCGAATCATCACTTCTAAGTTTCCGCGGGTGGCGCTCTAAGAAAGAGTACGGCATACTGACATCTTCGTTCTTTTTTTTGGGAGGTGTCATGGTCGAGTCTTCGGCTGTTGAACGCGTCATTGGGTATGTCCGTGGCATGTTGCCGGACGTATCTATCGATTGTGTAACGCCAGCCAAACCTGACGGTCGCTGGTTGGCTACCTTTCGGTGCGGAGGGCAAAGCGCGGTCTTTGAGTACCAGGAGCACACAGGCCTGGCAGTCTCGAACGAAAAATGCTCAAACGCAGCGTCTGCAGCGCACAGGGTCATACAGATCCTGACCGGCCAGCAAACGCTTGTTGGAATGCAGTAAGGGCAATCATCGCACTTATTCTCCAATCAGGGGCTCCAAACTCGGAGCCCCTCTTTTTTTTGTAAAAATTTTACGTCAGGGTCCAGTGTCCCAAAAAAAACCCGAAGAGATGCTCTTCGGGTGTGCGGTGTTTATGGGTTTGGCGCTTGAGCTCGGTAGGGCCGTCTTGTGCGTTGGAGGCGTAACCGCGCAAAGCGCTCTTTGGCATGACGGAACGCTGGAATCTTGACGAGCACGTCTTCGATTGCAAAGTTAACGACGAGACATGCGCTCAGTCCAAGGACTACGCCAAGGATAGTTGTGCTGGCAGTTTTTGTCTCAAAAAATGCTGCACTGATTGCGAGTACTATCGCTAAGCCCATGATCCGTCGCTGTTGAAAGCTTTTTCGAAAGAACAACCGCTCGCAGCGACGACGGTAACACCCGTCAAAGCCGGCGGTATCAAAAGGACGAAGATTCCAGTCGTGTTGGCGCATACGCCAATAAAACTGACAGAAGTCCATCGATCACCTCCACGTGGAATTTGGCTTTTGTTTACAGTATATATTTTCACTGCGCAACTGCTGACTGGTTTTACGTAGCCCTGCTATACTGCCGTGCGTGTCAAAGGGGACAAAAATTACAAAATCAAAGCGCTCGGATTTTACCTGGAAGATGGGTGGCGAGGCTGGGACGGGGATAAAGAATTCCGCGTTGATTTTGGCTAAGGCGTTTATTAAGGGTGGCTATTTTGTGCACGCTAACGTCGAATACCCTTCAATTATTCGCGGAGGCAACAACACGCTTGAGGTGCGGATGGATACGCGACCGGTGCGCTCGCTGACGGGGGAGGTTAATTTATTGGCTGCTCTCGACGAACGAACGGTGCGCATGTGGCAGCACGAGATTGTGCAGGGTGGAGCACTGCTGGTTGATGGCGAAAATACTGACATGGCAGCATACGAAAAAGATTTTGCAACGCGGAACATCGAAGTATTTAATATTCCGCTGCGAACAATTTTAGTAGAAAAAAAGCTACCACCGATTGTGCTTAATACGGTGATGCTCGGCGGCATCGTCGCATTGATTTGCTATGACCTTGAATTATTGATGAGTGGACTCAAGGAGGTGTACGGCAAAAAAGGGGTGCAAGTGGTTCGTGACAATATTAAGGCAGCGCGGGCAGGCTTTGAGTACGTGCATAAAAATTACGAAGGAAAATTTACCTGCCAACCGCGCATTAAGCCTGCGCGCAAAATCTTACTGGAAGGTAATGAGGCTTATTTATTAGGTGCACTTAAAGCAGGCATGACTAGTTACACGGGCTATCCGATGACACCGACGAGTTCGCTGTTACATTTTGGCGCCGAACTAAAACGTCGCTACAACATTTTTGTGTACCAGCCGGAGGATGAGATTTCTGCGGCAGAGTGGGCGATCGGCGCGGCGCACGCGGGTGCGCGGTCGATGACAGCATCAAGTGGCGGTGGATTTTCTCTGATGGTCGAGTCGCTGGGGATAGCTGCGATGACGGAGACGCCGCTCGTAGTTTTACTCGGACAACGACCCGGACCTGCGACTGGCCTGCCAACAAGAACCGGACAAGGTGACGTACGTTTTGCGTTGCACGCAGCACAGGACGAGCCACCGCGTGTGGTTTTGGCACCCGGCGATCCGGCCGAGGCATTTGAGTTAATGTTTCACGCCTTTAACATCGCGGAAAAATTTCAACTGCTTGTGATTGTGCTCGGCGATAAATATTTGGGCGAAAGTTTTTGGACGCACGAACCGTTGCAACACAAGCATCTCCAAGTGGACCGCGGAAAATTAGTCACGCCAAAGCAGGCGGAAAAACTGACTGAGTACAAACGCTATGCGTTTGTAAGCGATGGTGTTTCACCGCGCGTCTTGCCAGGGACGAGAGGAGACGCTGCAATTTGGCGAACCAGTGGTGACGAACATGATGAAGAAGGCTTTATCACAGAAAATCGTCAAAATCGTATCAAGATGGTCGACAAGCGCCGTAAAAAAGTTACGACAGCGTATACCCAGTACATACAGAAGCTTGTGCCGGTTAAAAACTACGGCGACAAATCGGCCACGCACGCTGTGATTTCTTTTGGGTCTAACAAAGGAGTTCTTCTTGATGCAATCGATGGACTGCGAAAGGTAGCTGGTAAGAGCCCAAAAATAAAGGTGATCATGTTGACCTGCTTACAGCCTTTTCCTGTTACTGAAGTTTTGGCCGCAATAAAAGGCGTAAAAAAACTGGGCGTGGTCGAGGGTAATGACACGGGTTTATTTGAAGGTCTCCTCAGAGAAAAAACCGGTATCGAAGCCACCGCACGTTTGCGTTTTTATGACGGGCGGCCGCTGACACTCGGCACTGTCGAGAAATTTATTTCCACCCTTTAGTTATTTCTGCCGTATCGTTCGTGCCAAAAAAAATCATCATGAAACTTGATCCACCAAAAAACCTACCAACTGCGCCCAAAAACTTACCGATTCCGCCAGCCTCTGATGCGTTTGGCGCGCATACAAAACCAACCGGCACAACATTTGAAAAACTTACTCCAAAGTATGGCTTTCAGTGGTGCCCCGGATGCGGAAATTTTGGCATTCTCAATACGCTCAAGTTTGCGATCGTTGATCAAAATCTTGATCCGAGCCAGATCGCACTTGTCTCCGACATTGGCCAGGCCGGAAAAATGCCGATGTGGCTTAATGTGTATGGATTTCATGGCTTGCATGGTCGAGCATTACCCGTTGCCCAAGGCGTCAAAGTTGCAAATCCTAACTTGCAGGTCATCTGCGTGGCCGGGGATGGGGGTGGGTATGCGGAAGGCGCGGCGCATTTTGTTCATGCCTGTCGACGCAATGTAGATCTCACGTATCTCGTGCACAACAATGGTGTTTTTGCACTGACTACAGGGCAGGTAACCCCGACGACGATTCAAGGGACCAAAACCCCGACGACACCCGAGGGTAGCCTCGAGCCAGAGCTTAATCCGTTGCAAGTCGCCATTGCATCGGGCGCTAGTTTTGTGGCCCGCGCGTTTGCGGGTCACCAGCAACATTTCCAGGAGATTTTACTCGCGGCCATGCAACACAAGGGCTTTGCACTAATCGATATCTTGCAACCCTGCGTGATTTGGAATAAAGTCCAAACTTGGCAATCTTGGAATCAGCGCGTCACACCGATTGACCCAGCCAAGCATAATGTACGCGACAAAAACCAAGCCTTTGCTCTCGCTTCTGCGACCTGGGCCGAACAAATTCCTGTCGGCATTTTCTATCAAGACGTACGGCCAACGTTTGATGCGCAAGTAAGTCAGATCATCAAGCGTCCGTTGGTCAAACATGATTTGACCGGTGTCGACATTGACCCGCTACTCGAGGAGCTTATGGGTAAAGAGCAACCCGATCTTGGGGATTAAGTAGTGCCGATTGAATAACGTAACTTTTTTATAGATGAGCAAAAATGGAAACGGGTCGGTTCATACGGTGCCCCAGGGAGCACAAGAGGTTTTTAAGGGCACAACGTATCGAATCTGGCAAAAGAAATTTACGCGCCCAGACGGGTCGGTAAAAACCTATGAATACATACAGCGGCCAGCCGGAGTTTTGGTGATCCCGATAGATAAGGAGGGATTTGTGACATTAGTGCGCGAACAACGAGCGCTGGCCAAAAACGAAAATGAGCAATGGTCCTTGCCAGGTGGGTTGATTGAAGGTCGTGAGACACCGGACAAAGCGGCGGCACGAGAGTTGTTAGAAGAAACTGGATTACGTGGCGAACTGAATTTTTTTGCGCGCAGGCATCAGGGCCCGCGCGATATCTGGGACCTGCGATTGTATGTTGCCAGTAAAATTAAGGTCACGGCTGCACCGGGACCGACTCTGGAAACAAAATCAGTGCGCTTGATGGACGCGGTGCGCATGGCGATCGATGGCGAAATAGAAAATGATTTTGCCGCGTTGTCGATAATGCGATATGCAGAGCGCGCTAATCGTCTCGAGATTCTAGAAAAAGAAATTGACCCGCGTTTGCTCGAACGGGGACTCGCCGATTATTGAGCTCGCTGCATCGATTTAGTTGAGCGCCTCTACTCAACTTCCTCAAAAGACATTTTGATATCGCGGCCAGGTTGCTTGGTGAGACCGGCGGGGCCTGACTCTGGCCACAATTGCTTTTTTTGTTTGTAAATAAAAATGGCTTGCACCGGGCAGTTTCGCGCGGCGTCTTCTATAACCTCGTCAGAGTTTTTACTGAGATCACTCACGAGCGCTTTTTTCTTGTCGTTTAAAATAAAGGAGCCGCGCGCTTCGTTCGTGCAAACTGCCGCACCGATACAACGCGATTGAAGTACTGTAACTTCTAGATCTCCTTTGACAGCCATGCTTGACATTCTATCATAAAACATGTACAAGATTTGGTTCGTACCTTGATGTCTTTACCCGGATAGAGAAAACGCGAGGAGGTGACTCGTGGAGCAGGTCGGAAAATCGGAACTTGTGGACCGGGAGTGGTCAATGCATCTCATGGGATTGGCCGCGCTCATCGGCTTCTTCTTTGGCTTCTGGGGGGGGTTGTGCTGCTGCTCGCCGGCAAGATCGTGGCTTGGCTGTCACCCGCGCTAAATGTGTGGTTGGTGGCCATGTCCGCCAACGGCTTCTTGTGCTCTGCCGCTGCGGCTGCATTGTTCGCACTTTACTACTGGGTGCAAGCACGGCGCGAAAAAACGAGCGTCAACACTTAACGGCAATAATTGGACAAGCCCCGTGTTGAGATCAACACGGGGCTTGGTTTTTTTCGATGGTTTTTATCCCATCATTGTCGTGCCCTCGAGGGAGGATCGAGGCAGCGAGTGGTTAGACCCGCGGATTCACGCCGTTGAAACGTCAGTAAAGATATCGATGACGTAGATCGGTTTATGAAACAGGAGAATCTTCTCCTCCTCCCAACCAATGCGAACCACGGGGTTCGCGTAATACACAACGAGGAACGCTGCGTGGGCAGCACCTCTCAGTCGCATGGACCGAGGAAGCACAATGAGTATACCCCCACTGCTCAGGAGTGTGTGTTGTCGTTGAGGAATTATCCACACGACAATATAAAGAAACGCCCCGTGTTGTGTGCAACACGGGGCTAAATATTACTTACGCAGTTGTTCTCGATGGTTAACCCATCATGGCCGTGGCCTCGAGGATTTAGGCTGTTAGTAGATATCCTCAAAAGTGGTCGGATCAAACCGCGGACCGACTCGCTGATGTAAATGGTTTTGCGGGCGCGGCCAAAAGCCTGCGCCACTGTCTTGGGCAGCCGCCCAACAAATTGATGGGAATAAAGGTCCCACGGCCTCCCTGCTCTTCGCGTAGCGCGTTCGCGAGGGAATATTAGGGTCTTTTTCGGAGGAACAATGTGTTTACATTGTACTTCAACCCAAAGGATCAATGTGTGAAAGGCATGGTAGAATTATCCACATGGCTAAAGGGGCCGAATTCTTTGTTCGCTCATACGAAGATCTTTCTGGTTTAGAGGATGCAGTTAATATTGTGCTTGAACGAGAAACCGGTGACATTATAGAAATTGGTAATTGGGAAACGATTCACGAATTTCTACCGGCAGAATTTTTAGCTCGCATCAAGCAGCACTTGGGTGCAAACGGTGCAACGAGTCAGTGTATTTATTTGTCGGACAAGAAATACAATACGATGCGAAGCTCGCAAATCCGTATGCTGCCCCTGGGTACATTTGATTTTGATGGGGATTATATAGCGCGCGGCAACAGTGTCTTGTTGACGTCGTTTCGGCCCGAGATTCAATCGGTTTTAATAACAAGTCCTGTGCTCGCCAACACCATGCGCGAAGTTTTTAGGATGGCATGGCAAACACCATTACTAAAAAACCGCTACGAAAAACCGATGTACTCAAAGCTAGAGAATATGTTGGCTGATCTTGGTGGGGATGTGAGCTTATCGAAATTGCGCGCGCGACTTGTCGGATCGGCCGCCGAACAGTAAAGTATCTGCCA
>CAZCZY010000080.1:0-6221 GCA_964503525.1 uncultured Candidatus Saccharibacteria bacterium
AAGCGTGGTTCCTGGTCCCATTGTTTGTACGACGCATCATGCTCCTCATCAACAATAATCAAGCCGATTTTTGGCAGCGGTAAAAACAGGGCCGAACGGGGACCAATCACAACCGTCGGCGTTCCATCACAGAGGGCATTCCAAGCGGCAGTTTTTTGCGCAGGAGTTTTTCCGCTATGCCAGGTCACGACGTGACCAAGATAATTTTCCAGGCGCTGTGCCAATTGCGGCGTCATTGCGATTTCTGGCACCAAAAAAAGCACTTGCCCACCCTTTGCTAGGACTTTTTTGGCTACGGAGGCATAGACCTCTGTCTTGCCCGAACCCGTTATCCCATGCAGCAAAAAAGCTTTGCTTGATCCAAGCGCGGCAGCAATTGCTTTAGCAGCAATATCCTGTACAGGCGAAAGTTTTATTCTCTCGACGGTTTTGGCGGTCGTGGCGGCATGCGCTGTTGCTCGAACTTTTTTATCTGGTGCTGCCGGCTGGCCTGGTGGAAGCATTAATTTGATCACCAAAGAAAGAGGCACTTGGTATTCGCGCGCGATACTTTCTGCGACGGCCAGGTTGTGCTGGGGGATTGACGGACCAGCCGCAGTTGCATTTTTTACCGCAAATGCATTTGAAGTATGCGGCGCCTTTGCACTTACAACGCCCCAAACGCGTCGCCGGCCAAGCGGCACCGACACCAATTGTCCCGCTTGAGCAGGGACAAGCGTTCCGCCCGCGTTTTGTCGCGCGGCCGGCGACGCTAGTTCGTACGTAAAACCTTGACTGCGCGAGAGAGGAAGTTTGGTTCCGGGAATTACCGTTACTAAGACCACAAGATAACCGCGTGACCAACTCCAGCTGAAACCTCATACGATGTGAGCGAAGATTGTAGCTTGTCGTGGGCAGTGCCAAACACAACAGCAAGTGGACGAAGCGCATCTTCACCGGCGGCCTCTATAACCTCCGGTTGTAATGCTAAAATTTCTGTCATATCAGATTTCTCGGCCGCATGTACGACGGCCTCATCAAAAACTTTACCTTCTTGCTTGTGTCCTGCCTGCGATTCGGGACTCAAACGCGCAGATAAATCGCCAATCGCAAGTACGCCAACTGATTCTTTTTTTGCCGAAATCACTGCCCCTAATAATTTTCCAAACTCAAATAATTTTTGAGGCGAATGATACGGCAAGTTGAGGGACAATAATTTTGGTCGTGTGTCCTCTGGGATTTTCAACGCCATAATTGCTCGCGAGGTTGGTTCGTCCAATTTTATTTGTGGAGTATCGACGATCGTTGCTCCAAACGGACGTACACGCTCCTTTAATTCTTTTAGCCACTCTGTGTCGTTATCAAAAACCTGGGGCTCTCCATCAGCATCGGCATCAGGAACGAGGGCTTGTATCTTATCGAGGTTTCTCACGTAAAAGGCGTTTGCCTCTGATGGTGGTGGCGAAAACGGGTCTAGTGGTCCTATCGGTCGCGGCGAGATAGCCAGCAACGTAAATGGTTTTGTTTCGGCAATTTTCTTGAACACCTGTGCAAATCCAGCCAGCGTTTTTGGTAGGCTTGTTTGTCGCTTTGTCAGCAAGGTTTTGGGGTGGGGGAGGAGGGCAGCAAAGGCCAGAGGCATAGGTCGATTGTACCATGGTACGCTGTTCGATATGGCTAAAAAAGAGTTGCCCAACAAGGCAGGACAACAAAAAGTACGAGTTCGTCTTGCGCCAAGCCCTACCGGCGGTCTGCATATAGGCACAGCACGAACCGCCCTCTTTAACTGGCTTTTTGCAAAAAAACATAGTGGCGATTTTATTTTGCGCATCGAAGATACTGACCGAGCACGCAGCACCCAAGAATTTGAGCGAGCAATTCTTGAGGACCTGCGCTGGCTTGGTCTTGACTGGGCTGAGGGAGTTGACGTCGCAGGTGATTCAAAAGACCTGGGAAAAGTTGGTCCCTATCGCCAGCTCGAGCGACAAGAGGCTGGGATTTATAAACCGTATCTAGAAAAATTACTGCAATCCGGTGCGGCGTATTATTGCTATTGCTCAGTTGAAGAGCTCGAGCGTGATCGCAAGCTCATGCTGGAGAGTAAAAAGGCACCGGTCTATGTTGGCCGTTGTTGCAATCTCACTACGGCCGAATGCGATGCGCATGTACAGGCAGGTCGCTCTCCCGTGATTAGATTTAAAGTGCCACGCATAGAGATCCGGTATACGGATATCGTTCGTGGGGATGTCCGTTTTCATGGTGATGACTTTGGTGATTTTATAATCGCAAAAACTGATGGCGATCCATTGTTTTTGTTCGCGAATATAATTGACGATGCCTTGATGCGGATAACACATGTCATTCGTGGGGAAGATCATGTGCCAAATGTGCCAAAACAAATCTTGTTGGCAAAGGCACTGGACTTGCCCATTCCGTTATATGGCCATCTACCCTTAATCCTAAATCCGGATCGCAGCAAAATGAGTAAGCGTGCTGGCCCAACACACATCGGAGAATATCGTCGCCTCGGCTATTTACCAGAAGCAATCATTAATTACATCGCCTTGCTTGGCTGGAACCCGGGTACGACACAAGAATTATTTACACGCGAAGAACTTACTGCCGCTTTTGATTTGCCAGAAATAAATAAAGCGGGAGCAGTTTTCGATTTACGACGATTACAATGGATGAACGCCCAGTATCTAAAAAAACTTTCTGAGGCCGATTTAATTAGGCGCGCTCGCGATTATATTCCTAAGGCTGCAACAAAAATAACTGACGAATTTCTAGGTCGTGTGATGACAACTGTACGAGATAGAATCCGCTATCTGGCGGAACTACCAGAGCTAGCCGAGTTTTATTTTGCTGACGACGTTACCGTTGATCCGCAAATGCTCGTGTGGAAAAAAAGCACCCCAAAGGAATCACTGGCTGCATTGAGTGCGACACTTGAGGCTGTTGAAAAAATTGAGGATTTTGGGTCGCCGCAAACCATTGAGGCTGCGCTTAAGGATTTTGCCAAAACCTCTGGACGGTCAGTGGGCGAAGTTTTTTGGCCCCTACGAGTCGCTTTGACTGGAAAAGAATTCTCACCTGGACCCCAGGAAGTTTTGTGGGTTTTAGGTAAAGAAAAGGGGCTCGATAGAGCCAAGAAAGCACTGACAGTCGCATCAAGCGCGTTTTGACAAACGTTTAAAGTCTGTGTCATAATATTGGCATAATGCCGAGTAGATTTAGGCGAAAAATAGTTAAACTTTGTGCTGTCCTACTGATCGCGGGAATCGTCATGTCAGGTGTCCCGGCGGATCGCTCCCAGGTATATGCTCGCAGCAGCGATGAAATTACGACCGATATTAACCGCCTTAACGGTGAAGTTGATCGTCTTGAGGCGGAAATAAAAGATCTCGAATCACAAATTTCGGAGAAGCAGGGCGAGATTCGTTCGCTTAAAAATGATATTGCGGTGCTCGACCATGAAATTGATAAATTGCAGCTCCAGATAGAAAGTACTCAAAAAAAGATTGAGCGTGCCGAGGCAGAAATTGAGCGTACAACCATCGAGATTCGTGCGACTGAGGAAAAAATAAAAAATACTAAAGAAAATATTGTCGAGCTAATCCAACTGCTAAACGATTACGACAAAACAAGTTTGATCGAAGTGCTTTTATCAAACAAAAATTTTAGCGACTTGCTCAATCAAATTCAATACACTGAGACGATCCAAAAAAGAACGCAAGAAGGTCTCAACGAAATCCAGCAGCTTAAGGCGGATCTTGATTCACAAAAGCAAGAGTTAGAAGCCCAACGTCACAACGCAATTCTTTTAAACGAACAATTAAAAGGCCAACAAGCGGCCCTCGAGCAAAAACGTGATGAAAAAGATGTGCTGCTTGCAAAGACTGAAAGCGACGAGGCCATATACCAAGAATTGCTAAAAGATACTGAAGCGCTCCAAAAACAAGTTCAAGAAGATATTAAGAACCTGGAAGGAGAGCTTGCCGCGCAATCTGGGGGTAGTTCGAGTGCGGCGCCGTCCGGAAAAGGCGTCTTACAAATGCCGGCCTCAGGAACAATCGTGCAGGGGTATGGTATGACTGATTATGCAAAAGGTGGCGCCTACGGTGGTGCCATACACAATGGCATTGATATTGCGGCTGCACTTGGCACACCCATTTGGGCCGCGGAAAAGGGGAGCGTTGCTGCAACGGGTTCGCTCGGTGCCGTGGCATACGGAAATTGGGTTGCCATCTCGCATCCGACGCTCGGGCTCACCACTGTGTACGCACACTTAATTTCTTCGGGAGAAGTAACGAGCGGAGATCAGGTTGCACGCGGGGATGTGATTGCACATATGGGATCGACGGGGTATTCGACTGGTCCGCATGTCCACTTTATGGTTTGTACCTCATTTCAAACAGTGCAAAAATCCTATGGTTTATTGCCCATTTGCAATCACATTAATCCGATGAATTATATTTAACGGCGGTTTACTCCAATCATGCCAGCGGATACAAAATCCCAGAATCGACTCCCCACTCGCAAGAGAATACGTAAACCATCCAGGCGCCAAGGGCCGGCCAAGATGGAAATTTCTGCGGGTGGAATTGTCTATATGAAGCGTCGTGGTCGCGTCAAAGTTGTTTTAGTCGGCCGACGCAAGCCGTTTGAGACCTGGCGGCTACCCAAGGGTCACCAAGAAAAAGGGGAGTCACTCATTGATGCAGCTCGGCGCGAGGTTCGGGAGGAGGCGGGAGTAGTCACAAAAGGTGGTCCTAAGCTCGGCGTGACCAATTATTATTTTATACACCCCGTGACTAAAGAATTTATTCATAAATTTGTGCATTATTTTTTGTTTAAAAAACATGGGGGCACGGTTGAGGATCACGATAAGGAATATGACGACGCGCGTTGGTTTACATTGGAGACAGCAATTAAGGCAGCGAGTTTTAAAGATGACAAACAGATTTTAAAACGAGCGGCGGGGATTATTAAAAAACGCCAACTAGCTGGACAAAAAAAAGAAGGCCAAACGTGATAGTCCAGCCTTCGAATCGCAGTTTCAGAACCGTCTGCTAGTGGAGCACTGACAGCACAAACGCTAACACCGGGATTTCACTCGGCACAAAGCGACCTGGTACAGTGTCGTGGAAAAATCGACGCTCCTCGCTGACGTCGCTGACTCCAAATCCTTCACCAGGATGCCAGGCTATGTGCACGGCTTTTGGGCCGAGGCTCGCTTCGAGGGTCCAAAAACTAGAACTTGCTTCCGGTGCAACTACCTTTGTTTTGACCCCGATGATGCGCTCCTTGACGAGATTCTCGAGCACCTCGATTGGGTTCACCTGGCCACCTCCAAAAATGAACGAACCGTAAAAATAGCAGGCAAACGTGAGTCAGTCAAAGGTGTTCAAGAAAATTCTCGGGGGGAGTATGTCACAGAGCTTAATTCATTATGTTTTGCATATCTAATGTATTGCACTTAATATACCTTAAGTGTAATATAGTGGGTGTAACGAACTAACAATCCCGCAAGAAACCACTCCCCCATGAAAATAAGCAAAAAAGCCAGTTCGACTAAGAAATCACTGATCGCATATCGACCCGCATATTTGGAGCACTTAGAGGTTGCCAAAGATTCCTCGGTACGAACAATAGAAAACTACCGACGGTTTTTAGAATTATTCTTTGTTTGGTTGAGACAAAAGGGTCTTGACGACTTACCACCAGAAAACCTCACGACGGACCACATATATGGTTACCGGTTGTTTTTGAGCCGCTACCAGAACCCACGGTCCAAAAAGCCCCTCAAAAAAAGCACGCGTATGTTTTATCTAGTTGCATTGAGAAGTTACTTGGATTTTTTCCATACACACAATATCAAAACAATTCCAGTTTCAGCCGTTGAATTACCAAAACTAAAAGATAAGGATCGTTACCAAAATATTAAATTTCTTACACTCGAACAACTTCGCCGACTTTTTGATGCACCAAATACAAAAGGAATGTCCGGCCTGCGTGATCGCGCCATAATGGAAAGTCTGTTTTCTACTGGTTTACGTATTTCTGAGCTCATTGCACTTAATCTTAAACAGATGCCGACTAAATTTAATGCAAGCAGCCCCACTGAAATTTCGGTAACGGGCAAAGGTGATCGCGTGCGACCGGTGTACTTCTCACCGCGAACGATGAAACGGATTGATGAATATCGTTCAAAAAGAACTGATGATGATCCTGCGCTGTTT
>CAZCZY010000081.1:0-6516 GCA_964503525.1 uncultured Candidatus Saccharibacteria bacterium
ACCGTGGTTTTACCGGCATCTATGTGAGCGATAATTCCAAAGTCACGAACACGATCTAGCGGATATCTGCGATCTTCAGCCATAAATTACCAGGCAAAATGTGCAAAGGCCTTGTTGGCCTCGGCCATGCGGTGAGTATCCTCGCGCTTTTTCATGGCGTGACCCTGCTTTTGGCTGGCCTCGATGAGTTCATTGGCCAAGCCCAGGGCACGCTTCATTCCTTTGCGACTGCGAGCGCCTTCCAAAATCCAGCGCATGGAGAGGGCAACTTTTCGTTCGGTACTGACCTCGATGGGAATTTGATAGTTGGCACCACCAATGCGGCGCGCTTTGAGCTCGAGATTGGGTGTGACGTTGGAGATGGCGAGGTCAAAAATCTCCAGGGGGTCTTTTTTGATGCGCTCTTTAATAATGTCAAAAGATTCGTAAACGATTTTGCGAGCCGCACCTTTTTTACCACGCTCCATAATATTATTGATCAAACGAGCCACCAAAACATTATTGTAAATTGGATCTGGGGCGATGATACGTTTTACAGCTCGATTTCTACGCATGGATTTTTATACGTTACGAACTAAGCTTTTGCCGGCGCTGCCTTTGCAGGAGCGGCGGCAGCTTTTGCAGGTGCTTTGGCTGCTTTGCCGCCACCGGCTGCACGCTTGGCACCATACTTGCTTCGACTACGATTTCGATCGGCAACTCCGGCGGTATCGAGTACGCCACGAACAACGTGATAGCGCACTCCAGGCAAATCCTTAACGCGGCCACCTCGAAGTAATACGACCGAGTGCTCTTGCAAATTATGGCCCACACCAGGGATATAGGCGGTTACTTCCATGCCATTTGTGAGACGAACGCGCGCAAACTTTCGGAGTGCAGAGTTTGGCTTTTTAGGAGTCATCGTGCCGACTTTGACGCAGACGCCGCGCTTAAACGGGCTGCCTCTAAGCAATATGATCGGCCGCTGGTTGATTGTGTTAAATGCACGCTGAAGCGCGGGACTCTTGGATTTCCGCTTTAAGGGCTTTCTTCCGTGCTTAATTAGTTGATTGATTGTCGGCATTTGTTGGTATTGACAGAGGCAGACTCTAGCAATATTGGCCCGAACAGGCAAGCGCGCATGTTAATCCCGGGTTAGGTGCCAGAGCCATTCAACATTGCCGCCTTTTTCACCTTTAATTGGACTCGTTATTTTATTGGAACGAACAAATCCACTTTGCTCGAGTATGAGCATTACTCGCTGTTCTATTGCCGGGAGCGCGACTGGCACTGCCGTTCCATGATCAAGTTCGTCGCGAGTGGCCTCGTAATGGGGTTTTACCAGGACAATTGCACTGCCATTGGGCAAAAGATTGCGGGCAATACTGGGGAGAATTTGTTCGAGGCGAGTCCAGCCCGTGTCGGATGTAATAAGGTCAACTTTTTGTGGCAGTACCACGCGCCGCGCATCCGTTTTTTCTAACGTAACGACGCGCGGGTCCTGACGTAGGGACCAATCTAAAACGCCGTAGCCTTTTTCCACCGCAAAAACTTTTGTGGCACCAGCCTTAAGCAGTGCTTCGACAAAACCACCAGTATTAGAACCAAAGTCCGCGCAAATTTTTCCCCGTACGTCGATTTCAAAGGCGGTCAATGCTGCTTCAAGTTTTTTACCCGCACGGGAGACGTTCGTTTTTTTTGGCGCACGAGGCTTGTCGAGTACAGAACCGTGTTCGCGCCCAATTTTTTTAACGGGTGTCATCCAAAAACGAGCGAGACCGTGAAATCTATTAGGGTCTGGAAAATCCATCCCAAATACGAAAAAGGTGCCAGCGCATCTGCGATCAAAAGACCAAAAAGCAAAAATGTACCGTACTTTTCTAGCCAATCAGAAAAACCTTTTGCGCTCTTGGGAAGCAACGCGAGTAATAATTTAGAACCATCAAGCGGCGGAACTGGGATCAGATTAAATACGAGTAGCACGAGGTTCATGAGCAGCAATGCAGAAAATAAAATAAAGATGCCACTCTCAGGTGTGATCGTGCCCGACAATGCCAAGATACGCAGCAAAATGCCAAAAACTATCACGAGGAGCAGATTGGCGGCGGGCCCAGCGAGCCCAACAATAACTGGTCCTAAACGCGGATTTTTTAGGTAGCGCGGATCAAATTGAACCGGTCGTCCCCAGCCAAAACCGGCAACCAACAAAAAAATCGTTCCGAGGGGGTCCAGGTGTCTCAGCGGATTAAGGGTCAGCCGTCCTTGCCGTTGCGGTGTTGGATCGCCCTGGGCCGTAGCGGCCAGCGCGTGGCTAAATTCATGCACGGTGATGCCAATAATGAGCGCAACTGCTTGCGCAAAAAAGGCCACTGGGTTGGAAACCAGTCCGTTTAATAACATACGTTTCGCTCACTTTTCATAAGCTTGTAGCCTAGGGCAGTTGACGATAATCAACAAGCTGGGGTACTTTGTTCGTCACGAACATGGCACAAAGATGTGAAATCTGCGGCCGCGGAGCCTTAGTAGGTAACCGCCGCAGCCATTCAAATATCGCAACAAAGGTTCGCCGCAAAGTTAATTTGCAGAGCCGTGTTTTAGATGGCCGTCGAACCAAGGTTTGTGTGACGTGTTTTAGGCGCGAATCTGTTCGCGTCTAGAACTTCTACTCAGGTCCCGTAGAGGGCCGTTATCACGCCGAAGAAAGCAATCGGCGCTGCTATGAGCACAAATATTGTAATCGCGATAATCATTGCGGCAAGTGCAACGCCGCGACCGCGCTGCTTGGTTTGCTTAATTTGACGTCGCGCTTTAACAGACAGGATGATTGCAAGCACCGGCAGCCCCACCATAAAAATATAGGTGACGATGTTCAAAAAGAGTGACTGGTCGAACAAAAAATAAAACGAAAAATACGTTATGGGCCCAACGAGAAGCGCTACTACCAAAGCCCAGATTGCGAGCATATTCACTTGAGGGCGGGCGGCAAACGTTTTTTTAGAAGTTTCCATGCAGTAAGTATGCAACTACTCGAGCACGCAAACAAGAAAAAGTCACAATCAAGAAACCGCCGACTTGGGCGGTTTACTTGAGTCCCTCTTGCATGTTTGGGTTCCGCACGAAGGTCTCGAGTAAATTAGGTGGGTACGCCACACTTTCGTGTTGGGCGTTTATTGGTCATCTTTCTGGGGCCGTGACGGCCGCTAGAAAATCAGACCTCCCGATCGAGACTTTATTGAAGGTTCATGCCGGAGAGTCATAACAAAAAGGACTAACTACAAAATGCCTCCGCGAGCGTGAACATACTGTGAAGAAAACGGCTATTTTTTCGGCGATTTCACGTCTCCGCCATTTTTGCCTGGGGCGTGTCTGTACTGGGCGCGGCGGCGCTATTCTTGCAAAGTCTTGTGAGTATATCCGGGCGTGTGTTTGACGAGCTCTTCGGCCTTAAACCACACACCAATTTCCGCTTCCGCATTTTCTGGAGAATCCGAGGCGTGGATCAAGTTAAAGACACCGATTTTTTTCTCGTCCGCATATTTGTAACTAACATGGGCAAAATCACCACGGATTGTTCCCGGGGCCGCGGAAAATGGTTCCGTAGTCCCCACCAATTTACGAACCACTGGAATAATGTCTACCCCTTCTAATACCATCGCAACAATTGGGCCAGAGGTGATCATCTCAATCATTAATTGGCGAACTTTTTCGCCCCGACGCTTAGCAAGATCTTCAGTATAATGGCGCCCGGCCGTATCTTTTTCTGAAACGGTTAGTTTCATGCCGACGAGTTTTGCGCCGACACGTTCAAAGCGCGTAACAATTTCTCCGATAATGCCGCGATCAAGCGCATCGGGTTTTAGGAGGACTAGCGTTCTTTGTAACATAGAATATTGGTTAGCAAGATAACTTATTCAAACGGTATTGTCACATGGCCGTCCTGATCAGTGCGCAAGATATTGATGCCACGCGCATCGAGCCGCTCAAGTACCTCAGAAGTCGGGTGACCGTAACGATTATCTTTTCCTGCTGATATAACCGCGCGCGCGGCACCTACCGCCGCCAAAAAATTATCGCTGCTACTCGTTTTACTGCCGTGATGACCGACTTTAAGCACCGTGCTCGAGAGCGGCGTATGGAAGTCTAAAAGTTTCTGCTCGATCTCGGAGGAAATATCAGCAGTGAGTAAGAAAGTTTCGGTCGCGGTTTTAAAACGCACAACTAGCCCCGCTTCATTGGTCTCTGTGGACTTAAAATCACCTGGCGGCCAGAGAACGTCTGCAACCCACCCATCCGATTGTATCCGCATTCCACGAGTCAAAACTTTTGGCGTTAGTTGTTTTTTAGCGGCAACCTCAAATAAATTATTAGCGGTTTTGGTTTTTGGTTCGGCGCCATTCGTAATAAACGAACCAACTGAAAATTCCTCCAGCACGCCTGCGATACCACCGCTATGGTCCGCATCAAGATGTGTCGCAATCACGAGGTCTAATTCTTTGTCGCCAGCAGGCAGATGCGCCTTTAGGATATCAGACGTGCGAGGACTCGGTCCTCCGTCAATCAAAAGATCATGACCAGTAGGCGTACGAATATACAGCGCATCGCCTTGCCCAATATCTAGTGCAACAAAGCGCGGACTATTTGTCTTTGCAGATTGGAGGCCAGAGGCAACCAGCGCGGCCGCGATGAGTATCGCGGCCGCCGCAAAGCGTAGCTTTATGGGCCATTTTTTAATGGGAGGCGGGCGTGGAAACATGAAGTTCGTAGTACCACGGCAAACATTAAAATATTATTAAATTTACAAATTGACTTTATTTAGTACGACCGCCATGATCGGGGCCCAAATTTTTTTCATCGTCACCGCAATTAAAGCTCCTCCGTTTTTTCCAAGGCAAAACGCAAATCGCACGATGGAAAAGCTTTTTCCTCGGGCAACACCGCCTCACAAGCTTCTTCACATTCCCAATCAAACCACAGGTATGGACCGTTACTCGTAAAAGAATATGACTCGGCGGTGTAAGAGTCGCAATAATGTCCTTCCGGTTGCGGATCAATAATTTCTAGTGGGCCCATAAAGCCATCTCGACGCAACTGCTCGGTAATTTGCGCTTTGGCAATCGCCCGAACTCGCTCATGACCCACGGCCATCGCCAAAAATTCGTCGAGGCTGTAACTTTTTTCCGTTTCGGCTGATTTTGCGCCCAGCGCACGCTCGACTTCTGTTTTAGGTCTGGACGCAGCACTCCCCTCCGCAGCCCCGCCACGTCGCTCAAATCCAAGCAGCACATCGTCATGACGACCCAATTTTGTATCTTCCTCCGCTAAGTGCTCCTTTGGAACGAACCCAAGCAAGCGCTCATCAACTCCTACTGCTTTGAGTTTTATTCGTGCCGTGTCCTCAGTCACCGGTTCAGCTTCCTCAGAAATTTGTCCACCCGAAATTTTCCAGAGTTTGACCTGGCCACGTTTTTCGCCAGGCTCCATGATCCAACCTTCGGCCGCTGTCTCGCCCGCCGTGGCGGTCGGCAAGGCCATGTCCATGACGCCTTTGTAATTAGACATGACGGTCCACTCCCCTTCGCGAGAAATAATGATCACTTCCGCATTGCTGGATGTTTCGGGTTTGCTGGTTGTTGCGGATGTAGCAGCGAGTGCTGACTCTGCTGACGGCAGGGCATTAAATTCCTCGTTTTTCATAACGGTACGAACAGCTTTAGCCACATCACGGGGTTCGGCCTGGAGAAATAGAAGAGTTTTTGACATGCCGGGCATCATAGCAGAGCTAGAAAACCAATCTGCGAGTACGAACTCTTTTTCTGGTTATTGCGACCAGCACACATGTAAACAACGCAAAAGTAATCGCACTCGCCATGATTCGATGGTTTAACGTAACGGTGGAACCTGGCAAACCAGCAAAAAAACCTGCGATCCAGGTGAGCGCCTGTAATGGCAGCCGCAAAAACCAGGCAAGCGTTTGGCCAACTATTGAGTCGCCAAAAACTATTGCCGCGCCAGAAGAAGCCATCGCAAGTGGGATCAACGGTGCTGCCAATAGGTTCGCAGGCAAACTGTACGGCGCCAGGGTGCCAAAGTGCCAGATGGTGACTGGTAATGTCCCGAGAGTTGCTGCAATTGTCAGTGCGAGACTTTGACGTACGCCTAAAATATTAGGCACCTTCTTAAGATTTTTTTCCAACGGTCGAACCAGCATGACAATCGCGAGCGTCGCCACAAACGACAACTGAAAGCCAATGTCCAAGGCCACGGCGTTTGGTTGCATCAACACGAGCATGCCAGCGGCCAACAAAAGCGCCCGTCGGCTGACACTGGCCTTGCCACGCTGTAGGGCAATGGTCGCAATCCCTCCCATTATTCCGGCACGAACAACGGCTGCCCCACCTCCCGCGCACAGAACAAACGCGGAAATACCGCCGAGTATGACCCACAATCTCGCACGACGGGATAATCGGCCCCGCACAAGGAGTAGCAGAACTGTCGCGACAATAGTTACGTTATAGCCGCTGGCCGCGAGGATATGCG
>CAZCZY010000082.1:0-11379 GCA_964503525.1 uncultured Candidatus Saccharibacteria bacterium
TTTAAACCTATGAACTCCACGGCGTCCACCAATACAAATCACGCGGCTCCGCGTATGCGGTCCCTGGCATTGCCCAAAGTCCCACGGGATATTACGTGGTTGGGGGTGCTTTTGGGTTTTCTTGCAATTGCTGGACTGACATTAAGCGTTGTGGCGGGACAATACGTTGTGGTTGGCACCCTGGCACTGATTATCGGAGTGGTAGTGTTCGCTTATCCAAAAATTGGACTTGGCCTCCTTGTGCCAGCACTCTTTTTAGAAGCTGATATTTTTGATTTTGATTTACCGTTTGGGCGCTTTAGGGTGTATCACTTTTTGATCGCCATTTTATTTGCACGAATTCTGTGGGACCTATGGCGACAAAAAATTACGTGGCGAAAAACGGCACTTGATTGGCCGCTTGTTGTGTACCTCGGCATCAACGCAGCAGCACTTTATTTTGCACCGGATAAAATGTTAGCGTTCAAAATATTTGGACTATTGGTCTCGCTCGCAATGTTGTATTGGGTCATAACAAACTCGATAAAAACTCGCGATGCATTTCATCGCATGGTGCGCGTGTTATTAAATTCTGCAGTTGTTGTCGCAATAATTGGTCTTGCTCAGGTTGGTCTTGAGTGGCTCAATCAACATTATGATTGGAACATTTGGCACGGACCGGTATTGCACAGTGATATTTTGCCCTACGGTCGTCCCTACGGAACCTTTGTCGAACCAGATTGGTTTGGTGCTTTTATGATGGTCACATTGTTGATCGCTGGTGCATTGTTTTTGTCCCACACCTATCGCATGCGCCAAGTCAAAACATTGGGGCTGACGTTGCTATTTTTGGTGGTAACCTTGTTGGCTGCTGTTCGTGGCGCATGGCTCGGCTTAGTTGCTGGTGCTATCGCATTATTTATCATGGATAAAACTGGACGCCGCGATCTCACCTGGAATATCGCCTTGCCGGCGGTACTTGCCATCGCAATCGCTGGAATTCTCACTGCGTTAGTTGCACCAGAGGTTTTGAGTTCGCTCATGGCTCGACTCACCAGCCTCGTCCAGTGGTCCTCAATAATTAGCGACCCACGCTATATCACCATGCAGGCTGGTTGGGACCTGTGGCTACAATCTCCGTGGATTGGGTTTGGGCCCGGTGCTTTTAAAGTTCTCGGTGTCGTACCTTTTCAGGGCGAACTCCAGGCACTTATTTTAGGCTTTGAGGCTTTTCAAACAAACGCTTTTCTAACCGTATTGATCGACACCGGGATTATTGGTTTGAGTGCTGCGATATTTGTTGGGCACCGTTTGATCCGAACAATCAGAAGGGGACTGCGCGCGGCGACTGCGATGGAATATCCCGTGTTACTCGGACTCACTGCTGCAGCGATTGGCTTATTTGTCTCATATCAAGTAACGGCAGGCTTGTGGCTTGGGTTGCCATGGTTCTTGGTAGCACTTTTGGTTGCCGGCTCGACGCTCAAGCAAGACTCGGAAAAACCTCGCACTGAATCGCTTACTGAAGCACTGCCTGGAGTAAAAAACCTATGAAAATTATTCAGGTCAACAAATTCTATTTTGCAGAATACGGTACTGAGAAGTATTGGTTTGGGCTGATGGAATTGCTGCGCTCGCATGGACACACTGTGATTCCGTTTTCTATGGAAGACTCTCGCAATGTTCCGGCAAAAAACTCTGGTGACTTTGTCTCGCGCGTCGACATGCATCGCGTCCAACTAAATTGGAGCGGGATCAAAAAAATCGCGCGGATGATTTACTCGCTCGAGGCCAAACATAAATTTGCCGCCTTGCTTGATCGCGAACAACCTGATCTTGTGCATGTGCACTCGATTCACCACCAAATCTCGCCTTCAATCTTGGGCGAGGCAAAGAAACGTGGCATCCCTGTCGTGCAGACATTACATGACTATAAATTAGTTTGTCCGAGTTATCATTTTCCGTTTAGGGAAGGAGCGGTGTGTCTGCAATGTCGCCGTGGAAATTGGCTGCATTTTGTTCGTCACCGGGGACATAAAGATTCTCTGGCCGCATCAATTGCGGTTGCACTAGAAAGCTGGGTCCACAGCATCACCAAAATATACGAACGTAATGTCGATCAATTTATTGTGCCCAGTGATGATATGGCGCAACACCTTATAGAGTTTGGTGTAGATCCAAAAAAAGTTACTGTCGTACCACACTTTTTAAGTCTCGAGGAGTGGACTGCAACGCCAAAGCGTGGAGATGGAGTACTCTTTGCAGGTCGCTTAGCAGCTGAGCGTGGCCTCGAACACTTGTTGAAGGCGGCCGTCGCCCTACCAGAGCAAAAATTCTTAGTGGCTGGTGATGGGCCGGAGCGTGCTGCGCTTGAGGCAAAAATTGCCTTCCAGGAAATCAAGAATATCGAATTACTCGGTCGCGTTGATGGTCCTCGTTTACACCAGGCATTTAGGGACAGCCGTGTGGTATTCTTTCCGACTTTGACCCTAGAAACATTTGGACTGACTGTGTTGGAGGCAATGGCAGCTGGCAAACCAGTTGTGGCGACGCGTATGGGCGCGGTGTCTAATTTAGTTGTGGATGGTACGACCGGTTATTTATACGAATCTGATACACCGGAGCAGGGGATTGAGGAACTTCGCGCGATATTGTCCAATGACTCGCTCGCTATTAAAATGGGTGCGGCAGGACAAAATTACGCAAAAAAGTATTCACCTGATAATCACTACGCGCAAATACAAAAAATATTTACTAGGCTCTTGGCAATAAAACAGCGCACGGTCACCGAGCAATTGTTTGTGCCGGCACGAGAAGGAGCAACGTCGTGAAAAAATTACGCATAGCTATTTTGGGGCATCGTGGTATCCCCGGCAATTATGGCGGCTTCGAAACCTTTGCGGAGGAGTTAGCCACGCGCTTGGTAAAAGAAGGCCACTCTGTTGATGTTTATTGCCGAACCAACACAGGAAATTACCGTGCCGACTCGTACAAGGGTGTGGGCTTAATCTATCTCTCTACAATATCTAATAAGTTTCTCGATACGTTTGTGCATACGGCCAAGGCAATTTGGCATGCAACTTTTGTTAAGCGACCGGATGTAATCTTGATGGTTAATGTCGGTAACACAATTTTGAGTTGGATCCCTCGTGTATTTGGAATTCCGACGATCTTAAATGTTGACGGTCTCGAGTGGGAACGTAAAAAGTGGAGCTGGCCAGCCAAAGCATTTTTGCGTGTGTCAGCATCACTGTCACGATTTATGCCAACGGCCGTCGTGACAGATGCAAAGGTTATTTACGATTATTACCGTGATCGACTGGGACTTGATACGGCGATGATTCCGTATGGTGCTTCGGTGCAACGTAAACGCCGGACCGAAGTGTTAAATAAATACGGTCTTAAGGCCAACGACTATTATTTGTATGTCGCACGCTTTGAACCAGAAAATAATCCTGACAAAGTGGTTAAGGCATTTGAACAGGTCAAAACCCGTCGCAAACTAATCATGATCGGCGACGCGCCCTATGCGACTTCATTTGTGCAACGCGTCCGTAGTACAAAAGACCCGCGGATAAAATTTTTGGGATTTGTGTTTGGGTTCGACTATAAATCATTACAGCAAAGTGCGTATGCATGTATCAATGCCACCGAAGTCGGCGGTACTCATCCCGCACTAATTGAGTCGCTTGGATTTGGAAACTGTGTTCTGGTAAACGGTACGCCAGAAAATATGGAAACGGCCAATGGCTCGGCAATTCCGTTTTGGTTTTTTAGAAGCAAGAATCCCACAGCCGGTTTACAAAAAAAGATTCAGTTTGTGGATGATAATCCGCGTGTGGTGCAGCAATATCGTCGTAAAGCGGTGGTCCATATTCGTAAAAATTATCGCTGGGATACCGTGGCCGCGCAGTATTTAAATCTCATGTATCGCGTAGTTCTGGGCGAACAGCGGATCCCTGTCGTACAGCTCAAAACGCGTCGCGCCTAGCTCGCAAGATTTACGATATTTAGTAGCGCTTTTCTATCGCAACGCCGCTATAGAACGATTTGAGGATTGCGTCGCGAGATTGTCCGGCAATCGCTCGCAAACGCGCAGCACTGGCGTCCATGCCAACTCCATGGCCGCTGAGCGTCTTGCCGATGTTTTCTGGCACTTGGACACTGACGAGCCACGGCTTAACCGCACCACCCCAAACCTCGTGAAAGCCTCGAGTATGGCCGTCCGACTGAGAAAAATACGGCGTGACTACGACCGCACCTTGATAGGTAACCATTAGGCCGGTTGTAGCCTGTACCGCGGCGGCAATAGAGGGTGAGCGTAATTCAAAATTGTAGCCCTTGTAGACCTGGTCGTTCTTATTGTCTAGATCATACCCGTGCTCTGGATGCTTGCCACCATTACCGCGGTGATATTCGGCATATGTTCGTGCCGCGGTGATCAACGTTTGTAAATAGGTGGGATTATCGCCATTGGATGCCTCGGCGAGGCCTGAGAGATATTGTTCGAGGGAGAGTTCGTTGATTGCATATAATTTTCCGTCGGCACTTGAGCGACGCAACTCAAACACCCCGCGAAAAGTATTATCGTTAAGACTTGGATTCCAACCTGGGCGGTCTTCATAATCTGGCAACTCTAAAATAGTCGAACCAACGGGCTCGAACCTCACTGCTTTTGTAGATGTTGCATTGATGGCGCCACTAATTGTATATCCCGAACCAGACCATGCCACGCTTGTACGGCTACCCGGAACATTTCCAAAGATTTTACCCGCAGTATCTTTGACAACATACTCACCATTGCCAGACACGGTCAGCGATCCAGATGACGAGGTAATGCCGACGCGGACGGTCGGACCTGCAGCTCCAGAATACACTGTGTTGCCAACCGTTACCCTGGTCAGTTTAAAGTTGCTGCCGGGAATAACAACATTTTGATCGTCAAACAGAGCAAAATTTTCTGTCTCTGTGCCATCGATGGCGGCGGCGCGTAATTCTACAGAAAGTGTCGCGACTTGATCCGGACCTACCACGGGCGGCTCAAGTATTGTTGGTGTAGAGGAATCGTTCCAGGTCGCCGTTGCAAAAGCGCTGGCGTGGCCAGTCGGGTTTGCTGTTTTAACCGTAACTTTGCCCAGATTTGAATTGCGCCACGTCGAAGAGCCGGTATTTTTGATTTTGATTTGTGTGCGAATAGTTTGATCTGGACTTAGTTGGATTGCTCCAGGTTCTTCAATATTTTGTGCTTGCCATGCGGGCCTGACCGCTACACGCAGCGTAAATCGAGAACCATCAACCGGAGCTTGATCGCCACTCACCAGACGGTAAAACTCTTGATACTCACCAAGCTGCGGCGGAGCTGCAATCATAAATGTAAGATTAACCACGTCACCGGGTGCGACGTCATGCGGCAACTGCGCCGGCTTGTACGGCTCAAGCCATGTGTTGGCGTGAAAAATGGACGCTGTTTGTCCAGAAGCCAGAGCCTCTAGTGCCACAACATCACTGCCGCTTGCTTTCCACGTAATGGTCGAGCGATTTGCTAAGGTCACACTCACTGGAATTAACTGGCCGGGGGCGCCGTATAATTGGATCGGTCGTTCGTACAATTCCGATTGATACGGATTGCTAACTAAAAGATGCAGCACAAATTCTGCGCCAGGCATAAATGTAATGCCCTCAATGACTGGTTGCATTGGTTCGTAATAGTCGCCTGGTTTTGGTGGAACTTTTAATGTAAACCGGAAGACGCCTTCGCTATCGGGCAACACAGTTTCTGAATCGAGCAGCGTTGGTCGATAGGTTTGCGGCCAACTAGAATCGTGAAAAACGCTCGAGCGGCCTTTGGGTTGGGTTAAGTTAAGCGCGGCAAAGTTTGTTCCAGACTTGGTCCACGGCAAGGCCCCTGTATTTTTTATCCGAACCTCAATATCGACGCGGGTACCACCCTCTACTGCTATGGGGTCTGGAGGATTAATTACCTGGCCCGCATACGCGGTCCTAACAGAACGCGTGAGTGTAAATTGTGTTCCTGCAATGGCACCTAAGCCTCGGCGAGCGGCCGCAAATGTGTCGCTGGTTTCGCTGATATTGGCAGCACCGAGTGGCACGACAAAGGTTGCGTTTTGTCCGGGTGCAACGCTTGCCTCGCGCATCACCGCCGTCTCCGATATAGAGGGCCAGCCGCTGGTATGCAAGGTGCTTGCGTGTACAGGATCGGTAGAAATTACGACTGGGTTTGCACCAGAATTAACCCACGTCTGTTGGCCGGTATTTCGTAATGTAATTGTTGCGTTGCCTGCGGTTTGCGGAGGCAAGATGTTTCCCGAGATACGCGTCACCGAGCCTTGGTAATCACCATTTAGGTATCCGGATTGTGCTGATGTTGCCGAGGCGCGAATAATTCCCATGCGAGCGTATTCTGCAGTGCCGGGGCAGAGTGTGGCATTAAAATCACGATGACTGGCGAGTGTAGATGCGCTGCGATCGATAAATACTTTAACTTGTTGTGGGTCGAGGTCATATTTAGCAGTGAGGTAGCCTGCAAGATTCGCCACTGCATTTTCTGCCGCCGGTGTTGCGGTGATTTGTTCGTATGTGCCAAGCATTGCAATACCTACTGAGCCGGTGTTGTAGCCAGACGTATGTCCACCAACTGTCCCCAGGCCACCAACGCGACCCTCATAAATGTTGCCCTGCGAGTCGACTAAAAAGTTGTAGCCAATATCACCCCAACCCAAAGTCACGGCATGATAATAGTAAATACCGCGAATCACAGCCGCTGAGTCATTGCCGCCGTCACTGCCCGCCGTGTGATGAAGAATTAATTGTTGCACGCCGCCCTGGTCCGGGGACCACGTCATCCATGATTCGTCGGCCCCCCAGGCTGTCCTACTAATAATAGTCGGCTGACCGATAGTCGCGGCATCAGCAGTGATTGATTGTAACGCTTGTGTGCTGTTGGGCCCGGCCTGCGTATTAATCAAGTCCAATCGAACATCCAGTAGTCGAGGGGTTTTATCGGGATTGGCGGTTTGCAAATTTGCCGCAAGTTGGACCTTGTCAGCCTTTGGCACAAAGATTAAGTCGCTCACCAGTGCATCTGGATCGTCGCGAACCTCAGCGTCTTCCGAAATCCGTACGTCGCGCCAGTCTGTCCAGATGTCTCCATCGGCCAAACGGATCTGAAGCGTGACGGCAGTACCCTCGGGTTGGTCAACGTGCCAGCGAACGCCGACAGCAATAAATGGATTTTCAGCAATAACTGGGGCTGATTCCGCTCGTAAAGTGCTTTGATAGCCCTCAGTGGTTTGCGGCAACGCAATGCCTGCTTGTGTGACCAGTGAGTTTTCTGTATTGCCAGGGGTAAGTTGTATTTGCTGGATGCTTGCTCCTATTGAACCACTAATGTGTTCGTCAATTATCTTGTCGCGCCGCGCAATCGGGGACGCCACAATAGAAGCGACAGCCAAGGCAGCAGCCAGGCTTGCGAAGCTCCAGCGCAGAACTATTCGATGGGAAGTAGGGTTCTGCATATCGACACCTATTCTAACATGCAATACCTATCCTGTCAAGGTTTTTCAGCACCGGCCATGTTATTATTTACTGGAATGAAAAGAAAAATCTCCCCGAGGATTCGAGTATTGGTTTTAGTTGTCGCGATGCTTGCATCTCCATTCGGCAGTTTTGCGAATAACTCTGTCGCCATTGAGGTGTCGGCCGATCTGTCAGACCAGGGGCGAGAAACTAAATTTTTTGCGGACGCGATCGCACAAGGAGATATTATTCCGCAACATTTGATAGTTAGGGTTGAGACAAAGGACTTAGCGACTGAGGTTACTCAGCATCTTAAAATCCCTGGGGTCAAGAGTATTACTCAAATCACTGATGCGTCAGCAACTATCGGTGAATTTTATAAGATCGAGTTAGCAAAAGCTGAAGACGAAGCAATCAAGAAAAAAGATCTAGAGGATATCGCTGGCGTTATTTCGGTAGCGCCAAACGTTGTGTATCGCGCAAGTCTTACCCCAAACGACGCACTTTTTGGTTCGCAGTGGGCTCTCAACAATACTGGTCAAACCGGTGGGACGGTTGATGCGGACATTGACGGACCTGAATCCTGGGACGCAGGGACTGGCGCCACGAGCGTTGTGGTTGCCATTGTTGACTCCGGTGTGGATGTTGAACACGCAGAGTTTTCTACAGCCTGGCCTGTAACCAACGAAAGAATTTGGAAAAATCCGCTCGAGACGAGCGGCAGTACGTGTATAGCAGATTCAATTGATAACGATGCCAATGGCCTTATCGATGACTGCTTTGGCTATGACTTTGTGGGTTCGTTTAGTGGTTCGGGAACAAATGCGCCTCGCGATAATGATCCGACGCCGTGCGGCACAAACATATTTTTAATTCATTCAGCCCCAGATCTTGGCGATTGTAATGGCGTTGACGATAACGGCGACGGTTCAGCCGATAATTTGATAGCACATGGAACGCATATTGCAGGTATCGTAGGAGCAATACAGGGCAATACGTTTGGTATTTCTGGAGTGGCGCCAGGCATTTCACTCATGCCGATCCGTGCACTTACCGAAGATGGTACTGGTGAAACCGCTGATGTATTGGCCGCACTTAATTATGCAATTACTGAAGGTGCTGACGTTATTAATATGAGTTTTGGCTCAAATGTATTTGATTCTAGTTTTAATGCGATCGTTGCTGCCGCAATTGCGAATGATGTCGTACTGGTTGCCGCGGCTGGCAATCTTAATGAGAACCTAGTAACCGGTACTAATTGTGATTCGCCTGTCTGTAACGATGATCCCAATGGGACTGGGGCAAATGCTGTTACGACCGTCGCAGCTACTACTGATAGAGATCGCAAGGCATCCTTCTCAAACTACTCAACCATGAACTACGTTGACGTTTCTGCACCGGGAAGTTCTGTCTTGTCTGTTTGTTACGATACCGCGGTTTCTTTTCCATGCAGTACCGGCATTGAACCAAATGAGTTTTTGTCGATGAGCGGCACGAGCCAGGCTACGCCACATGCCTCGGGCGTTGCCGCGCTTTTACGTTCGTCCAATCCAAGTCTTACCGCGGCGCAAGTTGGGTTAATTCTCCGAACCGGTGGAGATGATATTGACTCAGCCAATGTCGGATTGGGAGGCTGCGGTGGATTTGATTGTACTACTGATGCAAACGGAACAATTGGCGGTAGTCGATTAAATGGTCAGATTGTTACGCGCGCAAATCTCATTGGTGTTTCCCCAGCAACTGGATCACGAGGCTCAGCGGTCTCGGGTGTCTCTGTAGCGGGAATAAACACAACATTTGGTGCGGGGTCGGTGATTAGTTTTGGTTCGGGCATTGATGTGGCAAATCAATCATGCACGAGCCCAACTTTTTGCACGGTTGATATAAATATCACGAACTCTGCACCGCTCGGACCGCATACAGTCACCGTTACAACGGGTGCCGAAGTGGTGTCCGGGTTTAATTTTTTTACGGTTACGGATGCAATCTTAAGAATTGCGGGCGCAAACCGACGACTGACGGCAGTTGAGGTGAGTAAAAACGGTTTTCCTGCAGCAGGATCGGCCGATGCCGTTGTCATTACACGTGACGATACATTTCCGGATAGTCTGACGGGCGCACCGTTGGCCTCACTGGCAAAGGGGCCATTGCTGTTTACCAAGACAAATTCGTTGGACAGTGCTGTCAGTGCAGAAGTTTTGCGTGTGTTGGACCCAGCCTTTGACGCAGAACCTGACATTTATATTTTGGGGTTTGGTGCGGCGATTAGTGCCAATGTTGAAGCGTCATTAAACGCGCTTAACAACAATTGGCAGGTTAAACGCCTCGGCGGTAATTCTCGTGATGAGACAGCCATTGCCATTGCAGAAGAAGAGACCGCACTCCGCGGTGGTCCACCGAGCCAAGTATTTATCGCAACCAATAGTGCATTTCCGGATGCGCTAGCTGCAGCAGTACCAGCCGGCGATCCAAACGTTGACATTAAACGCATTCCAATCCTCCTGACAAAGCCTTCGAGTCTTTCAACGCCTGTGGCTAATTATCTGAGTGGTAATAGCGCCAGCATTACTAATGCGGTCATTGTTGGTGGAACTTCTGCCGTTTCTCTAACGACTCAAGGCACAATCGATTCCATCATTGCGACGGTTACGCGGCTTTCTGGTGCTGATCGCTATGCTACGGCAAAAGCGGTAAGCGATAATTATTATTTGTCACCGGTGAGCGTCTCTTTTGCCTCAGGCCTTAATTTTCCGGATGCACTTGCGGGTGGATGGCATTCTAGCTTGTATCACTCACCTTTAGTGTTGATTAAGGGGAGTGAGATTCCGCAACCGACGCGCGATTTTGTGACGTCGCATGCGGGTTCATTACTCGGTGGATTTATGTATGGTGGGGCCTCCGTGATCCCTGACAGTGTTCGCGCCACACTTGAAGGCCTCATATAAATGAGACGCATTATCCTCGGTGGTATTATCTTGAGTCTCACAATTATATTTTGGCCAGAGCCATCCCAGGCATCAGGCGACCTCGCACGAGTGTCCGGAAGTGATCGTTTGCAAACTGCAATTGCCGTGAGCCAGCGACTTTTCCCGATGGCTGATTCTGCTGGTGCAGTTTTGTTATCACGCAGTGACAATTATCCGGATGCGCTAGCTGCGGCAAGTTTGGCTGGGTTGCTTAACGCCCCGATCCTGATAACGCCGCCCAATAAGGCTCTCAATGCAAATGTACGGGCAGAGATTGATCGAGTCTTGTCGTCTGGAAAAGTAGTAATAGTACTTGGTGGTGCCTCGGCAATATCGACAACAGTCGACGGAAGTTTGCAGCCTACATATCCGACCGAACGACTGTCAGGGCGAAATCGATACCACACGGCACGCTTGATCAAGGAGAGAGGGGATGTGGCGCGCGGTTTTGCCATGACCAGTTTAATAGTTGCAAGTGGTGAAACTTTTCCGGACGCATTGTCTGCGTCAAGTTATGCTGCCTTTAGTGGTACGCCGATTGCATTAATCAAAAAAGATAGTGTGCCAAGTGATGCTGCCGCGATGTTCACGTCCACGGTTGACGCCGCCTTTTTTATCGGGGGAACGTCTGTGCTCAGCGAGGGTGTGCGTGTGCAAGTAGAAACGATGATCGGGAATTTGGCGACACGTTTGTCTGGTGTTGATCGTTACGACACGTCGACTAAGGTGGCCAACTTTTTCTTTGCTAATCCTCAAGCAGTCAGCATTGCACTTGGTACAAATTTTCCTGATGCCTTAGCAGGTGGAGTGCTGGCGGGAAAAACACCGTTAACTGCATTTGGCACACCACTCCTCCTGACACGGTCAACGAGCGTACCATCCGTCTTGCAAACATATT
>CAZCZY010000083.1:0-5521 GCA_964503525.1 uncultured Candidatus Saccharibacteria bacterium
TCGAGACGGTACTCACGGTGCTGCACGCCGGAGGAAAATTTGGTGGCGAACAATCCGGCTACAAAGTTGCCGGAGGTTTGCACGGAGTCGGTGTCTCGGTTGTAAACGCACTATCGGTCTATCTCGAGGCGGAAGTAAAGCGGGAGGGTCAGCGCTGGGTGCAGGAATATTCGCGCGGAAAACCAAAGGGCGCCGTTAAGTCAGTCGGCCCCGCCCGCGGTACCGGGACAAAGATTACCTTTCAGCCGGATCCAGAAATTATTGAGACGCTTGACTACAACTGGAAAAAAATCATTGATCACTTGAGGCAGCAAGCATATCTAAATAAAGGTGTTCGTATCACAGTCACGGACGAGCGCGAGCAAAGTGTGCGCGAGCGACCCGACGCCTCCGGAAAAAAATTAGAACTCGGTCCCAACGAGCCCTGGCCTACCTCCTACGTATTTTATTTTGAGGGTGGCATCCAGGCATATGTAAAAAATCTCACGCGTAACAACGAAACGATCCACGACAATATATTTTATGTATCCAAAGAGCAGGAGCAAATGCAGGTGGAGATAGCGCTGGCCTACACGGATGATTTTAATGCGCAGGAATATTCATTTGCTAATACGATACATACGATTGATGGTGGATCGCACTTAGCTGGTTTTCGCAAAGCGCTCACTCGCGTGATCAACAATTATGGTCGCAAGCAAAAGTTGCTCAAAGAAAAAGATGAAAATTTGTCGGGGGATGATGTTAGGGAAGGGTTGACGGCGGTAATCTCCATCAAGCTGCCCAATCCGCAATTTGAAGGTCAGACTAAAGCTAAGCTTGGTAATCCCGAGGCACGAACCGCAGTCGAGGCCGTACTTGGCGACGCCCTCGAGGAATTTTTTGAGAAAAATCCGACAGACGGCAAACGAATAATTTCTAAGGCGTCGTTGGCGGCCCGTGCGCGTGAAGCCGCTAAGGCAGCGCGAGATACGGTGATTCGCAAGGGATTGTTAGAAGGATTGACGTTACCAGGAAAATTGGCGGACTGTTCGTCCAAGGATCCGGCGGAATCGGAGCTGTACCTCGTTGAGGGAGATTCGGCCGGAGGGTCGGCCAAGCAAGGACGCGATCGGCGATTCCAAGCAATACTTCCACTCAAGGGAAAAATATTAAACGTTGAGCGTGCGCGCCTCGACAAGATTTTGTCGTTCAACGAAATAAAAAACTTGATCATAGCAATGGGTGCCGGTATTGGTGAACAATTTGATATCTCCCATATGCGTTACCACCGCGTCATTACCATGAGCGTGGACGCACAAGAGCATGTGATGATTCGCGACAAAGACGGTGTGCGTCTGACACAGATCGGAAAGTTCATTGATAAGCTATTGCCAACAAAAGGTGACGGGGTTGATCGTAAAAAGGGAGGTGACTTGGGAGAGGTGCTCTGTTTTGGATTGAAGGATCACGAAGTGCGATTTCGTCCAATAAAGGCAGTAATTCGACATAAAATTAACGAGCCCTTGTACGAATTAAAAACCGCCTATGGCCGTAACGTAAGAGTAACAGGGAGCCATAGCGTGTTTTCCTTAGATACGGGTAAGGTTGTCTTGAAAAAGGGTAAGCAAATTCACGTGGGAGATAAAATTGTGGCCCCAAGGCAATTTTCGTTGCCCGCTAGCGCACCCAAGAAAATAGATTTACTCCGAAAACTTCATGCGGTGCCTAACGCGTCCCAACAGATTTGGCTGAGGGGACCTGCTGTCGAAGATTGGTATCGAAATAAAGTTCGCGAGGGACTTGGCGTACATGAGCTAGCCTTGCCTCGAGTTTTTGTGCCTCATGTTGTCGGTGCGAATTTAGCCAAACAACGCTTACTATCAGGCATCACCAATAGGGCACTGTGCCAGCGCATAGGCATCCGCCAACCTGTCACTTTCTATGCCTGGGAAAAAGGAACGTCGCGCCCGTCAGTTGCCAAGTTCGAGCCATATTTACGAGCGATAGGTGCGGATGTTACAACCGTACTAGAAAAATGTGAAATAGGTCCAAGCCTGTTGGAGAACTTATGGGAAAACCATTATCGCGGCTCCGGTCATAACCGTGTTAAGTCCTGGGCGCGCCTTTCTGATCTATCGCCAAAAGATCTCGATTGGTTCGATAGTCGGGAAGATTTTGAAATGACCCCGGAGCACTATGCTGGTAAGGGCATCCGACGTTTTATCAAAGTTACGCCGGAGCTTATGATGTTGCTTGGTTTTTACATGGCAGAAGGATCTTGCTCTGACCGCAATGGCATCCGGCTTGCAATCGGAGCAAATAATATGCCTTTAATCCCTGAGCTCACCGGCATATTTGAGAAAGTCTTTGGTTTGACGCCGACCCTCTACAATAAACGTGGGAGAGCAAGCGAGCTTAAGCTTGTAAACCGAACAGCAACCCTTGCTTGGGAACACGTTTTTGGATTTCATAACGTAACGTCCCTCACTAAACAAATGCCGTCTCTTATTTGGGAAGTGACGGATGATTTACGAATTGAATTCTTGCGCGGTTATTTGTTAGGTGATGGCACAGTTTCAAAAAATAGTATGAGTTTTGCTACATCTTCGCGAGAAATAGCCAGCGGCATCCAATACTTATTTAGCGCTTTGGGCGTGATAACAAGTTCCTCATGTATTCAACCAAGCGGTGCAGGGCGTTATGTGCGTGGTCAATGGTGCGAGACAAAGCATGAACACTGGAATGTCAGTGTTTGTGGCAAAGGAGATTTGCGCAAACTTGAGCGAATCTGGTCGGACCACAAAAATTCAGAGGCCATGCGTGTAAACCTCGCTGGAAGGCCCAACTTAAAAAACCGACGTTTTGAAAATATCGACGGTGACCTAATGGCACTAAAAGTTACTTCTGTTAAAAAGGTACAAGCCTCGAATCATTTTGTTTACGATTTCTCCGTTGAAGGCGACGAGAATTTTATTGCCGGTATGGGTGGACTTTGTTGCCACAATACTGATGCAGATGTAGATGGGGCCCATATACGAACACTACTGTTAACATTTTTCTATCGGTACTTCCCGCAAATCATCGACAAGGGCTATTTGTATATTGCTCAGCCCCCACTATACAAAATTAGTTTTGGCAAAGAATCCAAATACGCTTATTCGGACGAGGAAAAAGAAAAAACCGTTGCTGAATTTGAAATGCATGCCGAGGCGCGTAAGAGTGCCAAGGCCAAAGTAAAAGTTAAGGCTGCCGCTGCAGGTGCGGATGCGGGTGAGCCAGTAGCCGAAGGGGAAGCTACTGAAGCCGGCAAACCTAAAATCAACATCCAACGCTACAAGGGTCTTGGAGAAATGAATCCACGCCAGCTTTGGGAAACAACCATGGATCCTAAAACCAGAACGCTACTAAAGGTAACAGTTGAAGATGCCGAAAAAGCTGATGAGCTCTTTGAGACGCTGATGGGTGCCGAGGTCGCGCCACGCAAAAAATTCATCCAGACCCACGCTAAGCGCGTCAAAAATCTCGACATTTAGTTTGTAGTCAGGCGGAGGAATAACTCGCTAGACTTCTGCGGCAAACCAGTGCACAATCGTGCACCCGCTTCTTTCGTTCTTTTAAATCTGCGTGTCGCATGTACAGCACAATCCACCACTACCGGAGGAGCTCCAATGAAACGGCAACTAAAAATCGGGCTCGACTTTGACGGTGTGCTCACAGACAACGGAGCGCAAAAGGCGCTTGCGGCAAAACAACTGTACGGCTTTGACATTCCAGCGAACAAGTTCAAGAAAGAAATCTTGTTCGCGGAAAACCGTCTGACGTCTGAGCAATATCGTGCGCTGCAAAAAGAGATCTACGATAAGGCGGGTTGGCTCGAAAGGACACCGCCACCGGACAACATGTTGTACTACCTGGACCAAATGCTCGCAGCCGGGCATCGACCGACGGTAGTAACCTCCCGAACAGACGCGGCATTAGAACTCGCGCGGCGTTACCTTACCAAACAAGGCATTGTGCTCGAGTTTATCGGGATGGGCTACGGCAATAGCAAAGCACCAGCACTCGCGGGCTTTGATGTCTTTATCGACGACGATGAGGACAAACTCGCGCCAGTTGTTGGCATCGTTCCCAACCTTTTTCTTTTTTCCTGTAGGTACAATCAAAATGCTGTAATGCCCGACGGTGTGGCGCGCATCAACGGCTGGGCACACTTTTACAATCGCATTGTCGAAATTAGCCAGCAATAACTGGCACGAACACGACCTACTCCTATGAGCAGGTCGTTTTTTTGTTCGGTCAAAATCTCATGATACAGTTGGCACAACAAAGAAAAAGGAGATGGCCTCAAGCAAATATTTTAAATTTTTAGATACGGCGGTCGATGTGTATTTTGGCATCGCGTTGTTTACTTTGTTTTTGTCATTTCCGGGTTGGAACCAAGTTGCGCAAGTCATTCTTTTTTTCCACCTCATGTTGTTTTTTCTTTTTACCTGGTGGGAGTTACGCACGATCGAACAAATTCCAAAGCATTATTTTGTCGACTTCATCATTTTGGGCTTGAGCATGTTTGCCATTACTCAGGCAATCAACGAACTCGATAATATTCGAGCATATCTCGCTTGGCTCCTCGCCTTTTTACTAATAGATATTGTCGGACAGGGGATTGATTGGGTGGTGCACCGACCCAATCGCGCCGAACAAAAATTCTTGCGTTTCTTCTTAATTGACGACGGTGTTCTCGCGGGCTTTTATATCTTGGCACTGCTGCTAGTCGAGGATCTCAGTATTTTGTCGGCGACCGCGATTGTGCTGCCGTTTGTGATCTCGATATATTTTTCAATCGTTTTTCGCACCACCGAACTTCGCGCCAAGTATACGGTTTAGTTGCCGGGGGCCTTGCAGCACGGTGCAGTTGGCAAACCGTTCGAACCTTTGTACACTACGCCCCTATGACATTGGCGGACCAATTCTCTAATTTAAGGAAAAGCCTCCCGGGCGGTAGCCCGCGCTCAGAAAAAACCACTCCAGACGGAACAGGTGTGCCGGGAAAACCACGCGAAAAACGCAGTAAAATTTCTGTTTGGCAGTACCTCAAAGAAATCTTTGAAGAATTGAAAAAAGTTAGTTGGCCCAAGCGCAAGGCCGTCTATCGTGGCACGGTTCAAGTGATTGTATTTTCTGCCGTTCTGGCCGCGATTTTGGGCGGGTTTGATCTAGCTTTTCAAGAAGGTCTTGACAGAATTCTCAAGAAAACAGCGCCAGCGGTAGAAGCAACGCCAATAGATGCTACTGGCATTCCATTGGACGCAACCGGCGGCGCCGGCAGCGAAGTTCCGTTAGAGCTGCCAGAGGGAGTCCCCCCACCACCGGGCTTTGAGGGTTCGGTCCAAACAATACCAAGCGAAACCACCCCACCAACAGAGACTCCTTAATAGGCAACAGTTCCCCTGACATGGCATACTATCCGTGATGCCTTCCCAAAATTCCCAGCCTACGCAGCGCGCACCCCACTCTCGCCGTCTATCATGGCGCTGGCTTGTGG
>CAZCZY010000084.1:0-12994 GCA_964503525.1 uncultured Candidatus Saccharibacteria bacterium
AGTAATCCACGATCTCAAGGTTATTGTACTTGGGATTTTGGGGGTCACCGCCTTTTCCACGTTGCCAGGCTGTGCCATCTGGGACGATAAAGGCTCCTGCTTCTTGGAGTTTTCCGTCGGGATAGACAAGTTTTGCGCCAACTGCCCCAACCCGTGGATGCTCATTAAAAACCGACACTAGAGGAACAAGCCAATCCTTTGTAACAGTGACGTCATTATTCATGAACATCACATACTTGCCCTTTGCATGTTCAACCCCAATATTGTTGCCCTCGCCGAATCCTCTATTAACCCCGATGCGCAACAATCGCGCAGGGCCTAGGTGTGGAATAATACGTGCAATGTGTTCAGGTCTACTTCCATTGTCAACAACGATCACCTCGAATGGAATGTCATGCGTATACTTCCAAATTGACTTTAAGCACGCAACTGTATACTCACTCTTATTATAGGCAAGCACAATAATCGACACGATGGGATTTCCAACCGAATACCATTGCCAAGGTACCCCTCTGGTATAAATACTTTCTGGATTCGCCCTGGTTACCCTGCCCTCCTTCTCCCCGTATTGGATGAAGTGCACCAGTGGATTGATTCCAGCTAGTGCAACATCGCTGTGTTTTTCCAAATAAAATGACGAGTCGAATTGTAAATTTGGATCAAGTCCGCGCGCTGCTCCAACCTCGACATAGTGCCGGACCGGATTCTTAATTGCCGCGGCAATGTCTGTGCATTGGGAAAGATAAAAAAGAGTCTCAAATTGGTTAGAGGCTTCTATCTTTTCCACTTCTTGCGTAATCCTCCGAGATCTCTCCGACTGCTTATTACGCACTCTGCGGACATCACCAGGATGCATAATGAGCTCGAACCAGGATAGGCGCCTTTTTTCTAGGTCGTGCCGATCTTCGACAGCGCCTGCTAAAACTTTCCGCAATTGCCTGCTCAAATCCTTAATTTTTTTATCACCTACTGCAAGTGCATCACGTAGTCCCTCTTCTTCCTTAATTAACATTTCGTTTTCGAACGATTTTTTTGATAATTCTAAAGCAAATTCTGAAGCAGCTTTTTTAGATTGCGAGGATTGATTATTGATATTTTGTCGCTTGCCTTTACCGATAACTTGTTCACCCAATAGTGTAAAGAGCGTACGAACATCCTGCCTTTCAGCTGGACTCGATTCAATCAAATTGCGAAGTTCGGGTGCAAAATTTGAACCAATGCCCAGCACTCCAAGGCCATGGCTATGCTCGAAATCAAATGAAGGGTACTTAGCAGACAACTCCTTCCACAGTTTCCAAACTCCGAAGTTGTTTTCATAATGTTTGATGTCATGAAAGAGGACGACGGCTCTGCTGCTTAATTTTGGCAACCATAAATTGAAATCATGTTTTACCGATCCGTAGTCATGCAATCCATCGATATGAAGCAAATCAATACTTCTATCTTCAATTTTTCCGCTGGCATCATCGAATGATGAGCGGATAAGAGTCGAGAATGCAGAATAATGTGCCTCATTAAAGCGATTCACATCAACAAATACTTCCTCACCGTATAGCCCTGCCTGTTTATCTCCTTTCCAAGTATCAATGGCAAAGCATTTAGTGCTGCCCCCCTGCATTCTCACAGCCTGGCAAAATGCGAAGTAGGAATCTCCACGATGAGTGCCCAATTCGACAAAAAGACGTGGTTTCAGTTTTGTAATGCACCAATACGCGAACGGAATGTGCCCATGCCATGACGCCACATCGGTAAGTCTTGTCGGAGCCGGCATTTCTGACTCCATTGTGCTTCGCATGTCGAATAATTTTCCATGCGTATGCACGTCGCCAGTTGCATCCTTTTGCATGTTTGACCCGATGTCCCTGTCAGCAAATCGCGAGATATTTGAAGGCATAGTTGAGCATTGTTAGCTCATTTTAGGACGTAGGGCAAATCTTCTCTTCCTTTTTCGCGTATCATGCCGCAACTCTCGGCAAGCAGGCGGTGTGCGCTAATAATCATTATTTTAGTCCAATGTAGGACATTCCTAATTGGTTATTTGCCCTGCAAAAGTCGCTATACCCCCGAAACATGGCGTATCTAAATGCTCTGTTCAACCACACGTATTGCAAGAATGAAAGAGGGTGATCACTTTTTCTCAATATTGTTGGTGCCATCCACCTGGTCAACAAGTGCGGCACGACGATGAAAATAAAGGGGTATTTATTAAATGTGAACTGCGGCTGTAAATTTGGAAACTTGTCGAGAAAGTACGCAAGTGATCTACCCGCCATGCGCCTTTTTTTGATAAACAGCTGAAAGGTTGGATGATAATCGTGGAATGCTAGTGCCTGTTTACAAAAGATCATGGGCTCACCGTATGTTTCAAGACGATAGCCCAAATCAATATCCTCGACACCATAAACAGTAAACCCCTCATCAAATCCTCCCGCTTTTAACAATGCTTCTTTGCGACAACTCACGTTGCCAGTATAAAAAAAATGATAACTGGTATTAGCGGGGTCTAATTTACTATATGTATTCTGCTCTTCGCTTTTGTGGAGGTACTTAAGAAATGGATCCCTGCTTCTTTCCCATGGGACTTCTAGATAACCAAGAACACTACCCACGTGAGTCTTGTGTGCATTCAGATGTTGCTCTATCAGGTTGTGCGAAGCTAAAATATCATCATCAATAAAAAGTACCAATTGCGTCTTTGCAAGCTTGATTCCAAGGTTGCGCGCTGCGCCCGCACCAGGTCTATCTTGGTATGCGTATGTAAGTGTGGGAAATTTGTTGCATAAAATTTTTGCAACCACTGCAGTATTATCGATGGAGCGATTGTCCACTAAGATCACCCTATAGCGCGTGTGACTAATGCTTTGACTAAAAATCCTTTCTAGTGTTTTAGGCAATCCTGCAGCACGATTATACGTGGGTATTACAACCGTAATCTCTGGGTGCGTCATATTAGCGTCGTGCATGATAATCCCAACCATAAAACATAGTATGTCCAGAAGCAGGGTATCTAGATTGCTCTATCCTTCGAGAATAAATATGTGTTGTTTTCTTGAGCGCAGAAAGGATTGCCAGAAATATTTTACCCCTTTGTTCCCTGGTGATATCACTTGAAAATATTGCAAGACTACTCATTCGAAAAAGATAACTGATGGCGGCACGCCACCCACTAAATATCGCCCTCATCATGAGGCCATTTCTCAAGCCGAAGTAGTATTCTCGCATTCCGCCCTTGATGCTTTTTATTCCTTGCATGTGTTGAACTTTTGCCAATGGCAGATACACACAACGATACCCACGCGACCACATGCGCCAGGATAGGTCCACATCTTCAACATACATAAAGAATTTTTCATCAAATACACCTGTCCGATTTAGTGCGCTGCGGCGAATTAGAGTACAAGCACCACTACACCAACTTGTGTCATTACTTAAAGGGTCATAATACTTGGGATGCTCAATCGGTTGTTGCGCAGCTTCAACCATCCCAATTGCACGATCATAGTCAGCCCGCTCTACAAGTAATTTGAGGCAATTTGGATGTATTTGGGTATCCGGGTTTAAGAGGAACACATACTTTGCCGTTGATACTCGCATTGCGCTATTGCAGCCGGCCGCGAAGCCGCCGTTAAAATTTTTCCTTATTAGACTACGCGGCATCTCACTGAAGTTGTCCTTTAGTTGCTTGAAAGTACTATCAGTGGAGGCATTGTCTATTAAGAAAAAATGGAGGCGGTCCGCAGGATAATCAATTTTACGCGCCGCTCCTAAGTAATCTGCGACAACTTTTTCTGAGTTGTAAAAGACAGTGACAATATCAACTCTTGGCCATTGTCGCGTTTTATTGTCACTTCGGCTAATTGATCCTGGCATAAGCCTAGTAGCACTCACTATCTCGTACTGGCATTGTAAGCACTGATCACTTCACTCGGATCGCCACCCATTTTCTGAATACCATTTTCTAACCAAATAACTCGATCACTGAATTTTTGAACAGAATTTAAGTCATGACTGACAAAAATAATTGTTCGCTCCGCTGCCTTTAATTTTTCAAAGCGCTCAAAACACTTCTTCTGAAAACTGGCATCGCCTACTGCCAGCACTTCATCAAATAACAATATAGGGGCATCACTCTGAATGGCTGTTGCAAACGCTAATCGCACATACATGCCAGAACTAAAGTTCCTGACTCTTGTATCAATAAATTTTTCCAGCTCAGAGAAGCGTACTATTTCATCAATACGTGCCCGAATTTGTTTCTTAGACATGCCTAATATTGCGGCGTATAAAAAAATGTTCTCCCTTGCTGTAAGATCACCATTGAACCCCACTCCAAGCTCTAGAAATGGGGAAATCTTATCGCGTACTATGACTCTACCAAGCGTTGGTCCATAAATACCGGCTATGAGTTTCAAAAGTGTCGACTTACCACAGCCGTTGGCACCAATAAATGAAACAAATTCCCCAGGCTTGATCTCAAGATTGATATCCCTAAGGGCATGGAATTGCTCAAATTTTTTTCTATTAAAAAGAGTGACTAGGCTTTCCTTGAAAGACCGGACGGGCTCGTGCGGAATCTTAAAGATTTTTGTTACTTTTTGGATTTCAATGATTCCCATGACTATTAGATATTCTCATTAATTGTGGCAGCGCGTGCTGTGTATATTAGATATCCAACTGTGAGAACAAACAGCGACACCAAAAACGTTAATATCGCACCGTTAAGACTAGGGGTTTGATACGAAACTAGTATCATCCGAGCTTCTTCGATAACTCTGAATACGGGATTGGCGTGTATTAGCGGCAAAAAGCGATTGGGCACAAATGAGATCGGATAAATTATCGGGGTGACCCAAAATCCTATCTGTAGCAGGATCTCCCATATGCTTGAAATGTCCCTTAGCCTCACAAAAATCGATGCCAAGGCGAAGGATACGCCTAGCGAAATCATGAAAATGTTTAATATTGCAATTGGTAAAAGAAAAAACGATTTCGAAATATGTGGATCTATAATCGCCAGAAAAATAAAGAATACTACAAGATTGAGCAGCAGGGTCAGCACGTTCGTAATGGCACTCGCCAACACTACTGCTCTCTTATCTATATTGACCTTAGTAAGCAGGCCTGCCTTGTTGACGAGAGAGCCCATGCCGTTGATGGTTGCTTCACCAAAGTAATTCCAAATGAGAACACCAAGCAGCAGGAAAAGCGGATAATTTGGTACGTCAAAGCGAATAAAGATTGAGTACACTAAAAAGAGACTGCCAAAAATTGCCAGCGGCTTCAGTAACGACCATAAATACCCCAAAACAGAGTTCTTATAACGAAGCTTGAAGTCTACGAGGGCCAGCTCTTTGATAAGCGAAAAATTCATGAAGGGCATATTCAAGCACACCCATTACCATCTTGACAAGCACGAAATATTGGCGATCTATTTATTAATCACGCGATCATTTTGTGCAAGAACTTCGATAGATTGTTGCCCCTGTTGTCTATCGTAAAGCATGATCGAGTAGCTGCAAGCAAGAACAAATAGAGATGGCACCAAATGCAGAAAAACCCTATCGAGGGAAGTGGTTATATGCCAAGTGAGTTCATGTGGACTTCTGACGTAAATCAGATAATAGACAAAGGCCTGGCCGAATACTAACAAAAGGGGGGCTGCACTCAATTTCGATTGCTTAATCTTTATGAGAGTAACAAAGATGGCGATGACTAGTAAGAGCGCTGGCAACAGACCCCAGCCCCAATGATCAAAGTTTGGAACTTCTTTAATAAACCATTGAGCCGTGTCAATCCCCCTAAAAAAATAATCTGAAACTGTCCTTTCTATAGGTATCAATAAGTCAACGCTGTACCCATTCTTCATTTTCAGTGATTGCCATGTTCCCACGGAGACGAGAACCCCAGCTAGCATTACCAAAAATGGCATAAGACCACGAAGTATTCCCTTATTCACGGCGTGTTCATTGGGGATCTGAGGTTTCCTTAATGAAAGCACTGTCCAGACGGAAAAGAATAAATAAAGTATGAAGAATGGCACGCCTTCATTCTTAATGGTCATACCAATGCCACTGAACAGAAGCCCCAAGGTCAGCCACGAAATGCGCGTGTTTTTGTTTGAATCGGATAAGCCGATAAGCATCGAGCATCCTGCGGCTAAGAAATAGCTGGCTAATGGAATATCTGCTAAGCCAAGACCAGCAAACTCTAACAAAGTGCCGGCTGAAAGACATAATATTAATGACGGACCAACAAATAGGAGCGCGCGCCTTCTCCTAGGACCCAAGACACGTTCTATCGTGCCAGCAGCAACGACTAGAATTGCCCACCAATAGGCCACGTAAGATGCAGCCACGGGCTGCTCGGCAACTGCCCCGTACCAATTATAATGGCCAGCAATAATTGCTGGAAAACCTAATGGGTAATCTTTATGTGCGGAGTTAAACAGATCGCTCTCGAAAAGTGTGTTTGGCACATGCGGTTCCACATATAGTGCCTTTGCTTTCATCATCCATATCATCTTGGCATCCCAGGACGTGAGTGGATAAAGAACCGAGTGCAAAACGACTGGCGCGACTATTATTAACGTCATTATTAATACGACTAGAGCCGAGCCTCTGGGAATAATTCTCCAGACAAGACTGAACCCATACCGTCTGAGTGATAAAATGATACTTGTAATGCCAATTACTCCAAGTATTACAACAACAATATTGCTGTATTCAAAGCCGTGAGCAAATATCAAGCTCGTCAATATCGCTCCAAAAAGGCCGATCCCTAATAAGAAAGAAATGCCAATTAGGAGCAAAGGGTTCAAACGCAAACGTTGTGCTGGCCAGATAACTATTCCTATCCCAAATATTGTTGTCAGAAGGAGCAGTAATAATGTTTTAAGAAGCAATATTGTCATCTATGTACATAAATAAAATACTGCTCACCGTTTATAATCTCGTAGTCAGAAGTGCTGAGCTGCAATGGCATCTCGGAAATAAAAGCGGTGCCCTTTTGCGCTTGACTCAGTTCCCTCTGTAGCTCGGAGGTATCAAATCGTAGTATTGAAGGCAGCTTGGGATACATCTCATACATTACTTCGAGCTCAAAGCGAGAAGGTGCCAGAGCGGAGTGTCCCACAACAGACACGCTCTCATATCCCAAGCTTTGCTCGGATCGAGATCTTAAGAATTCTCGAAGCCTATGAAATGAGTCATGCCGTGACAATATTTCAGCCGAGGAAACCCTGACCACAAGTGACAACGTGTTTGGATACGCTGTATGTGCAATCCAGTAAAAGTAAAGCGAAGTATGCACTACCGCGATGATAGTGAGCATCGAGAACAAAATTGCCCGCAGAAATTGTCCGCCATCCTCAACATTTTTCATTTGCTCTCGTGAGTCTAGCCAATTTAGATACACGGTCAAGACCGTTTCTGAGTATTTACTTCACGCTTTCTATACCTGCGAAATAAAACATTCCGTACGATCGACATATATTCTACTGATGTACCAATGAGCACTTGCCTCAAATCTACTTTGGAATCATTCGAATTACTCCATTCGACCGGAAATTCTAGATAGTGATATTTAAATTTTTTTATCAGGTAAAGGATTTCAACATCAAATGCCCATCGCGAAAGCGTTACTAATGGAGCAATTTTTTTCCATGAACGCGCTTTTATGATTTTAAAACCATTTTGAGTATCTCTAATGCCAGGTACTAGAATGCGAATTACAAGATTCGCGATTCGACTCACGATAATTCTCATAAATGGCTGGCGCGCCTTAATATTGCTACCTTGCAAATAGCGAGAACTAACAAAAATGTCTCCGCCTAACTTTGCAAGGTGAGGCAATTTACATAACTCGCTTATTGACGTCGAGTGATCAGCGTCCATAAATAAAATCCATTTGCTACGAGCCTCATTAAGCCCACGTCGCACTGCAAAACCTTTCCCTCGATTAGGAAAATAGTCGATCAAGCGTGCCTTGGGCATGTCCTCGATCAAAGCTGTTATTACCTTTGCCGTATCATCCCTTGACCCATCGTTGACAATCAGCACCTCAAACGCCTGAACATTTTCATTCAAGAATGAGTAGACTTCATGCAAAGTCTTTGGAATTCGTTTAGCCTCGTTATACGCTGGAATTACCACGCTTATTGAGTCTCGAAAATTTCTTAATTCTTGTAGCGAAGCGTCAGAAACATCAATTCTCTTACATCGTTGCGTAATTGTGGCGACGGATAATCCAAATAAAAGGAACAGCGCGCGCACACCATCAAAGGTACTTGGGGCTGATTGCCAAAAAATGAATGACGCCAGCGCTGCTAACAGTCCAATTCCTATCCACTCGCCTATACTTGCGTCGTAAGACCGCTTAAGCAACTTCCATGTCTGTGTCGAATACCAAACCAAAAAAATCAAAAGTGCCAAAACACCAAACGTGACACCTACCTCAAGAACCAGATTATGTAAGCTCTTAATATTGGTTGTCTGAAATGAACGCAGCATGACCTCTGCTCCATCGGGTCCAACACCTTGCCAGAAGTTTTCGCGCATAATGGACCATGCCATCTTTATTAATTCGGTTCGCTCCCCTATTGATTGTTGCACTCCAATAGCTGCCAAACTAAAACGCACTTGGATGTCCTCGGGCAGTGCAATCCAAATTACTGACGCAAGTGCCATAGTGCCAAAAATGCCGGCAACAACCCGCGATATTTTTTTTGCTCGACCGCCGGGTGTTCGTCGCAGAATTACAACTGCCATAAAAACGATCGCGCTGAGTAGCAAAGCCATCAAGCCCAACGTAGATCCAGTGTAAAAAAGAACTATGGCGCCACCCAAGACCGCGAGCAACACCAAATAACGCCAGCGTCGTCTAAGCGACAAAGCCCATCCGGCCATGATTGGCAAAAAAACTGCCAAGCTTGCCGCGAGATGATTTTGTCCAATAAAAACTGAAGTAACGGACCATTGTTGGCGATAGGGATTGTTGAGATTTGATAGTGCTAAATGCGTATCCGTAATTTTTTCCCAGAGCCCAATTCCGATAACACCTATCGCACCCAGCATTGCAGCAGCAAGAAGAATCTTGAAATTTTTCTTATCGCGTCCTAGCACTGCAATTATCAGCACCAAAAAAAGACCATACAACCAAAAGTTTGTTAAATAGCCCGTGGGATCTGCACCAAGTGCAGTGGAAGACCACCGCAAGGCAAACACAGACCACACTGCCAAATACATCGGCACTCCAAGCCACCACAAATCACTAAGAGTAAAAACTTCTTGTCTAGTCAATTTTTTAAGCACGAACCAAACCAACATCAAACAGAGACCTATTAGCAATAAAGTCCGAGGTGCAAATAATATATGCGTCCATTCAGTTAGAGTTAGGTACCGCGAATATTCTGCTGTTAGCAACAAAAAAGCCGCATACGGCAGAACGACCCAACGCTCCCAAATTTTAGCAAGTGAGCCCATGAACATAGGCCTCGAAGCTAATACGCCTCGTTAGTTCCTGCAAATCACTTGAGAATGCGGCGAACCCCTCGCCAGCCAGTCTTAAGCCCAGGAATTCGTAAAATTTTATCTCTATACAACCACGTTTTAGAATTGGTTACATCCCTTAGAGCCTGTTGTGTAAGCCTAAGCCCCCTTTGTAAATCATCGGCCTGATCACACTGGGCCTGCAGATCGCGTCTTAGATCCTCGTTAGTAGTCTGTAGATTGGTTGTTTTTTCTTCCAGATCCTGCGCCTTAATGGCCTTTTCCTGAAATGCTCGACTCGTCCACTCATTTATCCTTTTTCGAAATTTTAGCGCCGGTTCCGCGGTTTCATGACCCGATTGCACTCCCTTCACTTCAATAAATCGCCTCCAGACCGCACCACCAAATTTGTCCTCACTAAATTGTTGCATGTGTATTTTACCTGCCTGCGCAAGTTTTGAAGCCAGGTTTGGATTCGCGGTAATTTTCTCTATGTGCTTTGCAAGAGTCACAAAGTCCCCCGGCGAATACGTCAACGCAGTCTCACTATCGATGGCTTGTTTTTTAAGACCCTTAATGTTTGTCGCGATCAGAGGGATACCCAACGTCAACGCCTCTCCGGCAGCTCGCCCAAATGATTCTCCGCGCGAACAGACCAGTACAATATCAGCCTGCTGATAGTACGCATATGGTTGCTCCTGGAAAGGAAGAAATTGTATCTCCGCTTGCAAGCCCAAAGACGCAACCATGGCCCTAAGCTTCTCAGAGTGCACACCTTCTGGACCACCCATAAGAACTAATTCAACGCTGGTCCCTTTGTTTTTAAGCAAATCGATGGCACGTATCGCGTCCTCTTGCCCTTTGATCGGAGTCAAAGAACCAGGCAAAATTAATTTGATGGCCCTTGTCTTCTTATGGATTGATTTTACGGGCGCAATATTTTTCGGCAGCCGAATGTGGGTATTAATAATTTCTACTTTTTCATTTTCTTCAAACTGATCCGCCGTATCTTCGGAATTACATATGACCGCAGCAGAGAGAGCATAAAAAAGTTTACTTGTGTTATTAGCGCCCAACAACCAAGAAAAAGAATCCACGAGGGCCTCGGGCTCTCGCGCAAAAGTAACATGGGGCTTTTCTAGCAGATTAGAAATTATTAATCCCGCCGCTATGGTTCGCGTATTTGAAGCAATGACGTGTGGATCAACCATTGCGATCTGCTCAAATAGTGCAAAAATCCCCGGCATACTCTCTATAATATTTTTTTCGAGAACACTTGATGGCACGCCTGACTGTCCGCACCACCAATTAACAGGACCTCTAATAGTTTTTGCTCCAACATTATTAAGCTCCTTGCGTAAAGGTCCGTCTTCCGGAAGCACGACTGTACAATCAGCACCAAAATTTTGTGTTAACTCACGAGTTAGTTCCAATAAACTACGCTCGGCACCTGTCATTGTTGCGAGGTGCGAGAAAAATACCGCCCTCAGCACTCTATGTTGGTCCATTGAGGACAGCCTATTGATTCCTGTTGACTTCTGTCAATTCCTCAATTGTCCCAATCCCCAGCCAATCTTTGGCACGAACAACTCGCACCGAATGTCCAAGCACCGGCAATTGAGCCAGCGTTTGTGGTAAGCCCAGTTCGCCGCTGGGTAATTTTACCGGTGGAACATCAAAATAATGCTGATCGAGAACATATGCTGCACAATTTACTAAGTATGGAGGTTTGCGATCAGAGCTACCTGCCTCTGCGATGCCCGACAGATCGTCTTGAGCCGTCACTGTCAAGGTTCCAAAGCGTTCCGGATCCGAAACTTCCTTTCCTAAAACCGCGCGGGGAAACTGCAAGAGTCGCTCAAGGTCACGGGCAGAATACATATCGTCACCCATCAACACCAAAAATCGATCGTCTCGCCCCGCTGTGATTTTCGACTGCGTCGTTGTATTCGTCGCGTTGAGTAGCGGTCGCGCGCACGCAACAGCGCCCCCTGTTCCGTTTAGTGCGGCGTGATGAACATAGCGGATCTTACGCGGTCCGGCCCCGGCGCCACGCCACTCATCTCCAAAATATGCTCGAATTTGTTCGCCCAAATAATTGATTACAAAAATCACCTCATCGATTTCGTCAGGTAATGCCTCCATGGTTCGCGCTAAAATCGGACGGCCACCGACGAGCAACATCGGTTTGGGTGTCCACTCGGTGAGTGGCCGCAAGCGTTTACCCAGACCTGCAGCTAAAATTACTGCTTTCATGGTGTGGCGTAAACTATGCGACCAAGAAAATTATGTCGCCGACTCCGCGCGCTCGCTGTATTTTCCTGTCTCCGTATTGACGCGTACAACATCGCCAACTTTGATAAATAGCGGCACATTTATTTTAGTCCCGTTTTCTAGGGTTATCTCCTTAAGTCCCCCGGTCGCCGTATCGCCCTTGATCCCCGGCGGCGCTTCAGTGACTTTGAACGAAACTTTGTTCGCCAATTCTATGGAGATCGGCTTTTCGCCAAAATTCAAGATCGTGACAATACCGCCTTCGGCAATAAATTTTGCCGCCTCGCCGACGATGTCAGCTGGAATCGAAAATTGTTCGTATGATTCTTGATCCATAAAATAAAACGCATCGCCCTCGCGATACAAATATTGCGCTTGTGAGCGCGACATATCGGCCGATTCAACGCGATCGCCTTGCTTGAAAGTTTTTTCTAGTACCGAACCGTCCTTAAGACTGCGCAATTTAGTGCGCATCACTGGTCGGCGCTGAGCCGTTTTCATAAAATCAGATTTGAGCACAATGTAGGGTGTCCCGTTGATGTCAAGAAATGACCCTGCGCGAAGTTCGTCAATTTTCATAAAAGTGCCTCAGTTTTCATAATGGCTTATCAATACTCATAGCCAAAGATTTTTACCCGAACAGCGGGCAACTGTCAAAGCGCTAAACAAAGAAAAGTGCCATTGCTGCCACGATCACACCGACAACGCTCGCAAAAATTAATTGAGGTGTAGAAGTATTTCCGGCGAGTTTGCCAAAGACCGCTCCGGCGATAATCAAAAATCCGGCACTCAAAAAAAGCGCGATCATGAGGGCAAAATCACGCTCACGGCAGCCAAATAATTTTAATAAACCGGCGCTTGCCGACTTGCAGCACCACTTCGCGCTTTGAGTTGACCTCTTTTACATCACGAACAACTTTTTTAACCTCACTACCTGATTTTCCTGTACCACCCTCTACTAGACTCACGGCACCGGCTGACACGAGCCGTTTGGCTTCGCTTCGGCTATGTACGAGTTTAGCGAGGAAAACAACCGCTGCTAAGTCAATCGCTTTAGCCTTCGAAATTTTAACCGTAGGAATTTTTTCCGGCAAAAGTTTATTAGAAAATACTCGCTCAAAACTCGCCTCGGCGCTACGAACTTTTTTTAGATCGAGATGCAGCAAAAACACAATCGCGCGTGCAAGTAATTGCTTGGCTGCCTTGGGATGAGTCGCGCCGGATTTTACAGCGCG
>CAZCZY010000085.1:0-7953 GCA_964503525.1 uncultured Candidatus Saccharibacteria bacterium
TGACGTAATCAACGGCTATACCAGGCTTGTCTTCTTTAGTGTAATTAGTGCCCTCGTACAAAACCGGCGTCAATAATATAAAAACCGAATGTTTGCTCATGAGTCGGCCAACCCTTTGCAAAAAAAGAGCCTGATCATCCACAAACGCGAGCGACAATTTGCTCAGAACCACATCAAACGTTTGATCAAGCGAGACAGTCGTTATGTCAGCAACGATAAATTTCACATGATTATATTTCTTGCATCGCTCACGCGCTTTTTCGATTGCAACTTTTGAGGAATCCACGCCCACCGCAGAAACATTGTGTTGTGCAAACATTTCTACTGCGTGGCCGGTTCCGCACCCCAAATCAATTACGCTTGAGGGTTGCTTCTCGAGGCGATTACTGACGCAATTCAGTAATATTTCAAAATAAATCTCGTTGAGCGGTGTAAAGTCTTCTCCGCTTGCATATATTTTGTCCCATCGGTTCATGGCTAAATGATACGTTATCGGCATAAAAAAGTCGGCCGCCTCAAAGAGAAACCGCTTGGTCTCCTCGAACACCGCATGTGACTCTTGGATGGTCATATCGTGCTTTTCGGCAAAGCGGTGGCAAAGATCCTCGTGCTTGTATTTCTGGAGTTGTTGCCAGATTCGAGCCTGTTTTGCGTTCAACTGCATGATGGAATTCCTTTCTCAAAGAACCACCACTAATGTACTGTGACAAACATTAAGAAAAGATTAAAAAAGAGCAGTATCAAGTGGATAAGTCTCACATGACCAATAGCCCAACGCCAAACAACATGGCAGAACCATTGACGGGGGACGTACTCGCTCACGTCGCCGGTCGCTACCCCATGATGTCTGGGGCAGAACGCTTTGATCACGCACTCTCAAGCGATATGGCTTGTTTGTTAATTCACGGCTTTACTGCCTCACCACAAGCCATGCGCGAACTCGGTCAAGCTTTGGCCGACGCTGGTTTTGCCAACAGCTGTCCGCTTTTGCCAGGACACGGCACGACTGCAGCTGATCTTAATGCGACGGAGTGGCCGGTTATCGAGCGGGCCGTATCCGAAGAATTTGAAAAACTTTTGGCTCGGCATAAGCGCGTCATAGTCATTGGTGAATCATCCGGAGGCGTTTTGGCCTTGCGAGTGGCGATTCAACGCGCGGCGATCGGGCGACCAGCAGATGTTGCCGGCGTTGTTTCTGTTGGCGGCTCATTACGTTTTCCGGCACAGTGGGCATCGCCGGTAGTGCTACCACTGTATCGTTTGTTGTTTGGCAAGACGCCCCGCAAGATTCGGCGCGCCGATGTGGCCGACCAGACGGCCGTCAAGGACCGCGTCGCCTACCAAAATATTGCGCTCACCGCGTTTAAAAAAATGTTGCCGCTTAACCGGGACACCGAGGCCAACCTAAATAAAGTGACCGCGCCGCTGCTTGTGCAACAGTCGCCGCACGATCACTCGGTCGCGCCAAAAAGTGCACAAATTATTTATGAGCGGGCCGCATCGCGCTATAAACAGCTGCTCTGGTATCGCAAAAGCCACCACATTCTGTTGATTGATCATGACAAGCGCGAGGTAATCCGCGATATTGTCGACTTTGTGCGTAAGGTTGACACAGGCCAAATTTAGCGCATAGTACCGGGTTCGTTCGTTACCATTTTTGATATGCGCTTGTATGCGCCCTATTGAATAGAGAAGAGGAGGTCCTATGCCCTACTGCTTGTCGGACAGTCACTTGGCATCCGTGCTGGAGGCCGGCGATCTATTTCCACGCCGAATGAAAAACTTTGGACCCGTTCGAGGTCCGCAAGTATATGCGATGTTCAAGAGGGAGTTACTGCGATCGTTTGTCGCCGTGACCGAATCCATTCGCGCGTCGGCGCCGGAAACCATCGTGCATCTGGGCGATTTGTCCGGCGGCAGTCAGGAATGTGGCATTGCGCATCCGCTGGTGGATCAAACTGCGCGTCACGCAAGTCGCATCCTGGACGGCCTGCCCGGCACAACGTTTATCAGTCCAGGCAATCATGACACTGGCTACGGACATGGTGAGGTATCGGGTCACTTTGACGCTGAAAGCCTGCTGGCATGTCGCGATATCTACGGACCGCTTTGGTGGCGCTTTGAAGAGGCGAGCGTTCTGTATGTCGGATTTTGTACGCCCCTCGCGGAAGCGCGGTGTGATTCGCAAGAGGTTATCCGCATGCAGCATGATCAAGAACAGTTTCTTGGCGACACGTTGCTCGCGCGCCCAGAAGGCTGGGTGCTCATGACCCATAACATCTTTGGTACGCGTACGATGGCCAAGCAATTGCAGGGTCATACCAAGCGAATGAGGATGGTAGTCTGCGGCGATTTGCATCAACCGAGTTGGGGTAACCGACTGAGTGCACTCGGAACGATGTTGCAATTCCTTAACATCGGCGCGCTTGGGAGGAAAGCCGAGCAAGTCATGTTCGAGTGCATGAGCAAGCTCGTGATTTGCCCCGCGAGCGCACCGCTCGGCGTCAGAGGGTACAGCTACCTCAAGATTTCCGGCACTGACAAACTCAGGGCCGAAGTTGTGCCAGTCGAGCGACCTGCGGGTTATGAGGAGCTACCCGTGAGTTCGTTCTTGCGAGCTGCGCTCTGGTTCTTTGGAGTCGGATAGCGACAGTCAGATGGAATTCTTCAAGAGGTTGACGAACGCGTTAACCTCTTTTTTTTATTTCTGCTTGTTTGCCGCTATGTGCTCGTGTCGCAACCGTGTATACAGCTGCAATAATTTCTCGGCCATTGTTGGCATAGAAAATTCTGAAGCGGTTTTTTGGGCGCCGACGGCAAGACGTGCGCGGAGTTCTGGATCGCCGGCCAACATTAAAATACCGGCCGCAAAGTCATCGACGCGATTGGCCGTAAGCGTGCCGTTTTCTCCGTCGCGAACAATATCGTCATTGCCGGGGGCGCGGGTGGCGACGACTGGTAGGCCTGCGGACATGGCTTCGGCGGAGATTAGCCCCTGTGTTTCCGAGATAGAGGGGTACGCAAAAATATCAGCGCTCGAGTAATACTCGGATAAGCGCTCTTGATCGATAAAACCGGTAGAAATCACCGTGTCGCCCAAATGCCGCTCCTTAATAATCGAACGCAATTTTTCTAAATCTGGTCCACCCCCCACAAACACCAGCCTGTTTTTGCCAAGCTGCGCGTGGATCTTTGTGTATGCATCGAGCAACAACAAAAGATTTTTTTCTTCTAGGGCGATGCGGGCAACGCATAAAATTACGAGCGCATCTTGTGGAAGTTTAAATCGATCGCGTAAAACTGCGCGTGGTTCTTCATCTTTAAATGATTCAGCCAAGCCGGTTGGGATCACTTCAATTGGTACAGTAACGCCGATTGATCGTAAGTGTTTTTCTATCGAACTCGAGGGTGCGATCACCGAGCTGCAAGCATTTCCAAATTTTGTCACCGAGCGAACAATCCACCAGCGCGCCAGTCTAGTCGGAACAATTTTTACGTAATGCGCTTTGAGGTCGTAGCGTGTGTGCCAAGTAAAGATGACCGGTACGCCGAGGGCGCGCGCGACTTTTTGCGCGTAGCGACCCGTGACGTATGGTTGCATGACATGCACAACGTCGATATTTTTAGCGCGCCAATGCGCGACGTCGCGCGCGCCCGCAAAGTAAAACGGCAATCGAATGTCTTTGTAAAAAGGGTTGTGAAGCGAGCGCTTGCGGACGACATTTGGCTCTTTGTCTGCGTATCCGGGAGCAGCTGGTGCGACCAAAAAGACGGGATGCCCTTTTTGTTCGAGCGAGTGTTTAAAATTTCGCGTAGAAATTGCCGCTCCATTAATTGCCGGAAGATACGTACCGGCCACCATTAATATATTCATGCGGAAGAAATAGTTAGGTTACTCGAATATAGTAAGGTTTCCACAGAAAAGTGGATAGTGTTGTTGATAGTTCGTGCATGAGTGGCCCAAAAGGGAACAAAGAAATCTGAAACTTATGTGGAATGGCTTAAAAAAGCCACGTTGACCAAACTAAAAATACACAAATGCAATGGTAATATCATCGTACGCACATCAGCAGTTCCGCGCGAGTCTCAACGACAAGCGCACGGTTGTCTCTGAAAGTCTTGTGCACGAGGTCTGGGAAGTGCCTCGTCTGCAAGCAGGGCAACTTGAGAACTCGCTGACCTGCGAAAAAATAAGAGCTCTCGAGAGCAATCTCGTCTCTTGATTCCCGGAGGGCCGCTTGCCGCAAGGTCAGCGGCTTTTCGGTTTTATAAGCGAACAAAGTCAGGGACGAATTAAAAAAAGCCCCACGGTTGTGTGAGGCTTGAGTGAAGTCTGGTTAGACGCCACTGTTTGGTTGGTCGATGGGAATTTGGTTGCACTTGCGCCAGTAGAAATGCTCGTCGGCGCGAATGTACATGAGATGGGCCTTGAGTTCGTCAGACGGTGGCAAGCCACCTGCCCAAGTTCCCTCGTAATATGCGAGTGGATGCATGCAAAGAGCACACAGTGGGTCGAATCCATTATCTGCGGGACGCAAGGCAAGTGTTGGCCGGTTTCGGCGCAACATGTACCAAACGCCGCTTCGACCTACTTCCACAAAAGCGTCTGCCGTTAGCAACTGGTGGCGCTGTTGCGGCGTAAGGATTTCCACTAACGATTCGAGGGCCTTGATTTCCGCCTTGGGTGTTGTGAATTGCACTCGACAGTTCAGAGTTCGTGCCCAGAACTGCAACCGGTCCTGGCTAGATTCTTTCTTGCGAAACTCCTTGATGACACGGCCGGTCTCTGGATTTTCCATCACGAACACATGTCCGTAACTTCCTTTCCATGGTGCGGTCGTATCCCATTGATTGCGAGTCTTGCGATGAGGCCGTTCCGCAATAACTTCCGCAGATGGAGTAGGTGGTGCAGCTTCCGTATCGAGTGCGCGCAGACAGCTTTGTAGTAATGGATCAGTCGTTACAATTTTCTTGCCTTGCAGCATACCCGCCGGAAATCCTGCGGGAAAAACGCCTGCAGTAAGGTTCGTCATGTATTGCGTGATCCGATCTATTGCTTCACTTTCTGTCGGCGCTCCAGCTGCAATTTGATTGAGCTCCTGTTCGTGTTGAGCTAGTTCCTCCTCGAGGCTTGGCATGTTCTAGCCACCAGCTGTTGGTGCGACTGCCGCCGCATGAGTGCCAGCCGCCTTGATGCGATCCACTACACGGGCAAGCTTACCCTTGATTTTCTTGTCTTCCGTTTTGGATATAGGACTTGGCGCCAGCCACTCGTTGGTCGCTGCATTGTAGCCCGCGACCCTTCTGTAATTGTCGCCTTGCTTGAGAAATACGGACGTGCCGCGCTTGATGAGCTTGTCTACCATTTGGCCGAATTCCTGTCGCATTTCGGGATTGTCGTCCTCGATAATGAACTCATTGTCGCCAGCCTGCGTGTTCATCATTTCCATCGTGATCATCTGTGATCTCCTTGTCGGATTGGTAAAGAAGTAGGCACAGAAGTATCGCATGCTTCGGCAGGTGTCAATAAGAGAAAACCCGCAAAGCATTGCTTTACGGGTTTTGGTTTGCTGGTTACTGCTTGGACGTCGTCTGGGGCTGTGTTTCCTTGAATCGTCGATAGAATCCGCTGTTCTCGACAATCCACGTCCCGAGTTCGCGATACACACCTTCGATCGCGGGCTGACTGCGGAAGCGCACCAACTCATCCGGATCCATCTCGGCGAGTGTCCGTTTGCGGGGATTACCATCGTCGGGAATGTAGAGCTTCCAGAGCTCCGACATGCTGTCGTTGGATCCACGCGGTTCTCGCGCGAGTAGACCAGTCTCGCGACGCACGAACATCTTGGCCTCGGGCATGCCGGGTTCGTGATAGGCCATGACGTGGATGAAATGGCAGCTGCGATTTCGCTCGCCCTCCAGATGCGAGGTCACCCGCAAGAATCCTGCCACACCAAGTGACTGGATTGCCCACTTGAAATGGGCATGCGGCCAGTTCTCGAGAGCATCAATGTGAAACGACGCATCGTTGACCATGATCGGGTCGTTGTCGCACTCGCGCCGAGCACTGGCCAGCTTGTAGTGGGCAACTCCGGTTGCATCTTTGGCCTGCAACTCAGGTAGCTCGACTTTGACCTGGTCGACTTGGATGCCGAGCGGTCCGAGCACGCGCCGCGGACTCTCAAGCTTTTTTGCGTTAGACGTATAGTAAAGGACTTTCATGCTCACCCCCTGCTCACCGGTTCGAACAAGCCATCTTACAAAAGTTCGACTAAAAAGCAAACATAAAAAAGCGCACCTAGTGTTTACTAGGTGCGGATACCAGAGATTTGTTGAGGAAATTGGCAAACCCATTCAGCAATGGGACGAGCACAACCACTGCGATGAGCACGGCCAATGCTCCGTAATTGCCGTAGCCTTTAAGGGCCATCATGATTATGGCAACGATCAAGAACACGAAGATGTTGAGCAAGAGCGCGGTGCAGATGTAGAGAAGACTGATGATCTCATCTTGCTTGTCCATCACAACTCCTATTTCTTGTCTCCGCCGCCTCCGCCCTTTTTGGCACCCATGATGGCACCAAAGAACGGGTAGGCAAGGATTGCGGCGCCAAGTGGCCAGCAGTACTGGGCGATGAAGAGTCCTGAGAAGAGCCAGAGCGCAGCCATCAAGATGTACTTGAGTGGCAACCAGATCAGGAATCCGAGTACGGCGATGAGGTCGCTCGGTCCGGCGTTGATCTTGGTGACGTTGATACCAGTCGGCTTTTCGGCAACCTTTTCGGCCATGTGGGGCTCCTTTTGTTCGCTTTTTTTGGCGAACTAGATTTGAAAGAACGAACGTAAACCTCTCGAACAGCAGACAATAGCAGAGAAGTGATTATTTGTCAAGGCTGCGACGGGCTGTAATTGTGGCTTTATTGGGCAAAAAATGTTGCTTTTTGTTATGACAGGCTTGACATTTGACCAATTTTGCCGTAGCCTTTGAAGGTTGGGTGCGTCTGGGAAGTGCGCATCCAAAAACGAGGGGCCTTTGACTTCGCAAGAAGTCGCTCCCTCTAGGTAGAGCCGCACGGTGCAAACCGCGCGGCTTTTCCTTTTATGGCGTGTGCGTGCTTGCTCAGTTCCAAAGGTAGCGGGTTCGTGATTGGGCCTTGGTCCGTTATACTTTCGGTAACATTCCAAAATCTCACACAATGCCAAACGCTCCCGCTAAACCAAAAAATATTGTCGAACCGCGCTTACTCAAAGGCTTTCGCGACTACTTGCCCGCTGATGCATTGCCACTGCGTTCGCTCATAAAAACAATCGAGCAAGTTTTTGAATCCTTTGGGTACGAACCACTCCAGACACCCACGTTAGAATACGCCGATATCTTGATGGGCAAGTACGGCGCCGAGGCCGACAAACTTATGTATCGCTTTGTGGATGCGGGCAATCGACAGGTTGCAATGCGGTATGACCACACGGTACCACTCGCGCGCGTCATGGGCATGAACCAAGACCTACCGCTGCCCTTTAAACGCTACGTGATTGCGCCGGTGTGGCGCGCCGAAAAACCACAGCGCGGTCGACTACGCGAATTTTATCAATGTGATTTTGATGTGGTCGGTAGCGACGAGGCGCGCGTCGATGCGGAAGTATTGGCAGTTGCCAACCAATTGCTCACCAAGCTCGGGGTTAAGAAATTTAGCCTGCGCGTAAATCACCGTGGCCTTCTCGATGCGCTGATGGATACTCTCGGCATTGGTAAGAACCAAAGCGGCGGCGTCATGCACGCTATGGACAAGTTTGAAAAATACGGAGAGGCAACTTTTATTCGTGACACTCAACAGCTCGGTCTCGAACAAAAGCAGATAGCAGCATTGCTCAAATTGATTTCGCAACGTGGTACGGCGGAAAAAGTTTTAAGCGGCATTGCAAAATCACTCGCAAAAAATAAAGCTGGGGCTG
>CAZCZY010000086.1:0-2225 GCA_964503525.1 uncultured Candidatus Saccharibacteria bacterium
GGAAAAATGCAGCGCTATCGAGGTCGGTTAACGTTGGTCAGCGCAGAAATAATTAAAGACCCAGAGCTTCTGGCCGGCCAAGAAAAATTAATGCCGGTGTATCCGCTTGCTGGACGCTTGACGGTGCGCCAGATGCGCTACTGGATTAAGCAAGCCTTGCCGCTACTGCGCAAACGGCGAGAAATATTACCGGCAGAAGTTATTACGCGCCACAAATTGACCGATCGTTCACAGGCTATCGCGCAACTTCACTTTCCAACCGACCCGGAGCAATTGGCCGCCGCGCGTAAACGCATGACTTTCGAGGAGCTACTTTTGCTCTCTCTTTTTGTCCTGCGCGAACGACAAACGCTGCAGAGTTTTTATGCCGAACCAATCTCGATCGACACATTGCTGCTGCAAAAATTTGTTGCACAACTTCCTTATACACTTACCAAGGCGCAACGCGTGGCCTCATGGCAAATATTGCAAGACATGGCCAAACCTCGCCCCATGAACCGTTTACTTGAGGGTGACGTAGGCTCCGGTAAAACGGTTGTTGCTGCTATGGCGCTACTCGCGACGGCGCGTACTGGCAAACAAGCAGTATTACTAGCCCCGACCGTTGTCCTCGCGCAGCAACACGCGCACAATTTACGACAAATGCTCGCACCGTTTGGCATCGGTGTCAGTCTATTTGCCGGTAGTTTTATTGAGAATGGAACCGGGCAGCCGCGTACGCGCACACAGCTCAAAGCGGCACTAGCAAATGGTTCGGTCCGGGTACTGATTGCGACACATGGAGTGCTTAGACCCGAGATGGAGTTTAATAACTTGAGTCTTTTTGTCGTCGACGAACAACATCGTTTTGGCGTCCGGCAGCGCCAACAGCTCAAGAGCAAAGTGCGACAGAAAAATTTCTTGCCCCATTTATTGTCGATGACAGCGACGCCGATTCCGCGCTCACTGGCCTTGACCCTGTATGGCGATCTTGATTTGTCGATCTTGGACGAAAAACCGGTTGGTCGACCCGTGATCCAAACAAAGATTGTTCGCGAAAAAGAATTAGCCGACGTTTTTAAGCATATCACTGCAGCGGTTGCAGACGGCGGGCAAGCCTTTGTAATGTATCCACTAATTGATGAGAGTGAGGTTCTGGCCGCACATGCTGTCACCGCAGATTTTCTCGAACTAAAAAAGCAATTGCGCGGAGTGCGTGTCGGCATGCTCCACGGCCGCATGAAAGACGCAGAAAAAAATCAGGTCATGGTAGATTTTAAGGCCGGAAAATTTGATGTCCTGGCCGCGACCCCGGTGATAGAAGTCGGTATCGATGTTCCCCGGGCAACCTGCATGTTGATCCGCAGTGCTGATCGTTTTGGGTTGGCACAACTGCATCAGTTCCGCGGCCGCATCGGCCGCGGAAAACAAGCCAGTACATGTTTTTTATGCCCTGATTCCGCCACTCCGCTAACGCGACGACGTCTGCAATTGCTCGCAGAAAGTCAGGACGGATTTTCACTCGCTGAGGCTGACCTAGAAATGCGCGGGCCAGGTGAAATATTTGGCACCAAGCAGCACGGCCAAGTTACTTTTAAGTACGCGACGGTCCTCGATTCTCGGGTGCTGGCATCAGCCAAGGCGGAAGCAGCGCGCTTGATTACCATTGACCCTGACTTGCAGACATGGCCGGCACTGCAAAAACAAGTGCTAAAGGTGGGGTCGCAACTGCATTTGGAATAAGCATTGACAATGGCGCCAATGTTTGGCATTGTCAGGTGACGTTCATTTACAAAGTTCGCACCTCAAAGTGCCTCACAAGAGGCAAAAGGGAGGTTTACATGCGATCAAAACTAGCACTGATCTATTCAAACGACACCGCACAACCTTCCGATAGGGAAGAGGTGCGCCGACCACTCGACATCGCTATCCTGCGCGATGATCCATTGCTTAAGCAAGAATTTGGACCAGAAGACGCCGTTTTTGCCGAGTGCCTCGGCATGCCGCTGATGGTCCTTGGGCAGATGATTCGCGGGAGCCGGGGGTTATGCCTCCTGGTTCGAGAACCGCGACTCTCACTCGAGGGCACCAACGAGGGCACCTGGATGCCGGTTGGTTTTTTTGAAGCCAGTCCGTATCAGAGCATCCTCTGGAACCGGATTGAAATCTCAAAAGCTGCAGAAGTGGCCAAGCATTTTATTCGCCCGTACCCCCGCACTGTCCAAGAACGGGAATTGCGGACGGCA
>CAZCZY010000087.1:0-1858 GCA_964503525.1 uncultured Candidatus Saccharibacteria bacterium
CAGTGGGCACATGGGTGTGCGTTCCAAGTACTGCAGTGACGCGACCATCTGCGTAATGGCCAAAGGCAACTGCCTCGCCAGTGGCATCCGCATGAAAATCAACAATTATGACGTTTGGTTTTTCTGGCGCAGTCTCGGTGAGAATTTTATCGAGTTCTCTAAATGGATCGCTAAAAAACTGTCGCATAAAAACGCGGCCCATCAAGTTGATGACCAGCACTTTTTGCGTTCGTATCTGGAGAATTTTAAAGCCTTGGCCTGGTGTTCCCGGTGGATAATTTGCCGGACGAACAAACGGTACATTGGGATCGGCAGCCACCGACAGCATCTCGCGCTGGTCCGCCCAGTGATTGCCACTGGTAACCAGGTCAACACCCGCAGAGATCAGCTCGTCGAGTGTTTTTTTGGTCGAACCTTTTCCGTGTGCAAGGTTTTCTCCATTGGCGATGACGAGATCTACCTCGTACTGCTTGCGTAAATCGGGCAGTTTTTTTGCGACCGCTAGGCGGCCGGGCTGCCCGATTACGTCACCAATAAAGAGGATGTTCAAGCGCGGCTATTTAGCGGGCGAAAGCCACTTGGCGTGTCTCGCGAATCACAGCGACTTTGATCTCGCCTGGGTATGTCAGCTCTTTCTCGATTTTGTCAGAAATAGCATGTGCAAGTTTTTTGGCCTTAAGATCGTCGATCAAGTCAGGTTTGACCAAGACTCTGATCTCGCGACCGGCCTCAATTGCAAACACATTGTCGACGCCCTCAAAAGATTTGGCGATTTTTTCGAGTTCGGTGACGCGCTTAACAAATTCTTCGTAGGTGTTGCGACGAGCACCGGGCCGCGCCGCCGAGATGGCGTCTGCCGCGGCGACAATAAACTCTTCAGGTGCCTGGAACTCGCCTTGCTCCTCGTGGGTGCTGGCGGCGCGGATCACCTCTTCAGAAAAGCCAAACTTTTTCATCAACTGTTCGCCGATCTCGATATGGCTGCCCGGTACGTCATGATCAATGGCCTTGCCAATGTCATGCAAGAATCCTGCGGCCTTGCAGACTTTAACGTCTGCGCCAATTTCCTCAGCCATAAGTCCGGCCAGGGTTGATACCTCAACGGCATGCTTAAGTTGGTTTTGTCCGTAGCTCGTGCGGAACAGCAAGCGACCAGCTACTTCGGCCAACTTGGGATGTTGGTGTTGCAAGCCAACTTCTTTAAGGGCGGCCTCGCCAGCCTCCTTAATTTTCTTCTCCACTTGTACCTTGGCGCGTTCTACGGATTCTTCAATATGTCCTGGGTGAATGCGACCATCGGCAATCAATTTTTCGATAGTCAATTTAGCCACATACCGACGAATCGCATTAAATCCAGAAATAACCAGCGCGTTAGGAGTTTCGTCAACGAGTAACTCAACGCCAGTCAAGCGCTCAATGGTTTTAATGTTACGACCTTCGCGACCAATAATGCGGCCCTTCATTTCATCGTTGGGCAACTGAATCGTGCTTACGGAATGCTCAGTGCTGACCTCACTCGCGAGTCGCCAAATGGCAGTGGCGATAATTTTTTTGGCAAAACGCTCACGCTCCGACTCATAGTAGGCTTCTGACCGCTTGATCATTGCGAGGACGCGATCTTTCATGCGCTGTTCGGTCAGTTCTAAGACGAGTTGTTCAGCACGCTCTTTTGGCAGGCTCGCAATTTTCTCCAAACGCTCCAATTGCTGCTGTTTAACCTCGTCAATTTTTTTGAGCCGCTCTTCTTGTCCAACGATCAGCTTGGCTTTGGTTTCGTCTAGCTCTTTTTGACGGGCCTGATACCCGCTGCGTTCGCGCTCAAGTTGCTCGAGCTTTGACTCGATGCTCGCTTCGCGTT
>CAZCZY010000088.1:0-3747 GCA_964503525.1 uncultured Candidatus Saccharibacteria bacterium
CCCGATCGCGTCTCGCTTGGTAGCGACATTTCGTACCAAATCGATATTGCAAATAATGCTGGGGTCGGTCTCGTGGACGGTAAATTAATTGTGATTTACCCCGATGGTTTTAGTTTTACCACGTCCGAACCAAAAGCAGACAACACTCAGGGCACCGAGTTTACTTTGCCAAGTATCCCGCCTGGTTCTGTTGCGGGTATTAGGATCAGCGGGCGACTCACCGGCGGCGTTAAGACAGAAAAAGTTTTGATCGCGCGTTTTCAGTTTAACGCGATCGATGATCCGCAGCGTTATCAAGTTGAACAAACATTTACTACGACAATAGAGACGGCCGCTTTTTCTCTTGAAGTGGATGGGCCAAGCACTTCGCTACCTAACAACGAGGTCATTTTTAATATGGATCTCACTAATAACGAGGCCGAACCGCTAACCAATCTACAGGTTCGAGTGCAATATCCCGGCGGTTTTGACTTTACAACTGCCAATCCGCCGCCCACTCGCGAGGAAAGTCAGTGGGACGTTGATCTACTCGGCATTGGCGAGAAAAAGGAATTTGAAATCAAAGGCTTGCTCGGCGGTAACGTAAATGAGGTTAAACGTTTTATTTTTTCGGCTGGACTGATTGATAACAACGGAAATTTTCTCAAGCAGACCGAAATAGAAAAAACCGTAAAGCTCACGCAACCGTCAATAACCATTAATCAAACGGTCGATGGAAAGACCGAGGCCGCAGTTGATCCCTCCCAACCAATGGCTTACACGATCGAGTTTACAAACACGGGTCCCTCAAACTTGTCGAATCTTACGCTCGAATTGCCGTTTACCGTCGGCGTCTGGGATACCAGTAAACTGACGATCCAGAATGGTGGCGCGCTTAAGGGAAGTGTCATCCGATGGGACGGCGTCAAGGTTCCTGCGCTGCGTAATCTTGAGCCAGGGCAAAACGGGCAGGTGGGTTTTACCGTGCTCGCGCTTAAAACTTTGACGGTCGATGATGCCGGGGACAAAAATTTTGCGACGACATCCACGCCACGCATGACTATTGGGAACACATCCGTGGACGGAAACGCCGTGACGGTAAAGTATCGCGCACAAATTAGCGCGGGCGTCAGTTCAAAAATTGTTGCCGGTGCAAATCCCCCCGCAGTCGGCCAAGAATCAATTTACGAAATCACGTGGACCGTAACCAATTTGTATTCTGATCTTTCTGGCGCGCGTTTTGTTGGTGGGGTGCCTGCGGGTGCGGAATTTGTCGGTGGTTCGGCGCACGTATCTGCGGGCGAAGATTTGGTCTACAACGCGACGTCTCGACAATTGTTATGGAATATCGGAAAAATTCCGGCCAACGTTGGCAAGTTGTCACCAAATTTGTCGGCGACGTTCCGCATCACGGTCACGCCGCCGGTCAATGCCGCTGGCAACAAAGTCTTATTACTCACCAATCAAGAATTCTCTGCCAAGGATCTCTGGGCAAACCAAGATCGCAAAGAGGCAGTGCCAGATGTAGAAACTCAAGGGTTGCCAAAATAGTACGTCCTGTGGAATTTTCTTTACCGCTTACACAAAAGGACTGCGCACAACTGGAACAAGGCCACCAAGTAATCAAAGGTGTGTTAGCCGAGGCGAACATGGCAGCAATTAATGCCGGAGATCATTTGGCTGTTGCTACGTGTGCATTTCCGGTACGAGTCGCAGGCCTGCGACGGTATGCAAATTTTCGACAACTGGTCCTAAATGAGGGTTTGCGTAATGTTCTACCCGAGGTAGCTACCGTGGCCGATGGTGTTAAAGCGATGCAAGGCACGCTTCCTGACGCAGAAGTCGAAGAAAAAGGGGTCGTAGCCCTTGTTCTAGAAAAAGCACGCGGGTAAAGTACTTCGCATGCCCACAACTGCCACGCCGGCATCCCCGGCCCAACCGGCCAAGTCGGCCATGCCGGTTAGCATGGATACTATTGTCGCGCTCGCCAAACGGCGCGGTTTTGTGTATCCGGGTTCGGAAATTTATGGGGGCTTGGCCAATGCCTGGGATTACGGACCGCTGGGCGTGGAGTTGCGACGCAATGTTAAAAATGTTTGGTGGCAAAAATTTGTCGCCGGACGTGACGATGTGGTTGGCCTCGACAGCGGCATCATTATGAATCCCCGCGTATGGGAAGCCAGCGGTCACTTGGCCGGATTTGCAGATCAATTGATCGATTGTAAAAACTGTAAGGAGCGTTTTAGGGCGGATCATGTCGGGCGCGGTGCAGCCTGTCCAAACTGTGGCAAAAAAGACTCTTTTACAGCGCCCCGAAAATTTAACTTAATGTTTAAGACGTTCATTGGCCCAGCAGAAGACGCCGCCAACGTGGCGTATCTGCGACCAGAAACTGCACAGGGCATGTTTGTAAATTTTGGCAACGTTGTAAATTCCACACGCATAAAGTTACCCTTTGGGATTGCGCAAACCGGAAAGGCTTTTAGAAACGAAATAACACCGGGAAATTTTATTTTTCGCACGCGCGAATTTGAACAAATGGAAATAGAATATTTCTTTGCGCCACCCGCTACTGATACAGAGTGGCAAACAATTTTTGAATCCTGGAAAAAAGAAATGTACGCTTGGATGGACTTGGTTGGTATCGACACCAAGCGCGTGCATGAGTTGGAAGTACCGCCCGAAGATCGCGCGCATTATTCTAAACGAACTGTCGACTTTGAGTTTGATTTTCCCTTTGGGAAAAAAGAATTATACGGCCTGGCGTATCGGACCGATTTTGATCTAAAAAGTCACATGGAAAAAAGTGGCCAAGATTTGCGCTACATCGACGCTGAGACTAAGAAAAGTTTTATTCCGCATTGCATCGAACCAACCTGGGGTGTTGATAGAACTATCTTGGCAATACTCGTTTCTGCGTATGCCAAAGTTGGTGATCGAACCTATTTGTCTTTTACGCCAGCGATCGCGCCGATAAAGGCGGCCGTTTTTCCGCTCTTGCGCAATAAACCCGAGCTCGTTGCAAAGGCGCGACAGGTTTACGACGCCCTTCGCACAGAATGTGCAGTCGCCTGGGACGATCGTGGCAATATCGGCAAGCGCTACTATGCCCAAGACGAAATCGGCACCCCCGTTGGCATTACGGTTGATTTTACGACACTCGAGGACGACACCGTAACCTGGCGTGATCGGGATACAGCCAAACAGCACCGCGTTAAAATATCGGCACTCGGCGACGAAATCAGAAAAATAATGCTACCATCGACTAATCGTGGGTAAAATATTTTCCTCGCAGCTAGAAAACGGCCTTAGATTTTATGGGATTCCATTGCCGGGCACCAGTGCCGCGACAATTTTTGTAGTTTATCAAGTCGGGTCTCGCTACGAGTCTCCGGAAATAGCTGGCATCTCTCACTTTTTGGAACACATGATGTTTAAGGGCACTAAGCGACGGCCCAATGCTCGCTCAATTGCGCGCGAGTTAGACGGGATGGGCTCTGAGTACAATGCCTTTACGAGCAAAGATTGGACCGGCTACTACGTTAAGGCGGCCGCCGAGCATTTTGATCGCGCCTTTGAAATTATGGCGGATATATTGACGCATTCAAAATTTTCGGCGGAGACGATCAAAAAAGAGCGACACGTCATTTTGGAAGAAATGCGTATGTACCGTGACAACCCGCTCATGTACATCGAGGATTTGTTTGAATCTCGTATCTACGGAAAAACTCCACTTGGCCGGGACATTGCCGGTACCAATCAGTCGGT
>CAZCZY010000089.1:0-16447 GCA_964503525.1 uncultured Candidatus Saccharibacteria bacterium
AAATGAATTGCACCACTGTCAAAGTCAGCGCGACAATTTGTATCCGGAGTGGTGACGCAGCCCGCGTCGTCGGGCGTGGGGCCATCAACGGCGTTGGTGGGATGGAACGTATTACCTGCCATAACGACCTCTATGCCGGACGTACCATATGCTGTCGTATCAAATGTGGCACCGGCTGGCAGCACATCAGTAAGGTCAATGTTGGCCAGCGGTCCAGAAAGGTTGGTCAGCGTAATCGTATATTCCACGGGTTCGCCTACTAACAGACTGCCGCCGTTAAGGTCGGTCGCTATTTTTGTGACGTCATATCTTGGTCCACTTGCGACAATAGGGTCCGACAAACACTCGATTGGATTGTATTCCGGGTTTGTAGGGTCCATAAAGCGGTATTCGCAAGTCATATCTTTGTGGAATGGGCCGCTGTTAATTTGCGTACCGGTTGAGTGCGCCACCATGCGCAGCGAGTCACCTTCGCAGATCAATGGCGGAGCGATGCCATCATCATCCAGCGCCGTGAGCGGTATGCGTATTTCGATAAAATATTCAACTTGCCCGTCGCTATTGCCAGCGAGTGTGCTGTTTGCCGGTAGCTCAACTACGCGCGCTCCATCATTATCTAGCGGGTTTAGCATGCTATAGACAATTGGGTCTCCAATAGGGTCATTGTCTGTTCCGTCCATAAACCGTACTTCGAGCAACTCCGCGGTTTTGTCACCCTCGCCATTGAGACTAAATGCAAAATTTGAGAATCCATCGGCATCATCGTCAAGCATCCACCACATGACAACCCCTTGTAAGCCTTGGTCAGGGCTATTGGCGAGTGGGGTGTCAGCAAGCCGTGTCTGAAAGTAAATATAGTCTGGGTTTGCGCCATCAATACCCGTGCAACCACTCGAGGGATCCCCAAAATCCTTATAAAAGTATCCTTGGGAATACACTTCCTGAATATTGACACCAGGCAGCGTGTCACCAGGGTTATAAAGAGGGTTCGAACCGGGGTCATGACAGTCAGCGCGTGAAGCAATGTCTGTCGCGACTGGGCTCGGGTTTCCTTGTCCATAGGTAGAATCGTCGCAGTTATTTCGGTCTTCTTCATCAGCAATGACGTCGCCGGCGCGCGTTTGCAAATACCAGTCATTAGGATGCGGCCAGTTATCAGCATGGAAGGCAGATATACGTGTCGAGATTAGCGCACCTCCAATAATGATTGCCGGCACTGCCACTCGTAATAGTATCTTTGACGCTATTTTTAGTCGATGTGCAGTGCCTATGCTTTTTTGCATTTGTGTAGAGTTACCAAATAAATTGTCTGGGATAGATTAAGACCCCTTTTCCACGTGTAAAGAGTATGATGGAGCCCTTTTACATATTTGTCCAGTCGAACAAAAAAAGCAGCCGTACGTTTGTAGGGCTGCTGTGTAAAGTTACAGAGTATCTTCCGGTTCTTTCGGCAGGAGCTTATGTAGCTCAGCGCAGATCTTCATGGCGTCGGTATCGCGCCCAAAGAAAAAGCTGTTCCAGTTGTCGGGCCGAAGTTCTAGCGCAGGGATGGTCCGAATCGCAGCCAAGCCGAGACTCCACTGCACGTCACGAGGCAACTCGCTAAAACGCACGGGCTGTATTTTTCTTTTTCCACGCCCTGACGGGATTGGCCATACCCCCTGGTTTGTGCAAAGTGCCTCACTTGGGAAACCATCACCTCCCGAATGCGACATGACGACAGCGCCAGGTGCCGACTCAAGGAGACACACGGCTTCCAACCACCCGTCCGCCTCATCGAGAATGTGCAAGGCTATCCCCTGCATGATAATGCTTGCAAGCCACTCAGCATTACCTCGCTCGACAAAAGCGTGACCCTCGCACTGCCCATGGAGACGTGCCAGGAACTTGATCACGTCATTGCCAAGGCGGAGTGCGGTGTTGAGCTGCACATCAGCGACCGGATAGTACTGCTTGTCAATGCGGAACTTAAATATTGATCCACCGCACAACGCATTTTTGACCGCCAATGCGCCAAGCGGAATACCACCGTATGGCGTATCAATTAGAACATAGAACGGCCTCGTTTTGCTTTTGGCGATGTTTTGCACGACATGCTTGCTAAGGAGCGCATGCCACTTTGTGTCGTGCTCGTCATTGAGACCTAACATGGTGAACATCAGCTCGCGTGTCAGGATCGTGGCCTCCCAGTAAGCCCTTCCCGCAACTTTTACGGAGCGATCAAAACGGTTAAACAGGATATGTGACATGACACCTCCTCGGACGCTTTTTGAAAGGAACAAACTTAGCCGTGCTTTATGGCAGAAAAAAGATTTATGGTCAACCCTTCGACCGCGCTAAAAGGACCCTTCGACCCCACGCAAAAAAAAGATCCCGAATTATTTCGAGATCTATAGAACGTTGTTTAGTACCAATGTGCCGCATAGTGGACAAAATCGGTTTTGTGATAAGTCCTCCATGTGGATTGACGCTTCCTCTTTACCCGGATGACCAGCGGCGCAAAAGGAATTCAGAGTGACTTGACACTGGAAATGTTGTGCCAGGATTTTGTTCATCCGTGCCAGATCTTCTCTGCGCTCGTAGATGTTCCTCTGGCCGCAGGCGGGACAGAACAAATCGTACCCGTACAGTGACCGTCCGCAATGGCACGTCGCAAGCAAACAATAGTGACGTGCATCAACCATTTTTGCTTTGAGCGCCCACGCCGACTCATATTGGCTGTACATTGCAAAGAGCTCCTCTCTGGCCGCTAAAATCGTTGACCGTAGAGACAACCCACCCTACAATGGCCGCTAGTCCTTTGTCCAAGGAGGTCACGTGCATCACCGGCAGAGTCGTGCCCCTTTCAGTTTTGCGCCCCGTCATGCATCTCGGCCGCCGTTCTTACAGCATTGTTCCTTTGTGGAGCGCCATTGGACTCCGCCACCCGCCCACGATCGAACACTGATCCGTCATCGTCACGATGCCTATCATCGGCGTCTTCAACGCATAGCGTTGATGTTGGCCGCAGCGTGCATCGGCATGATCGCTGCGAGCATTAGCTTCGTCTACATTGCCTGGTTTTTCCTAAGTCCCTATTTGGCTCACATCTTGTGAGCCTTTTTTTGTAAACTTTTTTGCGCGAACCCGTTTGTTACGGTAGATTTGTCAGGCGTTTGCGCAATCTGTCAGGCCTTGGGGCAGTAGCATAGCGGCCTAATGCGCCTCCCTGTCACGGAGGAGACCGCGGGTTCAAATCCCGTCTGCCCCGCCAGTTTATTCTGCGACGCTAAATTTCAATTCTTCCACCGCAACACCGTCGATCAAGATCTTGACCGAATATTCTCCCGCACCCGACGGTGGAAAATAAAAATATGCGATTGTTTGTCCCTTGGTGACATCCGTATCAAAGTCAGATACCGGCTTGTCGTCTTTGGTCCACTCGACACCAACATTGGTTCCCGCAGATACGGACTTATCCAGAGTCACAATTACATATACTCGTTTGTCGCCACTCGCAAACTCAGACGTTTCCTCGACGGGTTTGATATTGGCATCAATATTTTTGGCGAGAACAGCGTCAACAAAAAATAGATTCTCAGATAACTCTTCGGCCTTCATTTGATCGAGCTCTTCGGTCACATTGTCTAATCTCGTTTCGTTGTCCGGTACATTGATATTGGTCGGAACATTTTCTGGTTCGTTGACGACGGTGTCATTGATGCTGATGTTGAGATCGTCCTGAGTGCTTGAGTCGTCTTGCGGAAAAATATCGATGATGCCCATAAACCAAAGTATGATCGCAACAACTACCATTGCCACAAGACCGATCACGAGCCCAAACCAAAACCCGCGGCCGCGGGGATCTTCAACGACGGTGACTTCTTTCATAGTGCGGATATTGTAGACCTGACTCGCTGCGAGTCAAAAGTCCACATGTGCGAAACTTTTGTCACTGCACTCGCGTATACCAAGCGTTAATTCCTAACCAAACTACCCATGACAAAATACGGTACAAGTATCGCTGCCTTCGGCCTCGCCGCGCTCAGCCCGTTCGTACATTTTTTTGCATTACCTGCATACGCAGCGGCTGACCAACCGCTCGAGCGTTTATCAGGAAACACACGAACAGAAACCGCCGCAACAATTAGCCAAGATAGCTATGCCGACGCCAGCGTCGACACATTGGTGTTGGCCACCAAAGGTGATTTTGGCGACGCACTCGCGTCCGGTCCTCTTGCCGCATTTATTGACGGTCCGATGTTGCTGACACCACAATGGCAACTCGATCCAACAACCCGCACAGAAATCGAACGCGTCTTAGCTGTTGATGCAGGCGACATCGATGTGTATGTCGTTGGTGGTGATAAAGCAGTCGGCTCCTTGGTCGAACAACAAGTTCGTGCCATACGACCTGACATTTCTACAAAACGTTTGGACGGTCCAAATAGAATTCAAACCGGTCTCAAAGTTGACCAAGAGATCGACAGCCTGCGCGGCTCAGGTCCTACCGCTGCCTTCTTAGTCAACGCCTGGAATTTTCCAGACGCACTGGCCGCAGTCGGCGTTGCAGGTAACCAAAGCATCATGCCCGGCGTTGCTCCCATTTTATTGACCCATTCCAATGATTTGCCCGACGAGACCGCTGCGTACTTAAGCGCGAACGCAGCCACACTACAAAATGTCTACGTCGTGGGTGGAGCAATCGGAGTTTCTGACGCGGTCATGCAAGAAGTTGACGGGATTATTACCACCGTCGAACGAATCGCTGGCTACAACCGTTTTGAAACTGCCGCGGCACTTGCCGCACGTTTCTACACCGGCGCCAACACCCCAACTAAGATCTCGATTGTTAGAGGCTATGACTTTGCTGACGCGCTTGCTGGTGGACCACACGCCGCCAAGAATCAGGCTCCGGTTTTGTTGGTGCACCCCTACTCACTACCGACCGGCGTGGTCAACTATGTCACATCCAATGCTGCATCAATCGATGGTGGCTGGGTATACGGCGGTGTTAAGTCAGTGAGTGATGCCACTAAGGCTGCAGTAGAAGGGCTGTACTTCTAGGCATCAAAGAAACCTAATGGAAAAAACCGAGCTCGGCGCTCGGTTTTTTTATACTGATTCGTCCTGAAATTCGTTAGTCAAACGCCATTCGCACGGTCTTTTGTTGACCACCGCACCGGGGTCGGCAGTCAGCTTACAGGTAAAATCAAATTGGTATTGCCTATTGCTCGTTGTTCCTATGATTGAGATCTCCGCGACACGCCCATTCTCATCCACCGTCACATCAGAGAACTGCCCTTCTGGAATAAATGGCTGATGTTCTGTGCTCTGTTCGTTCCATGGATTCATCAGGTGTGAGCGCCTAAAATTGTACGTGTGAATCTCGCTTTGCCCCTCAACTTCGAGTACCACGACAAGCGATTCTCCAACAAGTGTTACGGAGCGAACTGGACCGTTAATACCTTTGCCATCGTTGAAGCCAGCGTTCCAGGTTGACTGTCCCTTGTCGACGGTGAATTTGAAAACACTGACACCATCTTCGCGTCCTTGTTCATTAAGTACAATCGCAAGATTGCGGCCGGATGCAGAAAACAGTACACGTGAAATCGGATCGCCGTGAGTCGCAATCAAGGGCTGCGATACGTATTCTCCATTAATGCAATTGTAGGTATCGGCGGTCGAGGCAGTTTCAAACAATGCCTGCTCTGTACCGTAGAACGCTTCGACAAAAGTATCGGCAAGTGCATGCGTCTCGGTATTTTTTTGTCCGTGCGCCTTGCGCTCAACCTGTAACTCTCGCGCACCGATAATTTGATACGAACATGTAGCAATAGTATCCGGCGTAGTCTGCCCTGCTCCTTCGCGTCGATCAAGAATGAATTGGCCAAAATCGCCGACTCTCCCCGTCGCAATCAAGCATACCGCAAAACCCAGAACAATCGCACCGAGAACGCAAAGCAGCGCGACCGTTGTTCGATCCCGGGGAGTCTTATCAATTGGCGGCTCAATCATGTTGCGCACGAGCCTAGCACTCTGGCAGTACTATTCCAAAATCTGTATTTCTTTGATGACGTCGCCTTCCTTTACCTTGAGAACAACGTCCATTCCCTCTAACACTTTGCCAAAGACGGTGTGCTTTCCGTCGAGATGTGCCTGTGGTTGCGTTGTCACAACATAGAACTGCGAACCGTTAGTTGCGGGACCAGAATTTGCCATGGCTAGTGCCCCAGGTTCCATTTTGTAAGAGGTCAAATCAAAATTGTATTTGTACCCTTGAGCCTCGAGAGACTTGATAGCGTCATCTGATAATCCCACCGAGCGCGGGTTAATTTCGTCCTCAAATTGATACCCCGGACCACCTTGTCCATCGTTACTTGGATCATCGTCCTTACTATTAGGATCGCCACCTTGAATAACAAAATCCGCTACTACACGGTGCCAGGTCGTGCCATTGTAAAAACCTTCTCGCGCTAGTTTGGCAAAATTATCGACCGTTTTTGGAGCAGCTGCGCCGTACAGTTCTACTTTAAAATCACCTGCATCCGTTTTAATCAGTGCAATCTTGGCATGTTCGCCCGTTGATGGAGTGGAATTGTCCGCTGTCGTATCAGTCGGAGTCGTAGAATCAGATGGAGTATTGGCTGTGTTGTTTGCTGTATTCATGTCTCCACTATCGCGCAAATACAACTGAATAGCTACCCCCGCACCAAAAATCGCGAACAGCACAATCGGTATCACAACAGCACGGCGCCAACCGCGGCGTTCGTCCATTTGTTGGCGGAGCTCTTTTCGTTCTAATTTTGCGCGTGCTTCTTTTCCCATGATTATAGAGACAAGATATTTAGTGTAGTAGGAGGTTTATTGTAGCGAGGGTTTCTTAGTATGCCAATCAGTCGCGCGTTGATAGGCATGCCCCACTTGGAACAGCACTTCCTCATTAAGGTCCTCGGTGATCAACTGCATACCCACGGGCAGATTCTGCACAAAGCCGCACGGCAGAGACAATGCAGGCACTCCGGCAACATTTATTGCCACAGTCATGATATCCGACAAGTACATCGCCAGCGGGTTGGCCGATTTTTCGCCAATTTTGAAGGCTACGGTTGGAGTTGTTGGCGTCAGTAAAACATTTACCTTTTTGAACGCTTCCAAAAAATCGCGCCTGACGAGAGTTCTAACTTTTAGTGCCTTGCGATAATATTGATCGTAATAACCTTTGGACAACGCGTACGTACCAAGCATGATGCGGCGCGTGGCCTCGGGCCCAAAGCCCTCGGCCCGACTCTTTTGGTATACATCCAATAAATTGCCTGTTGTTTTGCTTGTCGCTTTGCTCTCGCGTGTAATGGAATGTCCATATCGGATGCCGTCGTACCGCGCCAAGTTTGCCGAAGCCTCGCACGGTAGCAAAACGTAATATGTTGGCAACGCATATTGGGAGTGCGGCAGAGAAACTTCTGTCACGGTCGCACCAAGTTTCTCAAATTCTTTGGCCGCCGCGTGGACCGCGTCCGAAATCGCAGGGTCAAGCCCCGCTCCAAAATATTCCTTGGGCAAACCAATCTTGAGGCCTTTGAGATTTTTCACATCGAGTAAATTGCTATAGGCCGGTGGAAATTCCCCGTGACAGGTTGCGTCCATCGGATCCTGCCCAGCCATCGTCTCAAGTAACATCGCCGCATCCTCAACGGATTTGGTTAGTGTTCCCACAACATCCAAGCTCGAGGCGAGAGCGAGTACCCCATAGCGACTGATTCGTCCATAGGTTGGCTTGAGCCCCGTCGTATTTGTCAGCGCGGCAGGCTGCCGGATCGAACCACCAGTATCCGACCCCAATGCCGCCATACACGCATCGGCCGCGACCGCAGCCGCACTTCCACCAGATGAACCGCCAGGTACGCGATCCAGATCCCACGGATTATGTGTCACACCAAAGGCAGAGTTTTCCGTGGACGAACCCATCGCAAACTCATCAAGATTTGTCTTGCCAAATAAAATTGCACCGGCTGCACGCAGGCGCGCGATCGATGTTGCATCATACGGCGCAATATATTTTTTTAAAATCTTGCTGCCACCGGTGGTTTCTGTGCCGCGAACATTAAAATTATCTTTGATCGCGATCGGCAAGCCCGCCAAAGGCGCGAGCTTGTCACCATGTTGTCGTCGCGCGTCTACCAACTTGGCCGTCTCACGCGCCTGCGTGTCGGAAGTGCTTAAAAAAGCAGACAGTTTTGGCTCTACCTTGGTGCGACGCGCAATGCAGGTTTCTAGCAATTCTTCTGCAGAAAACTTTTTTTCGGCCAGGCCTCGCGCGCCTTGGGCCAAGGTAAGTTCGTTTAGTTTTGACGTAGTCATATCAAGAAAAAATCCCACGCACTTTAAGTTGATTGTCCTGCGCGTCCGGCGCATTGGTCACAAAGACTTCGCGCGTGAGGCCTGGCCGTGGCGCATCCGGTCGTAAAACATTTACCAAACCCGTCACTTGCGCGGTCTCAGGAACATCCGTCGTATCGACTTTGTCCAGTTGAGAAACAAATTCCAGGATTTTGGATAGTTCGCCTGTAAATTTTTCTAATTCTTGCTCAGATAGGTCCAAACGAGCCAGTAAAGCCACGTGCTGTACTTCTTTTTTACTAATTGCCATGGCCCTATGCTAACACGAGGCGGCTTTTTGGGCCCAAAGGACCGTTTTAACCAGCACCAAATCATCTTTCAACAAGTTTTAAACAATCTGTCCACGTCTAGGCTGTGTCTCAGGGTTGACCTCCCCAGAACCACGCGCTATGTTAATCGTTACCGCTAGATACGAAAGGAAGTGCTTCAAAGGTCCGGGTAACACTGGATCGCAGGAGAAACCCTCAGTAAATAGCTACGGTTCTTTGCAAGAAGAGTAACGAGGTAACGGCAACCGGTTTGTTTGGACTTCACACCAGACAGGACGGTTGAGTCGAGCAGTTCGTACATGAGAGGCAGCAGCCGAGGATTGACCGCAAGGTTAAAACAAAGCCAGTTGCGTGCACGAACATCTACCAGGCGAGACGCTTACGCGGATCGTTCTGGAACGACATCGGTTTGCAGCGGGGCTTTCTGTGAGTTGTCACGCCGAGGAAACTCAGCGTGATGGCAAGCAGTTTGTCATTAGCAAACATGGATCGGTGTCGGTGCTGACGCGAGTCGATTGCAAGTGCTTGGCAACAAGCACACGTGGTTGACAAACGTTGTCACGAAAATGCCCAGCTCCCCTTTACTTCGGCCTCGCTACGGTGTGCGCACATCGTGTGGGGCGGCGATTGGTCTTCCGGGAGATCAAATGTTGAACCTCGCGACTCAGGTCGCCACTCTGCTTTCAGGGAATCATCATCAAGGGCTTGGAAAACACTCCAAGCCCTTTTCTTTTTGGGCAAGTTTTCGTATAAACCCCGCGCATTGACAAGGGAGAAGTTTCCCTATACCGTTTGGCGCAAGTTCTGGCGATATTGCGCATCATGAGGCGTGATACGTTCAGAAACGTTCGTTTGAGAGGTAAGAGGGAATTCAGTAACTACCCGCAGGTTGCCTGCATCGCAACCTTGGCGCAACGGGTAGCCTAGATGTTATCAAGACTGTTGGGTTGCCGACGATTTCGCAAGAAATCGTTAGCGAGATCAGAGTGAATCGCTGGCCCAATAATAACGCGTCCCGCAAAAAGGAAGTGCGAACCCGCAGGGCCCGGCGGGAGCGCGAGCTCCCACCACCTCCCCGGGGCACCACAGGGTTAGCGCTCCTTCCAAAGTATAGACGCGAGCTTGCTAGCATCGCTGGATACTGCATTTGTGTACGAGCGAGTGCAGCGGATGGCACGTTGTCGTCTCGCGGCGATGTCATCCCCCTCCCCTCTCAATCGGACCTTCAAGAGCTTGGACTATGATCCAGGCTCTTTTTCTTTTTTCTCACTCGCGTGATCTCGCGCGTAATGTTCGGCGCGCTCACGCTTAATGGTGCGTTGCTCCACGATAAAACGACCAATCCAAAAAATCAGGGCCGCAGCGAGGCCGACAAAAACAAAATATTCGATGCCTTTATACTTGGCCGTTATTTCTTCGTAATTGGCACCAAGTTTTGCACCAATATAAATAATCAACGCCGCCCAGGGCAACGACCCAAGAAAAGTAAACAAAGAGAACTGCCAAAAAGGCATTTTTGTAATTCCTGCGGGCAGAGAAATAAACGTACGCAGTAGCGGAATCATGCGCGAGAAAAATGCGATCCAGTTACCATATTTTTTAAACAGTCGATCCGCACGCGCGAGGTCCTTGCGGGTGAGCAACAACCAGTGACCGTAATGCTGGACGAGCGGCCGACCACCAATGCGACCAATCCAATAGGAGATTACCGCACCCGCAGTTGACCCGAGCGTAGCAACAAATACGGCACTCCAGTAATCAAATTTTCCCTCGGCCACTAAAAACCCAGCAAAACCCAGCACGATTTCTGAGGGCAACGGGACATTGATATTGTCGATCGCCATCAGCACGGCCAAGCCCCAATATCCGCCCTGTTCGATAAAATTTTTGACGAACTCGATGGAGTTTCCGAGAAATGCGCTCATGGTGTTTTACGGTAACACGCCCTCACGAAACGAGTGTACTAAACACCTTCTCATCAAGCACTGTGATCCCAAGCTCCCGTGCTTTTGTCAGTTTGGAGCCGGGTTTTTCACCGACGACCAAATAATCTGTGTGTGCCGAGACACTCGTCGCGACCGACCCACCGAGCGTGGTGATTTTTTGTTTGGCAGATTCGCGCGAAAATTTTGTCAGCGTACCCGTAATCACAAACGTTTTGCCGGCTAGTTTTGTTCCCTGCTGTTTTGGTAAATAAATCTCAATGCCTGCTGAAGCTAGCCGCTCTAACATTTTTAGATTGGACTTAACGGAAAAATAGTTGGCGAGACTTTCGGCAACCACCTCACCAATGCCGCCGACATTTTTCCAGTCGTCTGCACTCAGGGTGGGTAGTAGTGTAAGTAAGTCGCTCAACGTAGGATTTTTTTTGGCGAGGCTCGTTTGTTTTTTATAAAGGTCCATTGCAAAACGAGCAACATCCTGGGCCGTCTCTCCACCTACATGCCGAATCCCAAGCGCAAATAAAAGCCGCCCGAGATCAACGTGCTTTACGGCATCGAGCGACACTAATACCCGTTTGGCGGCAACCGGTCCAAAATTTTCTAAACCCTCGAGGTCGCCTTGTTTGAGTTCAAACAAATCTGCCGAATCTTTGATCAACTCGGCGTCAAAAAGTTTATCGATCAATTTTGGGCCGACAAATTCTATGTTGAGTCCCCCCTTGCTTACAAAATGGATCACCCGCTCGCGATCAATCGCAAAACAACTTAGGTTGTCGCAATAATGCGCGACTTCACCTTCTCGGCGTATCACTTTGCCGCCGCACATCGGACAGACCTTGGGCATGTAGAATATTTTTTCTTTACCGGTTCGTAACTTTTTTAATACACGAACGACCTCCGGAATAATATCGCCCGCTTTACGAATAATCACCGTGTCTCCAATGCGGATGTCGAGACGTCGCACCTCATCAGCATTGTGCAAACTTGCGCGGGAGACGGTACTGCCAGCGACTAAGACCGGAGTCATGATGGCGATGGGCGTAAGTGCGGCGGTCCGACCGATAGAGACCTCGATGCCCAGCACTTTTGTCGTTGCCTCCTCGGCAGGAAACTTGAAAGCGATCGCCCCGCGCGGTGCCTTGCCGACTACACCGAGGTCGCGAAAAGCGCTGACCGCATTAACCTGTATGACCGCCCCATCGGTCTGATAGGAAGTTTTTTTGCGTTTTTCTTCCCACGTCTGTAGATATTTTTCTACTTCTTTGAGGTTGGTCGCGACGCTGCTGTGCGGTTCAACCGTAAAGCCAAGGGCCGTAGCCATGTCGTGGATTTCTGCATGTGTTTGTTGCCCAAGGTCGCTCAAGATATTAAAAACAAAGATTGAGAGCCGGCGACTGGCAGCAATCTTGGGATCCAGTTGCCGGATCGAACCCGCAGCCGTGTTTCTCGGATTGGCGTATTTGGGTAAGTCGTGTTTTTCTTGTTCGCGGTTGATGCGAGCAAATTCTTTGGCAGGTAAATAAATTTCACCTTGTACATGGAGCACGCGAGGAAGTTTGCGTTTGAATTTATTTGCGAACGCCGCCACGTCAAGCACCAGCGGTATAGCCTCGATGGTTTTTACATTTTGTGTCACGTCCTCACCGATCTGACCGTCGCCCCGCGTTGCAGCTGTAGTAAAAATTCCGTCGACATATTTGAGTATCATATCGAGGCCATCGATTTTTAGTTCGCAATAATATGTGTCGGCGTTGGCATCGCTGTCACCAGTGGCAGGCCGCGGTCCGACAACTCGCGGCAGGATTTTGATGTTACGCTTTTCCCATTCTGCCAGGTCCTCGCGAGAAAAAGCATCATTGAGCGACAGAATACGCTGCGGATGCGTGACTTTTTTGAACGCGTCTAGTGGTTTGCCGGCAACACGCTGTGTCGGCGAGTCAGGTGTGATCAGATCTGGAAACGTTTGCTCCAGATCAAAAAGTTCTTTTTTTAGTGAGTCAAGTGCGGCCTCTGACATGGTCGATCGGTCTTCAACATGCACATGAAAACGCTCACGGTTTATCACCGTGCGGAGCTTTTCAATACGTGTTTTCGCCTCTGTTTTAGTACCCATATCCGAGTAACCCTAGCCTTCTACAGGCACTATTTCAAGAGCAGCAAGCGTTATTTTTTGACCAGCAAATATTGTCCGTTGCCTTGGATTTCACCGTCGCTGCAAGCGAACGCCTCGATAAATGCAAGGAGATACAGTCGCCACATGCGTCTAAAGCGTGCATATTTCATGCCGTAGTCGAGTTGTCGTAAAGCGGGTTGGTTGTCGTCAAAATTTTTGAGCCACTCTTCCAGTGTGCGTGAGTAATTGTTGCCATTGAGATACCAGCGTTGCACGGTTTTGAGATCATTATTATGGAGCGGCACCGCATCGTAGCGCCAGTATCGACCTGTGGGAAAAATATACTTGTGACTAAATGGACTGGAGACATTGTTCCGTATTTTTGCAGTAATGATATGGATAAAAACCTTGCCCTCGTCCTTAAGTGCCGCGGCCAATTTCGCAAAGGCTTGCGTTAGGTTGCCGACGTGACAAAATACTCCGATCGTTAATATTTTGTCGAACTTTTCATCAAAGGTGGTTGTGTTGAGATCCCCTTCGATGAGTTTAAAGCGACCGCGACTCAAGTGACTCTTGGGGTCGCGCATTTTGTCGCGCATGTAGTTGCATTGTTCGTGACTGAGGTTGAGGCCGGTCATCCGGACATTGGGAAATTTAGAAAGAATATAGTTTGGCACGCCTCCCCATCCACAACCAAAATCGAGAATATTGTCGCCGTCCTTGATCCCGAGGCGCTCAATGACCTGGTCGATCATGTGAATTTGCGATTCCTCAAGATTTTTGGCGCCCCGTTCCCACAGTCCCATGCTGTACTTGGGGTAAATCGTTTCGGAGTCACCCAACATGGTATTGAGCATTTGCTGCGGCAAGTCATACTGGATTTTCATCAAATCCTTGGATACTTCAGCAATGTGGTCTGTCTCCTGCATAACCCAGGGGTACGCGATAAAAAGCGATGGGGCGCGACGAAAAATAAAGCCAAGTCCAGAGCGAAAGAGCGGACGCAAGATACGATCTGGGGGAACCACGCCTTTCATGTACAATTCTGCCAAAGCCATCTGTACCGCGTTGTATAAACCAGTAAGAAGCGGGCGCGCCACCGTACCTCCTTTGTCAGTCAACTCGATCGGAACAATTGGCTCACCTGGTAGCAATATTCGTGTGGTAGATGTCGGCTGAATTAGGGTGGTTGGCATGTTTTTTTTGACGCTTAGGCCGTTACCTAAAAAACTATAGCATGCGATGACTTACGCTGAAGTTCTGCTTTTAACTAATAGATACTGGCCGTTGCCTTGAATTTCTCCATGACTGGCCTCAAATGTTGCACTACAGGCAAGAAGATAGAGCCGCCACATGCGCCTAAAACGTGAGTAGTTCATGCCATAGTTTAGGTGCCGAAAGGTGGGTTGGTTCTCATCAAAATTTTTGAGCCAGGCAGTGAGTGTTCGCGCATAATTATTGCCGTTGATATACCAACGTTGCACAGTTTTTAAATCTTCATTGTGCTGGGGTACTGCATCAAACATCCAGACTCGTCCATAGGGAAAAATGTAGTTGTGAATAAATGGGCTGGCAGCGTTATTAGGCAGTCGTACGGTTACGATGTGTATTAAAACCCTCCCACTTTCTTTGAGAAAAGTAGACACTTTGCCAAGGGCCATAGTTAAATTGCCAACATGTTCGAAAACGCCGATGGAAAGGATCTTGTCAAACTTTTCATCAAACTGTGCCGCATTAAAGTCACCCTCAATTAATTTGAACCGGCCGCTACTCAAGTGGCTACTGGGATCGCGCATTTTTTGACGAATGTAGTTGCTCTGTTCGTGACTGAGGTTGAGACCGGTTATGCGGACATTGGGAAATTTAGAGAGGATGTAATTGGGCACACTTCCCCAGCCGCAGCCAATATCCAAGATATGATCACCGTCCTTGATTTCCATTTTTTCAATCACATCGTCCATCATGTGCAGTTGTGATTCTTTGAGATTGGACGCGCCCTTCTCCCATAATCCCATGCTGTATTTGGGATAATTTGCCCCACCCTCAGCCAACATGGCCATAAACATGGCACGGGGTAGGTCATATTGTTTTTTTATTAACGCTTCGGATCCCTCGGCAAGTTCATCAGTTTCTTGCATCACCCAAGGATACGAGATCAGTAGTGAGGGAAAGCGCTCATATACAATACTAAAAATAGTACGCGACAATTTCCGCAGTGCAGCATCGGGCAGCACTAAACCTCTCATGTATGCTTCGGCAAAACCCGCTTGCACGGCATTGTAAATCCCCACTGCTACGCGCGGGCGTGACACTATCTTGGTAGGCGGATCCACACCGATCGGAAGACTCTGCGCAAGTGATAAGGATACGTCAGGTTTAGTTTGCGGCGATAATGGCGGCTTGAGTAGCGTACTTGGCATATTACTATCGCCATTCTAACACCCTGGCTAAGGCTAAGAAAAAAGGCGCACCGATAGACGATGCGCCATGTTACGAACTTGCCTTAATCATCCCCAACGACAGCCACAGGTCTTTTTGCCCCCATTCTTTGTAGAGCCAGGACTCGCTTTGATCGGCGGGGAGGTGTTCGATCAGTTCACCAATGACGACCACGTGCTTACCCACTACCGCACTGGACTCGAGCCAGGTTTTTCCGCCACTGACCTTTTCCCAGTTAAGCGTGAGCGAAAGAATGGGATAGTCGGGCAACTCCTCGCGCAGGATCAGAAAGCCTCGTTTTTTTGGTGGCAATACATGGGTATAGCCCGACCCCTCGACCGTCTTTCTAAAACGAGACCCTTCGGGAAAAACGAAAAAAGTTGCCCCGTCCGCAACGGACTGTCGCGCTGAGGTAAGAATCGTCGCGAGATCTTCGGGGCTGCCTGTTCGATCAATAATCGGACTGCCGGACTCGTGCAAAAATAGTCCAGTGATCGGGGCTTGACCTAGTTGCCTCTTGGCAATCCAGCGACCATTACCGCGTCCGATGTTGTGCATCAGCGTCAGCAACACGAGCCCGTCCAACGTACTTTGGTGATTGGAGACAATCAGCAGCGGTCGCGTACGATCCCGCAAAATCGGATGATCCGGCAAGCGGTAGGTAACGTTGAGCTTGAGCACTCGACTGACGGCCGCAAGTATTGTGGCGCACGTAAGGCAAGCACGTTCGGCCGCCCATTTGCGGCGAGCGGCACCCGCGTGCTGGTTAAGCACTGCCAAGACGATGTGCCATCTGAGCGCTGCATACGCGCAAACTGCCAGCCAACAAAAAACGACTAGTGCGGCTAAGCCGCGCACGTGTGATAGAACGCGCAGGCTTGAAACCAGGCCCATGTGCACCTCCTGTTCGAACTTAAGGAACGTGCGGCCAGGCTACTCCAAGTTAATTGATTTTGGAAGCATCAGGCCGCCAAAAGGATTGGTCAAGCACGCCGACTTGTACCGCCTACGAAATGACTTGTACTTGCGTCCCGACCGGTGTCCAATCAAATAGCCAAGCCGCCTCATCCAACGGCAAGTTTACACACCCGTGGCTCATGGGATTTCCAAAATTATTGTGCCAATAGGCGCCGTGCAACGCATACGGTCCCGTAAAGTACATACTATGCGGAACATTAGGCAGGTAATAGCCAGGACCCGCCATGACGTGGTCAGCAATCTTGTTGTAGGTCGAAAAAGTACCCATCGGTGTTGGTGTGCCCCATAAGCCGCTAGAAATTAGAAAGCTTTTGATGAGCGTTCCA
>CAZCZY010000090.1:0-11291 GCA_964503525.1 uncultured Candidatus Saccharibacteria bacterium
AACAGCAGAATTCCTGCGATGAGGGCTCCCAGACTGGCGACAAGTACTGCGGCCGCCGAAATGTCTTTTGCGAGCTTAACAACAGGGTCAAGGCGTGGTTTTTGGACATCTGCAAGGTGCTCAAACGCCGTATTTACCAGCTCTAATGCCAAAACAATAGAAATGATGAGGATCAGCAATATCCATTCTAGTTGGGCAAGTTTTAGCAATGCACCAAGCAAAATCGCGACTACTGCAAAAAAAAGCTCTAATTGGTAGTTCACCTCATATTTTACAACGTGCGCTAAGCCGACTACTGCCGCCCGAAAACTATGTATGCGGTGTTTAGGAAATGAAGTCATTGGGTGGAAGTTACCGAGGAGTGTTAATTGAAGGATACACTAATTCACGCGTGACTAGGCCGCGCCGAGCAGTCTGGAGAAGCGGAATTTTTTTTAGGATGGTTTGCTCGGCGCGGCCCATCTTTTTTGCAGCAGCAGCCGATTTTTCATGATCAAAGCCGAGAATGTGCAGCAATCCATGTAGAAACAGCAAGCCCATCTCGACAGGGTTCGAGTGTCCAAAAAGTTTGGCTTGTTTTTGAGCACGTGTGGGCGAAATAATAATTTCACCGATTAGCGCGGGCTCATCAACAATTTTTGTTCCACGTAAAAAAGAAAATGACAACACATCCGTTGTTCGATTTTTTCCGCGATACATTTTATTGAGGCGAGCCATAGATACGTCGGCAACCAAAGCCAGGCTCGTCTCGGTTTTTATGCGAGGCCCTAATTGTTGCAATGTCGTCACTAAAATTTTTTCTAGCAGTTCTCGCGGCACTTTGAAGCTAGTGCGGTTATTTATTGCCAGACTATGCCGCGCCATATACCAATTACGCGCCCAACTTTTTACGAACCAGTTCGTTTACTTTTTTGAGATCAGCTTTGCCGCGAAGCTCCTTAGACAGTACCCCCATTACTTTTCCCATTTCTTTAGCACTCGTAACACCCGTTTTTTGCAGTGCTCCGTCAACTGCCTTGGTGATTTCTTCGTCGCTCATTTGGGCCGGAAGATATTTTTCGAGCATGGCGGCCTCGGCTTCTTCTGATTTGGCGCGATCTTCCGCACCGCCCTTGCGATATTCCACCGCCGCATCACGCCGACTTTTTGCTTCTTTTGCTATCACCGCCATAATCTCGTCATCCGTCAGCGTTTCTTTTTTCTTTGCGATGCGCGTGTTGGTAAGGGCGGCTTTGACCATGCCAAGAAGTTCACGCGTGCGGGTGTCCCCACCTTTTAGCGCCGTAGTTATTTCTGTATTGATTTGCTCGAGCAAAGCCATGTGTAATTCCTTTATTACGCAGTTGCTGCCTATCGCCTAGCGGGGACCGCGTCCGCGCCGACCTTCAGACCGCTCCGGTAATTTCCCTAGTTTACGCAATAAGTCCCGTTCGGCGCGCAGTTCGTTTGAGCGAAGCGCTGATTGTCGTTGTAAATTGCGACTCTTTTCACGCGTAAAAAATCGCCCTTTGCGCGCCACATACAGTAGGCCTGATTGCAGGACGCGCTTATTAAAGCGCCGGATCATGCTTTCGAGGGACTCGCGTTCTTTACGTTTTACATCGACCATAAAAGTCCCACGAGTATACGAACAACATCAAAGGCAGTCAAGCGTGCATCATAGAGTCCAGAGGAGCAAACATGTCGGTGAACCGAACCACACGTTACGGTGCACTCCAAATGTTACTTGGAAGACACCGTGGATGATCATGCCAAGCCACAACATCTGGGTAATAAACCACAGACCTAGTAGCCAAGCCGGAAAACGGACTTTCATGCATCACCTCCTCAAAAAAATGAACGAGGTGTTTTTTTAGCATGATTTTGGGCCGAGAGGTCTGGTTTTTCCGATTCCGGGTTACGTTCTCGCTCGGGCATGTTCTGATTTTACCAGTGCAAGGAAAGCACCCCGCCTAGCAGCGATTCCCCGAAATCAAATGAAAATGTACGTGCGGAACTTCCTGTCCCCCGCCTTTGCCGACACGCACAAATAACTGCCAGCCATCCGGTATGCCTGCCTTGGCCGCCAATTCCGATGCAACACGCACAATTTTTCCATAGAGTGGCTCGTCAGTCGCAGTCAAACCGTTGAGATCGGCCACATGTTTTTTTGGGATAATTAAGTAGTGAACTTCCGCGACTGGGTTGGCGTCTTTGAATGCAAAAACATCCTCATCCTCAAAAACTTTTTCTGAGGGAATCTGCCCAGCAATGATTTTATCAAAGACGCACGCGTCCGGAACGTTTTTTGTCATTAAGTCCTCCATCGCAGGCTGACTCCCCTATCCAAGCCTTTTCTTAATCTCGTTGACGACTTTTTCGAGTGGCACAATTTCTTGCACGCCGTTAATCATGTCACGAACAATAATCGTTTCATCCAGTGTCTCTTTTTGCCCCAATATCAAAGTCAATGGAACGCCCAACTTAGTAGCTTGCTCAATTTGCGTTGTAATTGCATTTTTGCCAAAACTCTCAATCACACGGATGCCATTGTCACGTAGTAAATCAAAAACCTTGAGCGCCTTTTTCTTTGCCATCGCTGATAATTGCGCCAAATAAACATCTGCTTTACGTGCCGGTGGAACTTTAATGGCCTGCTCTTGCAGCGCAAGCACCAACCGATCTACGCCGCCGGTGATCCCAACGGCTGGCGTAGGCCTGCCACCAACTTTTTCGATCAAATCATCGTAGCGTCCGCCAGTAAAAATCGCCTTTGACTTATCACTTTTATCCGGCATGATCGCAAAGACGGTTTTTGTGTAGTACTCCTGTTCGAGCACTAGTTGCGGATTTAAGCTATACGGAATCTCCAAATTATCCAAAAATTCTAAGACCTGTGTAAAGTGCTGATGGCACAGTTCACACAAGTGATCAACGATTTGTGATGCTTCCTTGGCCTGGCGTACACATTTTTCTTCCTGACACGCCAATAATTGCAACGGGCTCAAGGTTCGGCGCTTACGACATTTTTTACACAACGCATTTTGGCGCGTCTCATAATATTCTTTGAGGTGTTGCAAATATTCTGGTCGACAATCCAAACAGCCGACGGTATTTACATTAATCACCATGTTTTGTAATCCCAAGGTACGAACAACTTTCCAGGCCATCTGTATGACCTGAGCGTCGAGCACTGGATTTTTTTCGCCAATCATTTCAAAACCAAATGTGTTGAATTCCCGGTAATTTCCTGGCGAGAGCGGCACGACACGGAACAGCGGACCGGCATACCACAATCGCAAGGGCTTGTCCTGCCCAGAAAATTTATCTTGCGCAAAGGCGCGACCAATTCCCGGGCGCATATCCGGGCGCAAGGCCACCGCATCACCACCCTTACCACTCACGCGGAATAATTGCTCCTCAATGATGTCATTGTTTTCGCCCAGAGCTCGGGTGAGCGCCGCAACTTTTTCCAAAACGGGTGTCTCGATGCGTTGTAGCTCGTGCGTTAATGCGGTTGACTCGGCCGCAAACAAAATCCAGTCGATAAATTGCCAGCGTTCTTGCAAATGATCCATCGTCCCTGGCACCAAACCTTCTGGTGGTGTGTGCTTAAAACGCCGCTTCTCAAGCGCGCTCGGATCGACGGGTGCTAAAACTGGTCCTTGTGCTGGGCGTATTGGCTGGTCCATTTTTTTTAGATCAAAAAATTAATTGAATGAGTAGCAAAATAATTTACGGTGCACTTTCTAACGGCATAAGAAAGTCATACTCGGGTGTATCAATTCCTGCCGCGCGATTAAACGGCCAGGCACGAACCCACGCACGTCCAACAATATCCGAGCGCGGCAAAACTCCCCATGAGCGCGAGTCACTCGAAGCAGACCGATTATCGCCCAAGACAAAAAACTCATCCTCTCCCAAAACTACTTCTTGTTCGTTGCCTGTAGTGGCAGTTGTGCTTGGCAAATACGCCTCCTCACCTAATTTCGATTCTTTTCCGTCCATTACTATGAATAGAGATCCATCTTTAACGCGAACGGTTTCGCCTGGTAAACCAACGATGCGTTTGATGAAAAACTGGGTTCGATCCTTGGGATACCTGAATACCACAACTTCTCCACGTTCTGGACCCCTAAAACGGTAGGTGATTTCGTCGATTACAAGATAGTCGCGATCCTCAAAGCTCGGCAGCATGCTCTGACCATTAACTTGGAAAGGCTGAAATAGAAACACACGCACCGGAATAATGATCGCCAGTGCCACTACGACTACTTTGACTACTTCGAAGATAAAACGGCCTGCGGCGCCAAAGAAACGCCCAAATACTCCACGAGATTGTGGATTACCGGCGCGATTGCCGCGAGTGCTGGGTGGCACTACGGCTTCAGGGTAGTTGGGGTTCATCAACCTACGAGCGTACCACCGATTTGCTACACGAACAAGGTAGCTTTGCGACTGTGCACGTAATTGTATCGCGCCGGCCATGCGTTGACTGTCCACTAGCGACTCGGTAGGCTAACCGGCAATGCAAGAATATCCAAGTCTCGACGCCCTTCGCAAAAAGGACGCGACTGCTGTCGCTGCAACCGCTCCATCTGGCAGTTCGGTTAGTAGCATGCTCAACGCCAATCCGTTGGAGATCAAAAAAATAAAACGCCGAAAAGGTCGGCGCACGGCGTTGCGTGTGACAGTTTTGTCATTAGCACTACTGGTCGTTGCGAGTACAGTTTTTTCTGCGCGGATGCTGACGAGTGGTGCAGGATTATTTGGCGACGACAACGGCCAGGGTTTTTTTGCGTCGTTGCGCTCACTGTTTGGTGACACTGACCCGCTGATTGGCGAAAAACAAGATCGCGTTAATTTTTTATTGCTCGGCCATGGTGGTGAAGGACATGACGGTCCAAATCTAACCGATACAATAATCGTCGCCTCGCTAAAACCGAGCACAAAAGAAGTTGCAATGTTGTCGATTCCACGGGACTTGCTCGTACCAATTGGCGATCTTGGACAAAACAAAATTAATTCGGCTTTTGCCACCGGCGAGGAAGGTCAGTATCCGGGTGGTGGCGTGCAACTTACAACCGAGACCGTCGAGGAACTCACCGGGCTCGATATTCCGTATTATGTTGTGATCGATTTTAGAGGTTTTGAAAAAATCGTGGACGAATTTGGTGGCGTGGAGGTTGATGTGCCACGCGAATTTTACGATTTTCTACATGGGATACAGTACGACGCAGGACCAACCCATTTTGATGGCGAGGAAGCATTGTATTTTGTTCGCGCCAGATACGTTGAGGGACCAGAGGGTGGAGATTTTGCTCGGGCCGCCCGGACGCAACTAGTCCTCAAGTCATTGCGCGGTAAAGCGTTACAGTTAAACCCCGTCACAGATCTAAGTACGATCTCCTCGTTACTCAATAGTGTCGGCGAACATGTGCGCACCAATGTACAGATCGGCGAAATGAAACGACTGTACGAACTCGCCAGCGAGATCAATGTGGATACGATCAAAAGTCGCGTGATTGACGAAGGCGAGACAGGACTTGTGTACGGCACGTCGGTATCGATTGGCGGCGTCAATGTATCGGTACTTTCGCCCAACGACCCGACTTTCGCAGAAATCCAAGCGTATGCCGAGCGTATGTTTGATGCATTGCCGCCAGCGGCAGAAAACGCCACGCTGGAAATCCAAAATGGCACGACCACGACGGGGATTGCCGCAACGCTATCTAATACGCTTACCACCTCGGCAGAAATTGTCGCGGTCTCCGATGCCGATACCGACGATTATCAGGCCTCATTTATCGTCGATAATACCGATGGAAAAATGCCCGAGACGCTCAAACAACTACTTGACGAGCTGAGCGAGCTTGGCATTGAGGCCCGTGTCGTTACCAGTACGCGCTACCCCAATCAATCCAGTGCAGATCTGCTTCTCGTTCTTGGCGAAGACTACGTGGATTGTTGCACACAGTAGCTCATATTTAGGCGTGCCCTTGCAATGGGACGCAAAATGTGTCAGAGTGCGTTGATCTTATGACACGAACTAAAACGATATTGATCGTCGGCTTGGGAAATCCCGAGAAAAAATTCGAGTTCACTCGTCATAATTTAGGTTTTCGTGTGCTTGATCGAGTTCGACAAGAGACCGGCGCTTCGCCTTTTAAACGAACCGAAAAAATATATGCCGAAATTTCAGAAGCCAATGTTCAAGGAAATCGGGTGCTGCTAGCCAAACCGCTGACGTATATGAATGAATCTGGTGCTGCCGTTGCTCGCCTCCAAAAGGAGTTTGATATCGAGAATGATAGCCTTTGGCTAGTTCACGATGACAAGGATTTAGACCTTGGGGTGATGCGCGTACGAGAAACGGGAAGTTCGGCTGGTCACAAAGGGGTCCAATCGGTGATTGATCATCTAGGATCAAAGAATTTCAAACGATACCGTCTCGGTATTTTGAGCGCCGGCACAAAGAAAATCGATACGGACAAATTTGTCTTATCAAAGTTTTTGCCAGAGGAAGAACCGACCGTACGCAATTTAATTGATCGCGCAACGGCACAGATTAAAAGCGATCTGGACGCGTAAGAGCGACCTCGGCGCGTAACTAGCCAACCTTAGGTTGCCAGCGGCACGCAAAAAAAGAAGGGACGAACTATTTCGTCCCCGTTGTTTGCTTTGTGCGCGACGCCGCAACCTCTTAGAGAATCCAGCACGGGCAGGGACTTTTTGCGTGACAGCACGAACACTTTTGGAGCGCCCGTTTTGTTCCAAGACAGTGTTCGCACTTGCGCCAGCGACGCTTGCCACTTTTTTCGGTGAGGGTAACCCCTATGCCGTTACAGTCACGGCAGGCTACCTCCTCTGTTCCACGACCTCGACAAGGTTTGCATTGCGATCGAATCTCTCGCGGCATGGCTACCTCCTTTCAAAAAAGTCCTTCCCAAAGTCCTGCCGTTGAGCGTCCTAGAACAACAGTTCTAGGTCATTAACCGTTGGAGGTAAAGGAGGAAACCCGCCAACATGACTCAACAACAGGACCCTAGGAAGGACCCGCTATCACCTTATGCGCTTATACTGCCCTTTTGCGCCTCACTTTTTAATATACTCCTTGGTCGGTGTTCGTTTCGTAAAACTTTCCAAATCCTCCCTTACTTGGTCGAACACAAAATAATAGCAAATACGGAGGATAGTGTCAATCTAGAATCGCTCAGAACACGGTTTTGGCCCGATTGGTGAGCTTCTATGGCCACCCTTGACTTTTCCACAGGCTTGTGCTAATTTACTCCTCTTCTGGAGGCAAGGTGTGGGTTAAGCCGCGCCAGCCCCACGAAGAAAGTTCTTCGACAACCTCCCAACAACCTCCTAGGCCACGAAGGCCTAAAGAAAGGCAACGAAATGAAGTCACACATGAACCTGATCGTCGTGTTCGCCGTCTCCATCGCCTTCGTGATCCCCTCCACCGCCTTCGCCGGCGACAAGGACAAGGGCCACAAGAACTGGGCCGAGAAGCGCGTCGACCGACATCAGGACAATGCCAAGAGCATTGGCCGGTCTGTCGGACGCATCCTCCGCAACACGAACATCTCGTTCACCTACGTACGGACGAGCGGTTCGAGCGGATGCTTCGTGCCGGGGCAGTACCAGGTGCCCTCCAACAGTGACTGGGAACCGTACTACTACGGTCAAGACGGGATGTTGTTGAACATACAGTCTGGGCGGAACCGCTATGGTAGCTCGTACAACGCTCCCCAAGGAGTGCCGCAGTACGCAGCTACGTACTACTGGAACCAGCCGGGCAAGGGATGGGTCCCCATGGATCCAGGGATGCGCCGATGGCACGAGAGCCAGGCCATTCGCGAGGCGCGCATTGGAAGGGCCTACGTCTTCCAAGGGCAGCAAATCCTCCCGCCGGGCTACATGATCCAGCCCGGCTACCAGCAAGGTTACCCTGGCAACGGTGGCATCAATTTCATCATCGTCAAGGCCGATAACGACCGCGACGATGACGAGGACTACGAGGATGAGGAGGACGACGATCGTCCATCCCGTCGCTCGTCCGAAGACAGCAAGCCCCGCACACGCCGGGCTCGCTAAGCTCACACACGAGTCGACCATCGCGCCGACTCACAACAACCCCGAGTACATCTGTACCCGGGGTTTTCATTTATCGACTACGATTGACATTGAGCCGTTTTTTTGCAATACTTTTTTGCTTTGCCTTCTGGCTAAGCAGTTCTTTCTCGAGGAGGTAGCCGATGATCTGGTCGTACATTCGCAAACACCAACTTCACGACAACTTCGTACTCGTGGCGATCGGACTTGCTACGGGTTGCTATCTGCTCTGGCTTCCGCTCGAGCACTGGACGACCGGTGAGTCCGTCGTTTTCACCGCAGAAGCCGTCATGCGAGATCCAAGCTTGACGCAGGGATTCACTCGCTTCACCGAAGAAGTGGCTATGGTCATGGCAACTCTGTGCGGCCTGGCCTACATTGGATCGAGCCTCTGGGGTTTCCTGTGGACCGTCAACGAAGCAGGTGCTTATCGCGGTCGAGATCAGCTACTGCTCGATCCTTGCTACGTCATCACTCGAAAGGCCAACTGCTAGTCTTTAAACCACCGCCGAACGATCTCGTTCGGCGGTTTTCCTTTGTGTAACTTTTCCCGTGAGCTTAAAGGGGCGGCCAGAAATTTGCGCGAGCGAGTTGTTTGGAGCGAAGCGACACAACTCGCGAGCGAAGATGTTCGGGCAAAGTTGACAGTTGGCTTAAAAAGATGTACGGTTTGTACTAGATAACGATGGAGCCTGGAAAAACACCGGTTTTAGAGGCTCTGGTTGCTTCACTCAAAACTAATAAAAAGCGCCAAACCAAGCCCATCCGGCTTGAACTTAGTGGCGTGACGGAAGCCGCCAGATCCTATGTCCTAGCTGGGGCGCGCAATTTACTTGCGGGTCCGGTTTTAGTCGTGACGCCAGATAATGAACACGCGCAAATCTGGGCGAACGAATTACGCTTTTGGTTGCGACACCTTGCCGCAGAGTCGACCAGCACGTCTAAGGCGCAGCCAGCGGTAACCGTGTACGAAGAACTCCCAGAGTCAGAGCAACTTTCTCAAATTCCAAGTTTGCGACGTTTTAAAAATCTGGGTGTGCTGCACCAGCTCACACAGGACCAACCAGGCATTTTTGTTGTGCCGGTCAGAGCATTGACCGAGCGTTTGCCGCAAACTGAGCGCTTCAAGGAAATGACACTGAGCGTACGCGTGGGCGACGCAATGAGTTTGTCAAAACTCGTTCACCAACTCGAAGAACTCGGGTTTGAGCCCGAGTCGGCAGCCCTATCGCCCGGTACGTTTGCTCGTCGCGGAGAACTCGTCGAATTTTTTTCTCCACATGATGAGCAACCTGTTCGCATAGAATTTTTTGGTTCGAGCGTAGAAAAAATTACACATTTTAATATTGCAACAAAAAAAGCCACGGCGACTATAAAAACTGCGCATGCCATTCCACTCAAGATGGTAATCAGCACCGGACGACTCATTAAATATATTGGCGAACCAAAATTGTGGACCGTTGTCCTAGATGATCCGGATGATCTAAAAACGTCGGTCGATCCGCTCGGTCAAAAAAACGAGGCCGAGTGGGAGTTGCTCAATCTGGCAACCAAGGCCGCGCATCGTGTCAGCTTCCATGCGTTTTTAGAAGAAACGACGGAAGACACGCACCTTTTAAGTTTCTCGGTACCGCCGCTCTTCCGTGGACACTTCCCAAGTTTACAAGAGGAAGTAAAAAATTACGTTAAGAAAAAATATTCCGTAGTGCTATTGAGTTCTGATCCAGAAAAAATCTCCAACGCCATTGGTTCACATGCAAAATCCGTCATCGTTGAAGAAGTGACTGGGGTTTTGCGGGAGAATTTAGCAGGCTTTAGAGACGTCGATGGAAAATTATTAGTCTTGACCGACCGAGAAATATATGGACCTGAGGCAGTACAACCTCCCAAGGTACATAAGGTCAAGCGTTTTGATCAGGCCTTTGTGGGTGATCTTGAGGCTGGCCATTACGTCGTACATCTTGACCACGGTATTGGCCGCTTTTTGGGAATGGTTCGTAACTTATTACAAGGAGTAGAAAAAGAATATTTTGTTTTGCAATACTCAGAAGGCGATCGCCTGTATGTTCCCGTCGAAGCGGCTGAGAAATTGTCGCGCTATATCGGCGCGGCCAATCCGACGATCCACCGCCTCTCAGAAATTTCTTGGATACAGATCCGAGCACAACTCAAAGAGTCGACCGAAAAATTGGCCAAAGAATTGATCCGCCTGTACGCCGAGCGGCAAGTGCACGCGGGCATTCAGTTTAAGCCTGAGACGTCGATGGAGGCTGACTTTGCCAAGACTTTTCCGTACGAAGAAACACCCGATCAGTTGCGTGCGATACGAGAAATTCGGCTGGACTTGCAGCGTCCGCAGGCCATGGATCGCTTATTGGTTGGTGACGTAGGCTTTGGTAAAACAGAGGTAGCGTTACGAACCGCCGTAGCCTGTGCTGCTAATGGCATGCAATGCGCTATTTTGGCGCCGACTACGATTTTGGCTGATCAACATTTTAAAAACTTTACAAAACGCTTAGCAGATTTTCCGTTTACGGTTGATGTGCTATCTAGATTTCGTTCGGCCAAGGAGCAAAAACAAACAATCGCAAAACTACGCGCTGGCACGGTTGACATCGTTATCGGCACGCATCGACTAATCTCAAAGGATATTACCTTCAAAAATATTGGGCTGATAATTATTGATGAAGAGCAGCGCTTTGGCGTCGAGCACAAGGAGCGTCTTAAAAAGTTTCGCTCAAATGTGCATGTGCTGTCATTGTCTGCCACGCCCATACCACGCACGCTGCAATTTTCTTTATCCGGCATTCGAGACATTTCAACGATTGAGACTCCCCCACCCGGGCGTTTTCCGATCGAAACAAAAGTTGCCGTGTACGACGAACGCGAAATCAAGTCGGCTATTGAGCATGAGATCAAGCGCGGCGGTCAAGTCTATGTTTTGCACAATCGCATCGAAACCATCCATGGATTTGCGCAGAAAATTGCGAGCTTGGTTCCAAAAGCACGCGTTCGCGTTGGACATGGTCAGCTGCCCGAGACCGAACTTGCAAACGTCATGGATGATTTTTATCAGAAAAAATACGACGTGCTCGTAGCGTCCACGATTATCGAAAATGGACTCGATATTCCGTCGGTTAACACGATCATCGTTGATCAGTCTACAAATTTTGGCTTGGCACAGCTGTATCAGT
>CAZCZY010000091.1:0-3420 GCA_964503525.1 uncultured Candidatus Saccharibacteria bacterium
TGAGGTTCAGGTTGCGATCGTTGCCATTCAGGTTGAGATACGCGACGTTGCGGTCCGGCGAAATCGACCCGTCAATTGCGCGAGACGCCATCCGTGGCACTGCCCCTTGAGTACTCTCAGGGCTGTATCGGTCTATGGGACCTAAAATCCCCTAGTCGTCTCACACCAAGTTTCTTCATTCTTCGCTCTTTTTTAATCATACTCGTCCAAGCCCTAGCCAGAGCGATTCTAGTTTAGAAAAAAGCGAGGCTGCGAGTCTCAAAGCCGTAACCTTGAGCTGCCAGCAAACCCACTGACTATTTTATCAGCAAAAATGTAAAACCGCCTGGAAGATATATCTTCCAGGCGGGGTGAAGGACCAGGGGGTCCAAGTTTGTGTTAAGTGCCAAGGGACCGAGGCCCAAGGGCGTTACTTGCGGACGGCAGTGAAGCGGTAGCAGCCATCCCAGTCAGAGTCGAAGTAGTCGAGGCTCGGGTAGCGACCGCTGCCATCCAGGTAGAGACACGCGACGTAGCGGCCCGGCGAAACCGACCCGAGGGCGGCAATCCAGTACTTGCGCTGCTCGTCGGGGTGCTGGGCACCCAGGGCGAGGAGCTCCTCGATCTTGGCGGGTCGGAGACCCTGCTTGTCGAGCTCGGTGATTACCTGGTCGCTCGTCATGACGCGACCAAAGTGGATCAGTTCGATCCAGATCTCCTGCTGGCCCTCTCCCTCGACCTTGAAGTGCTTGGCGTTGATGTCGTTGTTCTTCCAGTCGTAGTTGCCGGCGGCGATCATCTCGGCCAGGGACTTGCCGTAGTCGACGATCACGCGGAGGCCCTGCTTTGGGGTCATGCCAGCACCGTTCATGAAGAGCTTGGCGAAGTCGCGGGAAAGCTGGGTACCGGGCGTGGAAAGCCGGTCCACGATCTGCTCGCTGGTACCGCCAAGGTTCTTGATCTCCCGGACAATGTCCTGCATAAAGGTCTGGTTCATGCCGAGGGCATGAATGATCGCGTCGGCGTTCTTCTTAGCCATGTTAGTTACTCCTTGGCTATGACTCGTCCCTCACTCAAACACGACATGTGTCGAGCCTCAGACTCATCAGTTAAAGGACAGGATCCCATTTGGGAAATGGCATTGAAGCATAGTTTGCACCCTATGTCAATAGCACTTTTTTGGGATCATTTAAGCGCCAAAAAACAAAAACCGCCATCTCGCGACAGCGGTCTTGTTTTAGTTTGCAAACTAAGCGCCAGATTTTTCTGGCGGCATTGACTAACTAAGCGTCTTGCGGCTTAACAGTGGTGCGCTTGTTGCCCTTTGCGCGAGCAATCGCGCGGTCGAGCATCATTGCGACCATCTTGTTAAGTTCTTCCAAGAGCTCGCCACTTGTCTTGGCGTCTTTGGACTTGATGTAGGCTTTGACTTTGCTGCCTACGAGCATCATATCGAGTGCCATCTCGGTGTGTAGTTAAACGAATTAAGCGCCAGGAGTATACCACAGGCCTCCAGGTGGCCAAACTGCCTGATTTTCACCGACTTTTCCCCCAGCGGCGACAGTCTAGGCTGCCTCCTTAATACCTTTACCCGACGTCAACTTCTCAAAATAGGATTGAATAATTTTTTCTGCAACTAGACGCTTGGCTTTTGGCAAGTCCTTAGTCCACTGATCCTCGACAAACGCGATCGCGGCATCCTTCATGTCTACCAAAACTTGTGCGAGCTCTTCGTTACGCATTCCAACGACACGAACAATCTGCGTTCGCATATCTTTTAATACTTGGCGCGTCGAGGCTGGCATTTCTTTGAGCAATTCTTTCCAGACTATTTTGTCGGCGTCGGTTGGTTGCTCTGTCGAAATCTTGGGGTCGTGCTCGGTGGCAGCGTGCGCGGCGTGATTTTGCTCGGCCAGTTCCAATATACTTGTTGCGTCCGCTTCACCACCAGCCACCAGTTTTTCTAACTCTGCACTTACTTCTGCCTCAGCGATGCGCAACTGTGCTGCTTCCAAATCAGTCGCGAGCGTTCCAGTATCCAAAACAATGCCGTAGGTATCTTCTAATTCTTGGCTGAGTTGCTCGGCGGTTGGTGTGGCCCTAACCAACAGCGGACGATTGTTCGTTGTAGAAAGTTCCTTGATAGTTTTATTGTCTTGGATTTGACTCGCCGCGCGAATGGCATCGGCATTGAGTTTGAGTGTGTGGAGTTCCTCCTGCATAAAGGCATCCACTACCTCCTTGGAGGCATCGGGAGTCGGTAACCGCTCTTGTGCCTTTTTCGCTAGGTATGCTTGCACTTCTTTGGAGAGTGCCGATTGCATTGGTGCGACCTCAAATGGTTCTGATGATGCGCCGTTCAGGTGTGTTGTTTAGGTGAGTAGATTAGTTCGTTACTGAGGAAATACAGCACCATTAAAGCAAACAACCGGCCGTGTGGATAGTTATGGGTTTTTTTAATCTTTTTTTAAGGATTGATATGGCATACCTGAGCCATGCAGAAACTTTATGTCTACGTCGATGAGTCAGGGCAAGACACAGGCGGCGTATTCTTTGTTGTTGTTGCCGTTGTAATTGCTGACCATCGAGAATCTATTAACAAAAAGCTGATTGATATTGAAAAAATATCAACGAAACGTATTACCAAATGGCATGGGTCAAGTTTTTATCAACAAACACACTATAATACACCGAGTTTTTACACTGTCCGAACTTGATGGAAGAATATTTTATTGCGCTTACTATGATTCAAAAGATTATCTAGAATTAACAGCGCACACAATCGCGCATGCGCTAAATACACACATGCGTGGATTTTTATACATTGCAACAATTTTTGTTGATGGTTTCAGAAAAACTGAAACTCGGCGCCTAACAAAACTACTCCGCCACTTAGGTCTAAAAATCAGAAAGGTTAGAGGTGTTAAACGGGATGAGTCAAATTCTTTTATACGACTAGCCGACGCAATTTGTGGCTTATTGCGCCAGGCACGTGATGGTCACCAATGGGCAAATATGATGGTGAGAAGACTTCGAAAGAAAAATCCCGTTTCCATACAAACTAAAAACCCCCGTTTATAGGGGGAATAGCCTATCCGGTTTTGTCTCCGGAGACCCGCCAATAGTATGGATAGTGTTCGGCTAACTTTGTGGTAACCGTACTTTGTGAGTTAGACTTTGTCAAACTTGACTTTTCACAAAAAAAACTGCATTCTCTGCTTTTGTGTCTATAGAAACAACCGCAAACACGCCCAAGTCAGCCTCGGGTGCTCCAATTGTCGCCAATCTTCGCAATATCGCAATAATTGCGCACGTTGACCATGGCAAGACGACGCTGGTGGATGCCATGCTCAAACAAACGCACACCGTCAAGACCAAAGAAGACGAGCAACAAACGTTAATTATGGACTCGATGGACCTTGAGCGCGAACGCGGCATCAC